>NZ_JAWJBT010000697.1:0-267 GCF_046536035.1 Halomonas sp. SIMBA_159
CTTGTCATCTCTTCGCCAAATGCTCTCGTGCCCCAGGACAATTCGGTGAAAACCACTGCAAGCGGCACATAAATGCCGCCTTGTCTCTCCGCCCATTCAAGTGCGATGACATTCTCAAAAAGCTGCGCCATGTTCTTCATCAAGCTCTTTGCTTCGAAGCTTTGCAGCGCAGCATCGAATCCGGCAAACGCCATCAGTTCTTCATGAAGTTCTTGCGCTTTGCCCTTCAGCCATTCCACCCCGGCACTCGCCTGCAGTTGTGACAGG
>NZ_JAWJBT010000698.1:0-267 GCF_046536035.1 Halomonas sp. SIMBA_159
GGGCATGGCCCACTCTCATCCTCTCTCTTGAGGGGAGAGAGACCCGCCGTGGGCGGTCGATAAAGTTGCCCACGGCGGGTTGGAAAAGGCCGGTGCCCTACTGGCCGCCGGGCATGACGGCGCCGCCGCCCTGGCCGCCACCGCCGAGGTCCGGCTTGTCCTCGACCTGCTCGCGGCGCTCCGGGAAGGTCTCGATCTCGGCGCCCTCGCGCAGATCGGCCAGCAGCGACTGCACCGCCTGCTGGCGGACCTGCTGGCGCAGTTGAT
>NZ_JAWJBT010000699.1:0-267 GCF_046536035.1 Halomonas sp. SIMBA_159
CCTGAAGAAACAATGTGTTATTCATTGCGGTGAATCTACTGCGGCGCTGGTTCATCGAGCATAACGGCCAGAACGGCAAATGATAGTACCCGCATGAAGGCTATACTTAGCACAATCTCCTGGTGCTGATAGCTGAGTTGTCGTCATGACCAAAAAAAGTCTGTTGTTAAAATTCATACTGCCGCTGTTGCTCGCCATGATCCTGGGTGCTGTGGTACTCAATATCTACACCCACAATACCCGCCCGGCTGAGCTGCATCTCTCCGG
>NZ_JAWJBT010000700.1:0-267 GCF_046536035.1 Halomonas sp. SIMBA_159
CCAATAAGTTACAACAGCTTGGTGCAGCCACCATAAACAGTATTACCGGCTTTGGCCGCGCAGGCCTGATGCTATTCGGTGCTTTGCTTGGTAAACCGGATTTCCGTAAAGGATTTCCGCTGCTGGTTAAGCAGCTGTATGTTATCGGGGTTTTGTCGCTACTGATCATACTGGTGTCCGGCTTGTTTATCGGCATGGTGCTGGCATTGCAAGGGTATACTGTATTGGTCAAGTTTGGTGCAGAACAAATGCTGGGACCTCTGGTTG
>NZ_JAWJBT010000701.1:0-267 GCF_046536035.1 Halomonas sp. SIMBA_159
CCATACAAGCTGCCAATAAAGCCACAAATCAAAGCCAACCACCAATAATGAAAGAAGAGATATGAAAATCCACCGAAGCAAAGAAATGGAATTAAAATGAATTTTGCATACGCTACCCCTTTCATTGGTCGCCCAAACGCTTGGGACATCGCATGAATTTCATCTAATCTATACAGCTTTTTCTTACGAAATGGTTTCATAAACCCCCCACCTTGCTTTAATCTGGTCTTGAAGTTCCAAAGGGACTTTTCTTTCCATCATTCGTTT
>NZ_JAWJBT010000702.1:0-267 GCF_046536035.1 Halomonas sp. SIMBA_159
GTTATCGCAGCTCGCAGCCGGTGCATGCCCCGTCAGAAGTTGATGGTCAGGCTTTTACCTACGATGCGAATGGCAACATGACCAAAGGTCTTGATGGTCGCATCATGACCTATGATGCAGAAAATCGCCCATTGTCTGTGAGTTATAACGGGGTCACGACCTCCTACGTCTACAGCGCTGATGGCAGTCGACTGAAGCAGACCACCAGTGGATCCGGCCAACCAACCACCACCACAGCCTATTTTGGCCTCGTCGAAATTCAAAATT
>NZ_JAWJBT010000703.1:0-267 GCF_046536035.1 Halomonas sp. SIMBA_159
ATCGCTGGCGGTAAATAGACTTAACGCAATACCACTCTGGCCGGCGCGACCGGTGCGGCCAATGCGATGAGTATGGGTATCGGCATCGTGTGCCAGCTGATAATTAAATACCGCATCGACGCTGCTGATATCCAGGCCCCTGGCCGCCACGTCAGTGGCCAACAGAATACAGGCACTGCCGTTGGCAAATTGCACTAAGGTCTGGTCACGATCTTTTTGCTCCATATCGCCATGCAGCGCCAGTACGCTAAAACCAAAAGCGTGTAT
>NZ_JAWJBT010000704.1:0-267 GCF_046536035.1 Halomonas sp. SIMBA_159
GGGGCGTTGATTCTAGGGGCAGATTTAGGGTTAATGTCGCAAATGTTCCATCAAAGTGGGGCAGTTTATGAACTGTATCTAGTTTGGGGAATCGGGGTTTTGGCAATGGCTTATGGCTTGCAGTTCACTTGGCTTGCCGTTTTTGCGATCGCGCTGATTGGAGTCGGTTACTGGTGGGGCTTACCCAGCATTTTTGATCCTGTTGCAAGTGGCAATGTGTCCCTATTAATGCGATATATGCCTCTCTGGGCGATCGCGCTTTACATC
>NZ_JAWJBT010000705.1:0-267 GCF_046536035.1 Halomonas sp. SIMBA_159
CAACGGTACCATCGGAAATACACAAGGCGTGAGCAGTGCGGCAAAACCCGCCATAAGTGCAATCCATAAAAATGATAAGATGCCATCACTGCCAAAGCTCAAACTGCTACCGGTGATTGTTCCGGCAGTTGACGTTTCGTCCTCTCCGGAAGAATCCGAAAGATCCCCCGTGTCATCGGGAGTGTTGGATGAGGTACCGGTTTCGCCGGCCGTACTTTCCGATGGTTCTTCAAAATCGCGATAGGGTTCATCCGCAACCCCGCTAAT
>NZ_JAWJBT010000706.1:0-267 GCF_046536035.1 Halomonas sp. SIMBA_159
GGTTTTAAGTTCTGAAGTGAATCGAAAAGAGCTTCCTGCTGTTCACTCATTTCCATCAGTTCGGAAGGAAGGGGAGAAGAGTCTGGTTCGGTCAACGTCAAATTAAAATAGCGAGTTAAGGGGTTTTTCTTTCGGAAATGATCTTTTGTAGTATTTTGAGCGATACGGAATAGCCACGTTCGACTGTTTGATTGGTGTTGGAATTGGTTGAAATGCCGATAGGCTTTTACAAATGTTTCCTGAGTTAAGTCTTCTGCCAGTTGATAG
>NZ_JAWJBT010000707.1:0-267 GCF_046536035.1 Halomonas sp. SIMBA_159
TCGAAGACCTCTCGCGCCACTCCCCGGCGCGCACCGTGCGCCTGTTCCATGCCGATCGCTCGCACGACACTCACGTGCTCTACGCGTCGTTGCGCAGGCAGGTGCTGGCGATGGAAGACGCCCGTGCGCAGAACTGGTATCGAGACGATGCGGGATCGGCGCCGACTCTTCGACCCGCGTTGTCGGGGCGCATGGACCTCGCCGCCGTCGAGCTGCCGGACGATGCGGACGTCTTCATGTGTGGGCCCTTGGACTTCATGCGTACAT
>NZ_JAWJBT010000708.1:0-267 GCF_046536035.1 Halomonas sp. SIMBA_159
GTTTAAGTTTGCAGTAGATATTTTGACACTACATCCATCGTATATGTTTCCCACATACTCATTAAGAAGCTGCAAAACTCGCTGTCTAATATCTATTGAAAACTTACTCTTTGCTTCCTTGTCTAAAGCATTAAATAAATTCTTTTGGACAATGGTTAGACTTGCTAAGTATGTATTTAGGTTGCTTAAAACATTGTCTTTTTCCTTGAGAATGGTTGAATATGCATTACACAAGTAATCTAAATCAGCTTGTTTATTTAATGTGAC
>NZ_JAWJBT010000709.1:0-267 GCF_046536035.1 Halomonas sp. SIMBA_159
GCCTGAGATCGCGCAAGGCGTGTTCGGCGTATACGGCGGCGCGGAAAGCCGCTTTTCCGGCAATTTTGGTTTGAACCGCGGCACCGGCAATTCGACCGGTGGCGGAAGCAACGACGGCTGGCGCGCGCCGATTGCCGCGCAGCAACTACCCGACCTCGGCAGCGGCGGCTCGGGCTCGCTTACGCCGCAGGCGGAGCGGAAGCTCGGCGAACGCGTCATGCGCGACTTGCGCCGGGACCCCGACTATCTCGACGACTGGCTGGTACG
>NZ_JAWJBT010000710.1:0-267 GCF_046536035.1 Halomonas sp. SIMBA_159
GTTCGGGCTGGACGACTACATCGACTACATCCGCGACTTCATCCGCCACATCGGCGCGGAAGAACTGCACGTGGTCAGCGTCTGCCAGCCGACCGTGCCGGTGCTGGCCGCCGTCTCGCTGATGGCCGACGACGGCGAGAAGACGCCGCGTTCGCTGGTGATGATGGGCGGGCCGATCGATGCGCGCTCCAGCCCCACCGCAGTGAACAACCTCGCCACGCAGAACCCGATGTCGTGGTTCGAGAACAACGTCATCCACACCGTGCC
>NZ_JAWJBT010000711.1:0-267 GCF_046536035.1 Halomonas sp. SIMBA_159
GTTGGGTATTTCTTTTAGCGCCGGCGTTAATGTAGTGGATGCAGGGGAGCAGATAGCGCAGCGTTTGCAGCAGCTTAACTATAATCGCCCCGTTGGTATTGAGTTACACACTATCTATAACCAGCCTGACGAGGTCGCCAATTCGGTCAGCGGCTTTATTGTCAATCTGGCTGAGGCTGTAGCTATCGTTATTATTGTGTTGCTGGTATTTATGGGGCTGCGTAGTGGTATCTTAATCGGCTTGATACTGCTACTGACAGTGCTGGG
>NZ_JAWJBT010000712.1:0-267 GCF_046536035.1 Halomonas sp. SIMBA_159
TTTGCAAGCAGCACGGGCTGAGACCACCGCCGGTATCCCCGTGGCCTGGCGGCAGAAAATCGTGTCTGGCTGTCGTAATTTTTTCTGTTGATCTGACCGTGATAGCATTTGGCTGGGGTACAATCGGCCCTTATCTTTTCTCTGGATCTCTCAGTATTTACACTAACGGCATGAAAATACTTCACACCTCAGACTGGCACCTCGGGCATCAATTGCATGGCTATCAGCGCGATTATGAGCACCAGCAGTTTCTCGACTGGCTGGCCG
>NZ_JAWJBT010000713.1:0-267 GCF_046536035.1 Halomonas sp. SIMBA_159
GGAAGCAACTGACTTTGACCATTCTCGGATAATAAGTTATGGTTTGAAAGCCTTGACCAACCACTCCACACGTTGTTGTTTAAATAGTTGGTGTAGATGTTATTTATGTAGTCGGTTGCGTATACCCAACCGAATGTACCTTTTCCGTTGGTCGCATCGGTAATATGAAAGAAGCCTCTAAATGAACGATGATTCGGCAAGTCTTTTGATCCTGCGATAGCGTAAAACGTGCCTTGTCCTAGACGCTGTTATTAATAACGGTCTAGG
>NZ_JAWJBT010000714.1:0-267 GCF_046536035.1 Halomonas sp. SIMBA_159
AGGTCGGTTCCTGCTCCGATCCACTTCCGATCAGCTTTCCCAACCTCCTTTATCTGAGCCGGACGGCGCAGCCGTCCTTCGAGACGCGTCCGGCGCTCCGCTTCGGACGCTCCTACAGGATGAAGGCTGTTGGATGAAAACTGAGAGGTGGGCGGGAAGGTGAGGGGGAGTGCTCTGGCCCTTGGGCTAACGCCGCGGAGATGGCGCTGGTGGCGCCGTAGTCCATGGCGGCGGGGGCGCGGATCTTGGCGTGGTCGCCGCACAGCG
>NZ_JAWJBT010000715.1:0-267 GCF_046536035.1 Halomonas sp. SIMBA_159
GCCGTGCTGCTGATCTCGGTTCCGGCCGTCCTCCTCGTCGCGGTGGCGGGAGAGATCCGCAGCTTCCCCCTGCTGCTGATCGCCGGGTTCTACCTCGGTGTCGCCGGAACGATCTTCGCGGTCGGCATCCCGTTCTCGCGCGCCTGGTTCCCGCCGGCTCGACGTGGGTTCGCGACCGGCGTCTTCGGGATGGGGATGATCGGCACAGCCGTCTCGGCGTTCTTCACGCCCCGTCTGGTGGAGTCGATCGGCTACCTCCCCACGCAC
>NZ_JAWJBT010000716.1:0-266 GCF_046536035.1 Halomonas sp. SIMBA_159
TGAGACGTATCACAAAACAATTTACGTAAGAACGTTCGAAAACGTTCTTGTCAGCATGATATACATTGTTAAAGAGCGACTGCTATAAGCAGTGATAAACGAATCGTGTTTTCAACATCAAAAGAAAAAGAAAGGTCTTTTCTTCTTTTTTAACGTGAAAGAGCGTTTATCACTGCTCATCAACAGCATTCTGATCAGGTAATTCATTGTGAGCGCTTACCGCGAGGAGTGATGCATCGTTTAAGGAGGTGATCCAGCCGCAGGTT
>NZ_JAWJBT010000717.1:0-266 GCF_046536035.1 Halomonas sp. SIMBA_159
TGCGGCCCTCGCCAAATGGCGCAAGTTTTCCGCAACAATCGATCTTCCACATGAAGCTTTCATCACACAATCGTCCGGCCATGCTTTTCAACTGGTCAACCGGTTAAAAGCACAGCCGGGCCAGTATTTGGTGATCGGCTTCGGGGGCGATGGGACGATGCGTGAAATTGCATCAGCAGCGGCCGGAACAAGCGATTTGTTCATCGCAGCGGTGCCAGCAGGATCCGGCAATGATTTCGCGCGGACATTCAGCTGTTTTTCGAATG
>NZ_JAWJBT010000718.1:0-266 GCF_046536035.1 Halomonas sp. SIMBA_159
CGGTTTCGCCGTTGCTGCCGGGGATAGGTGTACCGGTGGACTGAGCGACATTATCCTGCTCAATACGGAAGATGGCTAACGTGGTGGTCAGACGGCTATTCATCCAGTCCGATTTCAGACCCAGCTCGTAGTTGTTACCGGTGATTGGAGCCAGATATTTGCCTGAACTGTCACGATCATTTTGCGGCTGGAAAATAGAGGTATAGCTGGCGTAGGTCGACCAGTTGTCATTGATGTCAAACACCAGACCAGCGTAAGGCGTGGTG
>NZ_JAWJBT010000719.1:0-266 GCF_046536035.1 Halomonas sp. SIMBA_159
CTCTAGCTGTGAGAGTTGATTGGAATACTCCATTAACTTTTTGGTGCTTGTTGTTTTTGTATTGAATTCTTTATCGAAAATTTCCTCAATAAAGGTGTTTCCAATCGGCGAGTTTCTACGTTTCAGCTCCTTCACCTTATTTAAGATAGAAGATTCCTGATTTTTGATTTCATTCGAGATTTCATTATATCGATCTTCTAACCATTGAATCTTCTTTTCAAGCTTCTCTACTTTTTTAGAGAGGCTCTCAAGCTCCTTACTCAACT
>NZ_JAWJBT010000720.1:0-266 GCF_046536035.1 Halomonas sp. SIMBA_159
GAAGGTGTTGAAGTTGTCGCGCGATCGCGTTCCGTGGAACACCAGCTTCGGCGTGCCGTCCGCATTGATAACCGTGCTGTTCCCGAACCACGCCTTGAACTCGGGGCTCTGCGTGTCGGCTTCGGGGAGGAACATCTGAGCGGTGTTCTTCGAGTCCCGCTTGATCTTCTCCGGCAGGAACATCTGCGAGAGGTCGTCGATGGCCAAGCCCCACGTCTTGGCGTGTTCGATCACTTTCTGCTGCACCTGCTCCGGCGTCGCCCCCT
>NZ_JAWJBT010000721.1:0-266 GCF_046536035.1 Halomonas sp. SIMBA_159
CACCGGTCAAACGCTTCTCCGGCAGCTTCGAGGGCCTGGGCCACGCGGTCACCGGCCTGACGGTCGCCAGAAGCGGGTCCTATTCCGGCCTGTTCGGCCAGTCATCCGGCGCGATCCGCGGCGTCGGCCTGCGGGGCGGCAGCATCACGGGCGCGGATTTCGTCGGCGGGCTGGTCGGCTACAACACCGGCACTCTCACGGGAGTCTACGCGACCGCCACGGTGTCGGGCGCCTCGGACGTGGGCGGCCTCGCCGGATCCAACGAT
>NZ_JAWJBT010000722.1:0-266 GCF_046536035.1 Halomonas sp. SIMBA_159
GAACCCGCGGATCGTCAAGAGCCGGCTGTGGCAGGACACCCGCGAGGCGATCTTCACCAGCCCGGACGTCGAGACGTTCTACGCCATGCCGGGCGACCTCCGCCTCGACATGAACCGCGACCCCGAGGTGATGCGGGCCCGCGAGGAGCGGGCCCTCCAGGCCGAGCAGGAGCAGCAGAACCCGTAACCGCCAGGGACGCCAAGAGCGCCAAGGAACACCCGAGGCAAGTCAGGAACCGCGGATGAACGCGGATGAACGCAGATAG
>NZ_JAWJBT010000723.1:0-266 GCF_046536035.1 Halomonas sp. SIMBA_159
CTCGCCTACTTCGAGGTCTGCCACGAGCTCGAGCTGATCATCAACCTGATCAAGCGGGGCGGCCTCGACTACATGCGGTACTCGATCTCCAACACCGCCGAGTTCGGCGACTACTACACCGGTCCCAAGATCGTCGACGACGAGACCAAGAAACGGATGCAGGCCGCCCTCAAGCACATCCAGGACGGCGGCTTCGCCAAGGCTTTCCGCGACGACTACGAGAAGGGCTTCCCGTGGTTCAAGCAGCAGCGGGAAGAGAACAAAGG
>NZ_JAWJBT010000724.1:0-266 GCF_046536035.1 Halomonas sp. SIMBA_159
GTCATTTGGGAGTCGACCTCAGAGAACCCGATTCTTGATCTCAGTTTGTTTAAGTCCCGTAACTTCACCATTGGTATTGTGAGTATCACATGCGCGTATTTATTTTACTCTGGAGCGATCGTCCTTATGCCGCAGTTACTCCAGGAAACGATGGGGTATAATGCGATATGGGCCGGACTTGCTTATGCGCCCATCGGCATCATGCCACTATTAATTTCACCTTTGATAGGACGTTATGGCAACAAAATAGACATGCGGGTGTTGGT
>NZ_JAWJBT010000725.1:0-266 GCF_046536035.1 Halomonas sp. SIMBA_159
CCCCGCGTCGACGTCGTGATCCCTGTGCACGAGGCGTCCCGTCCGATCGAGCGCGCTGTCGCCTCGGTGCTGCGCAACGACGTGCAGCTGCGCGTCACCGTGGTGGCGCACGACCTCGACGCGGACGCGGTGCGCACCCGCCTCGGCGCGCTCGCGGACGACACGCGCGTGCGACTGGCCGAGCATCGGGACGGGCTCCGACGACCGGCCGGCCCGTTCAACCACGGTCTCGACCTCGCGACCGCCGCGTTCGTGTCGGTGATGGG
>NZ_JAWJBT010000726.1:0-266 GCF_046536035.1 Halomonas sp. SIMBA_159
GGTTTTGTAAAGCCAATGGCATTCCGGTGATCTACACCGCCCAGCCGAAAGAGCAGAACATGGCAGACCGTGCCTTGCTGAACGATATGTGGGGGCCGGGTCTGAACAAATCTCCTGAGCTGCAACAAGTGGTTGCGGCGCTGGCGCCGGAAGCGGGCGATACCGTGCTCGACAAATGGCGTTATTCGGCGTTTCAGCGCTCGCCGCTGGAACACATGCTCAAAGAGCTGGGCCGTGATCAGCTGCTGATCGGCGGTATTTACGGC
>NZ_JAWJBT010000727.1:0-266 GCF_046536035.1 Halomonas sp. SIMBA_159
ACGTAAAAGCGTGAGAAGAAGACACCGATTTCAAACAGACAGTACATCGGGATCGCCAACAGCGTTTGCGAGAAGACATCCGGCGGCGTCAGCAACATCCCGACAACGAATGCACCAACCAGCACATACGGGCGTTTTTTGCGTAAGTCTTCTGGCGAGGTAATCCCCATCCAGCACAGCAGCACAATTGCCACCGGCACTTCAAAGGAGACACCAAACGCCATAAACAGCGCCATAACGAAGCTTAAATAGCTGGCGATGTCGGT
>NZ_JAWJBT010000728.1:0-266 GCF_046536035.1 Halomonas sp. SIMBA_159
GGGCTCGCCCCCGGCATTGACCGAGTCGCGGCGCATCAGAACGCGGATCCGCTCGATCAACAGGCGCTGGGAGAACGGCTTCTTGATGTAGTCGTCCGCGCCCATGCGCAGGCCCAGAAGCTCGTCCACCTCGTCATCCTTGGAGGTCAGGAAGATCACTGGCATGTTGGAGAACTGGCGGATCCGCTGCAGTAGCTCCATGCCGTCCATGCGCGGCATCTTGATATCGAGGACGGCCAGATCGACCGGCCGCTGGCTGATTCCGC
>NZ_JAWJBT010000729.1:0-266 GCF_046536035.1 Halomonas sp. SIMBA_159
GGATCGGTGATGAAATAGATCGGAAAATCGGGATTCTCTTGCTTTTTCTCGATTAAATGATCTGCCAGGCGTTCAGCGATGGCTGGGTAAGCGGTCTCTGTGTCGTTGTAGTTGTCGAATAGAAACAAATCAATCACAAGAAATTCTTCCGCTTCCTCGATCAGCTCGTGAATCTCGTCGAAAATCCGCAGTTCACTTTCCAGCCCCGTCCCTTCCTTGTCCTGCGCATAGCTAAGGTCATAAATCATTTCTACTTGTTCTGCACT
>NZ_JAWJBT010000730.1:0-266 GCF_046536035.1 Halomonas sp. SIMBA_159
GCTTCCACATTTCCTGGATCGAATTTTAATAGTCGCTCTACATCTTTACGCTCCTTAGTTAAATCATTACTACGTTTATTAACATCTTTTAAAGCATTTTGAAGCCCTGTGGTCTCTCCACCAATTTCAATCGTAATCCCTTTAATTCTTCCTGCCATATTTTCACCTCTCTTTCTTAGAAAGCATTAAAGTCTTTTTGAGTCGCTTTTCTTACTTTGTCTTTCTTCGGATTTTCCATTTCAGCAAATTCAGCAATATAATCAAAG
>NZ_JAWJBT010000731.1:0-266 GCF_046536035.1 Halomonas sp. SIMBA_159
GGCGCCACCTTCGATCACGATCCGCAGGACAATCGCTGGTTTGTGAAAACCAAGGCTTCGGTACGCATCGATGCCGCCGTCGCTTTGGCAATGGCTATTGGTGCTGCGCTTGACGGTGTTCCAGCGGCGCCAAAAGAATCCATATACAGAAAAGGCCGCGGCCTTTTGATTTTATGAGGACCGCATGGGCTTTATGGATTGGTGGCGTGGCTCAGATGGGCCACCCAAACGACGGGGCGCGCCTAAGCAGCAATGGAGCAGTATGG
>NZ_JAWJBT010000732.1:0-266 GCF_046536035.1 Halomonas sp. SIMBA_159
CTGGGCATTCCGGCTTTCATGATCACCTCCAACGGTGCCCGGGTGCATACCTGTCAGGGCGAAGTGCTGTTCCAGCAGGACGTGCAGCCTGAAGTGATTTTGGGATTGATGGAGCTCACCAAAGACGAGCCGGACTTACGTATTCATATCTACCGGCATGATGACTGGCTGCTCAACATCGAAGATGCGTATCTGCGTGATTTCCACCAAACCTTTACATACAAACTGTTTGACGTAAACAACCCGCCACGCCATCCAGCGGCGGG
>NZ_JAWJBT010000733.1:0-266 GCF_046536035.1 Halomonas sp. SIMBA_159
GTAATACCGGACGGTCCACCGGTCCGCATCTTCATTATGAGTTGCTGAAGTACGGACGCGCCGTGAATGCCATGAAGGTACCGCTGCCTCAGGCTGAACCTGTGCCCAACAAAATCCGAACCGACTATCGTAAACTGGCGAACCGGGAACGGCAGAACCTGCTGGCGGTTATGCCGGGGTAACAATGAAAAAACGCATCGTTTGATGCGTTTTTTTGCTTTATAGCCTGTATGTTGCAGCGATGGGGCTTAGCCCCGTGCGTGTAG
>NZ_JAWJBT010000734.1:0-266 GCF_046536035.1 Halomonas sp. SIMBA_159
GGTTCAGGACGATCTCGGCCACGCCTTCATGGCGTTCGACGATCAGTGTTTCGTTGACTGTCATGGGGTTCCCTTCCAGTATTTGTTTGCCGTGCTTCAGATTGCGCCGTCACGGCGCAGGGCGGCGACGTGCGCAGCGTCGTAGCCGAGCCGCTCGCGCAGAACCTGCTCCGTGTGCTCGCCAAGCAGCGGTGGACGCACAACTTGCGGATCGGCAAAACCATCGAACTTGAACGGCAGCGGCAGCGCGCCGAAGGTGCCTATGG
>NZ_JAWJBT010000735.1:0-266 GCF_046536035.1 Halomonas sp. SIMBA_159
GTTCGAGGATCCCTGCAGGCAGCGCGATCGAAAGGTTGATGTCGTCGAAATGTATCTCTTCCCAGCCTGCGTCGCGCCATTCCCGTTCGAACGCGGCCAGAAGCGGGCGCAGGTGGCGAAAGCGGGGCCGCCGCGTGCCGAAACGCCGGTCGGTGTAGTCCTCGAGCGCGCCCTGGCTACCGCTGCCCCACTCGGCATCGAGCAGCCCGTGATAGTCGCGCGAGATCACCAGCGCCGCCTGCACATAGCGCAGTTCCCGGTCGGTC
>NZ_JAWJBT010000736.1:0-266 GCF_046536035.1 Halomonas sp. SIMBA_159
GGAAGTCCGGAAAAAGTCAATCGCGAAGTTGCCGAGATTTGTGAAGAAACAGGGGTCGTTGTCAAAGCCATTATTGAAGCTGGGCTTTTAAGCGAAGAAGAAAAACGTTTAGCGGTGGAAGTGTGCTTAGATGCAGGGGTTGATTTTATTAAAACCAATACTGGCTGGTTTGGTGGTGCGACTGTCGCGGATGTGGAACTGATTCGAGACCTGAGCCGTGGTCAAGTGGGGATCAAAGCCTCAGGTGGAATTCGGACACTCGAAAG
>NZ_JAWJBT010000737.1:0-266 GCF_046536035.1 Halomonas sp. SIMBA_159
CTGCCGGGGCGAGTGCGATGATCTGCTCGTACGCGACACGCATGTCCCACATCTGCTCGCGGTCGAGCCCCGGGTGCGCGAGCTCTGCGAGCGCATTCACCGATGCTGCCGCCAGAGCGCCGAACTCGGCGAGGACGACAGGGGCGAGATACCCGGCATCGACCATCGGCTCGCCCTCTGCGAACTCGCTGCGTCGCACAGCGAACCCCCGCCAGCGCTGCGTGTGCTCACCGTCGATTCCGGGGAGCACGGCGGGAACCCGAACG
>NZ_JAWJBT010000738.1:0-266 GCF_046536035.1 Halomonas sp. SIMBA_159
GATCGCGATTTTTTGGCGGTAGTGCTTTACCTGCTGCTAGTGTTTTCATAATGGCTTGGAGTTTTGACAAGTCTTTGCCACGTTTGGCAGCCCGCTTTAAGTCTTTATTGAATTGCTTGGTAGTGACAGGGCGGTACATTTAGCGATCAAGATCATTGCAATTGAACTCGGCAAAAATATCATCGACACTTTCATGGCGAGTGAGGTTTTCACCAGCATCAGTGTCTTTGAAGGTTTGGAGAGTTTCTGCGTTGGGAATGCGTGGT
>NZ_JAWJBT010000739.1:0-266 GCF_046536035.1 Halomonas sp. SIMBA_159
GGGTCACGCATCTCCCGCAGGCAGTCGTCGCACACGGCGAGATCGGCGGTGACTCGGGGCACGGCGTCGGCCGAGGCGTCAACGTCGCTGTCCGCGATGGTGAAGTCCCGCTCATCGAGGCAGCGGGGGACCGCTTCACACTCGGCGTGATCGACGCGGGCCAGCGGCGGCAGACGGGTTTCGATCGCGCGGGCGAAGCGGTCGAGCGCCCCGGCCGTGCCCTGGGCTTCGATGGTGACGCCGGCGGGTCCATTGCGAACGATGCC
>NZ_JAWJBT010000740.1:0-266 GCF_046536035.1 Halomonas sp. SIMBA_159
GCGACAGCCAGGTCGTCCTCTCCGCCGAGTTCACGGCGCTGCCCGCCGCGGCCGACGAGGTCGACGCCCTGATCCAGGAGTATGCGGAGAGCGTGCGGGCCGAACCCGGCAACGAGACCTTCGAGGTCTATCGCAGAGCCGAGGACCCGCACCGTTTCGTCGTCTTCGAGCGGTATCGGGACCGGGAGGCGTTCGACGCGCACCTCGGCGCGGAGGCCGGGCGCGCGTTCAACGCCGCGCTCGTGCCGAGGATCGTGGAACCGCAG
>NZ_JAWJBT010000741.1:0-266 GCF_046536035.1 Halomonas sp. SIMBA_159
GTTGGCTCTTCAGACAGCGATAATTACGACCGCACCATTACTTATCACCATAACCACTGGTATAACGTAAACTCGCGCTTGCCACTGTTTCGCTTTGGCAAAGGCCACATCTATAACAATTTTTATGATGGTGCTGTTGAAAGCGGGATAAACAGCAGAATGGGCGCAGTGATACGCATCGAGCACAACCACTTCGCCAGTATGAAAAACCCGGTTATGTCGATGTACAGCCAGGCGGCTGGCTTCTGGCAGTTGATAGACAATAT
>NZ_JAWJBT010000742.1:0-266 GCF_046536035.1 Halomonas sp. SIMBA_159
GTGCTGCGCACGCTGGCCGATGCAAACGTCACAACGCTCGCGCCGATCGAGGTCGCGGTCTGGACCAACGAGGAAGGTTCGCGCTTCGTTCCCGTGATGATGGGCTCAGGCGTGTTTGCAGGCGCTTTCACGCTCGAACATGCGCTTGCGCAGCAGGATCGGGACGGCGTGTCCGTGCGCGACGCACTGACAGCAATCGGCTACGTTGGCGAAAACACGAAACCGCATACTGTTGGTGCGCATTTCGAAGCACATATTGAGCAGGG
>NZ_JAWJBT010000743.1:0-266 GCF_046536035.1 Halomonas sp. SIMBA_159
GATCGGTTCGGAATGGGACGTCACGCGCCGAGCGAGGCGTGGCGTGACGTGACGTGACTTAGTGCGAGGAGAACGACCTTAGGCCTTCACCGTAGTCAGCGCTTTCTTGACGAAGTCGTTCGTCCACGTCTTCGATACGTCGATCGGCTTGCCCTGCACCGCCGGATCGAACGCCTGCAAGGTCTTGAGCGCCGTCGCAGGGCCATCTGCGGGCATCAGGCCATCGGGCGACATCGCTTCCTTCACGTGCTGCCATGCGTCCAGAT
>NZ_JAWJBT010000744.1:0-266 GCF_046536035.1 Halomonas sp. SIMBA_159
GAAAATCGATCCCCGCACATCAGCATCACTCAAATTCGCTGCACTTAAGTTGGCATCTGAAATTTCTCGCAGTTGTAGCGTTTCCCCAGATAAATCTTCTCCTGAAAGATCGGCACTAATTAAAGATTCCCGTTGAAAGCGAGTAGAAGTCTGGGCTTGAGCATCCAACGGCAAGAATAGTACAACGCAAGCCAGCAATAAACTAATCATTTGAGTCATTTTTGTCATCATTTTTAATAAAAAACTAATTTGATTCAGAATTCACT
>NZ_JAWJBT010000745.1:0-266 GCF_046536035.1 Halomonas sp. SIMBA_159
TATTGTCCTGCGAGTTGCTGAAGGGCTGTGATGACATGGTCGGCATCGGCGGTAGTCATATCCGGGAACAGCGGCAAAGAACAGATGCGTTCGCTATTCCATTCGGTATTCGGTAACGACAGCGTGGGAAAACGCTCGCGATAATATTTTTGTGTGTGAGCGGCGCGGAAATGTAACCCGGTACCAATGCCTCTTTCTTTTAACGCTTCCATCAACGCATCGCGACTGATACCACAACGTTGTTCATCGACACGAATAATAAACAG
>NZ_JAWJBT010000746.1:0-266 GCF_046536035.1 Halomonas sp. SIMBA_159
CTTACATTTGTCATGAGACGACCTGATGAGTATGAAGAAATTAGTAAAGCTATACGTAATTCACTTTTGGGTGAAAATGATTCTAGTATGGTAAGCCCTATTCTAAGCGAAAGTAGAACTTGGCATCCTGATGTTGAAGAAATTTCAAAAGAACTTTCAGTAGCTCTTGGTCGTTTAACGGTAAACTATTCCATCATTTTACAGGTTCTTGTTGGCATTGAAAGAAGACTTAAAGGAATTACAGCATTACTAAAAATTTTAAAGGG
>NZ_JAWJBT010000747.1:0-266 GCF_046536035.1 Halomonas sp. SIMBA_159
GGGTTGGTTTATTGAAGACCACACTAAGTTTATGGCAAGTAATGATGATAAATGCAATTGCGATGAAGCAAACGATATGTTGGTTTCTCCGGTTTTCGATTTAACAAATTACAAAACTGCACACTTAACTTTTGATGGTTACGGAGATTCACAGCATCTTTCTGATGGTTCTGTAAAAGTTAGTACAGATGGTGGTTTGACATGGAAAGAAGTATTTCACATGCCTTATTACGGAGCGTGGTGGGAATATGGTGTTGATTTAACAG
>NZ_JAWJBT010000748.1:0-266 GCF_046536035.1 Halomonas sp. SIMBA_159
GGCCGGAGCGATCGACCGGCTGGCTGTCGGATCGGCGCGTGCTCTGAACCGGACGGCTTGAGCTGCTGGAATCGGCCGACTGGCTCGCCGGCGGGCCACCGCTGCCGTACACCACCGGCGCCGGCGGGCCGCCCCGTGTGCAGCTGGACAGACCGATCGTCACGGCCGCGGCCAGGATCAGCGGAAGGGTCGGACGAAACCGGCGCATCGGCGCGGTGGCTCCCGGCGCACCCAGGGTGTCGATCGCTCTTCTCCTGGTAATCATC
>NZ_JAWJBT010000749.1:0-266 GCF_046536035.1 Halomonas sp. SIMBA_159
GTAGCCGCAGAGGCTCAGCGGGTTGGCCAGGGAGCCGGCGGACCCGCCGGTGAACCACACCGCCCGGTTGAAGAGATCCTCGAGGATGTACGGGGCCGCCAGCGTGGCGATGGCCAGGCACAGGCCCTTGATGCGGGCCGCCGGTATGCCGACGATCATGCCCTTGATCCCATCGCCTTAATTGATCGCTATGGTGCAGATGCCGTCCGTTACTATTTCCTCCGTGAAATTGAATTTGGGCAAGATGGCGACTTCAATGAAACTCG
>NZ_JAWJBT010000750.1:0-266 GCF_046536035.1 Halomonas sp. SIMBA_159
ATTGAAAAACGGGTGATGTTCCGGTGCATATACCAGCCATACCTGGCTGGGGTTGTACAAATGTGCAGTGTGAAGCACTATGCCCAGCATCATCAGTACCGAGCGCATCACATCAAGATAATCTATCAGTTTGTTGCTGCCTTGCATTGTAAAGTCACTCCATGAAGAAAACGCCGGTACCCTTCGCCGGTCAGGTGTATGCCGTCTGCGCTGAAATCCACCCGCTGCAGGTTATTAGCGTAATAGTGCAGCTGTGGCTGCACTGT
>NZ_JAWJBT010000751.1:0-265 GCF_046536035.1 Halomonas sp. SIMBA_159
CTGTTGACTGTGATTAAGGGATATAAGATGAGATTCAGACTTACGCCCCCTTTAGTGTTTTTAATTACCCTGGCTGCAATGTATTTGCTGGCTCAGTATTTTCCGCTATGGCGTTTCAGTTTTCCCGGCAAGATTTTATTGGAATGGGTATTCAGTGTATTGGCAGTCGGTTTCGGGCTGGCTGGCATCATGGCCTTTGCCCGTGCGAAGACGGCAATCAATCCACTTAAAACTACACGACTGGTGACCTCTGGCGTCTACCGGG
>NZ_JAWJBT010000752.1:0-265 GCF_046536035.1 Halomonas sp. SIMBA_159
GGTGCGGGCGTTGATCCGCAGCTGGCCGCGCAGCTGCTGCAGGCCAATGCCGAACGCAGCCGCGAGATCGTTGCCGGCGCCTCGCACCAGCCGCAGGGCATGGACATGCTGATGTCGATCGTGCCCAGCAACGTCATCGCCGCCGCGTCGAGCAACGGCGCGATCCTGTCGCTGATGTTCTTCGCGGTGATGTTCGGCGTCGGCATGGTGCTGACCGAGGACGCGAAGGTCGCGACCCTGCGCCGCGGCATCGAGGGCATCTTCG
>NZ_JAWJBT010000753.1:0-265 GCF_046536035.1 Halomonas sp. SIMBA_159
CTGCTGGATATGGCGGTGGAGAAAGCCGAGTCTGAGTTCGGTGCTGAAGCGGTATCACTGGCGGTGTTTGAGCACAATTTTCGTGCGGTAAATTGTTATCGCGGGATGGGCTTTGAAATCTACCAGGCTGACAGGGCGACTCGCGTTTTTAATGGTGAACCCTGGACGTTACTGCAAATGAAGAAGTTATTGTAACTATCCGGTTCGGCTTGCAGAGACACTCAGTGCTACTCTCAATAAAGAATGACTGAATAACTCTTCTTTG
>NZ_JAWJBT010000754.1:0-265 GCF_046536035.1 Halomonas sp. SIMBA_159
CGACTGTAACGACAGCCTGGAAAGCTGCAGCTGGAACTACGACATTGACGCCACCGGCGATGGTGACACCAGTGCGGTGTATGCCGCGGTAGAGTATCAGCTGAACGAGCAATGGCGGGTAGACGTTGGCGCCCGGCGCGAAAACCACAAAATAACCTATGTAGTAGACGAAGGCTTAACCGGCGATATCAGCAAAGCTGTTGACTACGATGAAAGCAAAACCGCCTGGACTGCCGGTGTAAACTGGATGTGGCAGCGTAACATG
>NZ_JAWJBT010000755.1:0-265 GCF_046536035.1 Halomonas sp. SIMBA_159
TGGACAGAGCAAGTTATTTGTAGTTTTGACTGAAAATATGGGGGGTAGACTTCAGGGAGGTATTGTTGAATTGCCGGTTAAATCTCAATCTGGAATAATGCGCGGCTGTATTAATCCAACTGATGGTCAGCTTTATATGGTCGGTCTGCACGGCTGGCAAACTTTGGCAGAAAATGATGGAGGTTTTGAGCGGGTTCGCTATGTCGGTGGAAATGTTAATATGCCGGAAGAATTGCATATCACACCACAGGGTGTAGAGATTGGG
>NZ_JAWJBT010000756.1:0-265 GCF_046536035.1 Halomonas sp. SIMBA_159
GGATGGTACCCAGTCCAATGCCATCTTTGAGTTCAATTCTGCCAAGCTTCGCCCTGATATGACTTCCACGTTCCAGCCGATGCTGAATCACCTGAGTCAATATCCGGAAGCCATGCTGCGGGTGGAAACCCATACCGACGATGTCGGCTCGGAAGACTACAACATGAAGCTGTCTGAACGCAGGGCGCAAAGTGTTGTGCAGTATTTTGAACAACAGGGTATTACCCCTGACCGTATCAGCTACGAAGCGTTTGGCGAAACCAAG
>NZ_JAWJBT010000757.1:0-265 GCF_046536035.1 Halomonas sp. SIMBA_159
CACTGAATATCCAATTTTCGGTCTGGAGTAAACGGGAGAACTTCCGTGATTTACGCAACAGCCTGCAGGAAGAAGTAAAACTGGCGTTTGACAAAGCCGGCATAGAAATCCCCTTTCCTCAGCGTGTGGTGTATCTGAACCACGCCACAGATGACAAAACGCAACCTCAGGAAAACGATAAAGCAGCCGATAAAACGTAAGCTAAATATCTGACGCCTAACAAGGTTAATGTTACCTTAAGGTTAGTAAACTACACTCGACTGAT
>NZ_JAWJBT010000758.1:0-265 GCF_046536035.1 Halomonas sp. SIMBA_159
GCAGCGCAGTCTTCTGGAACAGGTGCTCGGCCTCATAGCCGTGAACGATGCCGCCCACGGTTTCATGCCCGGTCGCAGCGCGGCCACCGGGGCCGCGCTCCACACGGGGGCCGACATCGTCATATCCCTCGACCTCACCACGTTCTTCGCCCGCGTGACGGGCGGTCGCATCTACGGAACAGTTCGGCAGTCGAGACTGTCCGAGCCGGTCGCGCACGTCGTGACCGGGGTGTGCACCAACGCCGTTCCTCCGCGCGTGCTTGCT
>NZ_JAWJBT010000759.1:0-265 GCF_046536035.1 Halomonas sp. SIMBA_159
GCTGCTGAGCGGCAACCACGCCGTCATCGCTGCCTGGAGGCGGGAACAACAGCTCGAGCGCACACGACAGCGGCGCCCGGATCTGCTGCCAGAGGACGACTCCTAGAGCATCGTCTCGATGCCGCGGTCGATCTCGAAGACCACATCATACGGATGCCGGAGAGACAGCGCTGATGAGGCAGTCAATCCTCGGAGGTCGGCGCGCAGCATCCGACCGATCATCTCGTGGGTCACCAGGAGCGGAACGCCGGACGACGCCCATCCG
>NZ_JAWJBT010000760.1:0-265 GCF_046536035.1 Halomonas sp. SIMBA_159
CTACGGCCTGGTCCTGCGGGCTTTCGGCGAGGGCCTGACCTTTGCCGGCATTGTCCAGGCGATGAAGGACTCCGCACGCACCAGCGGCATGATCTACTTCATCCTGTTCGGCGCGGAGGTGCTGAAGGGCTTTTTCACCCGCGCCGGTCTGCCGGCCGCGCTGTCCGACTGGGCCAGCGCCAGCGGCTACAACCCCTGGATCGTGCTGATCGCGCTGCTGGCCATGCTGATCGTGCTCGGCTGCTTCATGGACTCGCTGTCGATG
>NZ_JAWJBT010000761.1:0-265 GCF_046536035.1 Halomonas sp. SIMBA_159
GCCGGTGACCTCTCGTTCCAGGACCGCGAATTCGTGGTCGGTGAGGTTGTGGACCTCGATCACATCGGTGATGCCGTCCTGCTTCTCGACGCCGTTGACGTCGGCCATGATGACGGTCTGCTCGGCACCGAGAGCGATGAGGCGCTCACGGAGACGCCGGGAGCCCTCGACGCTGGCGAGGGTGTCGACGCCACCGACGACCAGCAGCGGGGGCTTTCGGATGTTGGCCACGGCGATGCGGAAGAGGGCTGCCGTGAACTCCGGC
>NZ_JAWJBT010000762.1:0-265 GCF_046536035.1 Halomonas sp. SIMBA_159
GTCCTGGATCTCACCGATGAGCTGCTGGCTCTCGACGAGCCCGTCCTTCACGGTGATGGCGCGCAGCCCGACCCAGCAGACCGCGACGAGGAACGCGATGATGACGATGATGAGAATCGTCCATACGCGCCGCCGCCGCCGCTGACGGCCCGAGGTCTGGTCGTCGACGCTCGCCGCATCCTGACGCTGTGCGCTCATGAAGGACTTGCCTTTCGTGCTGAAATGATCTCGGGAATTGTACCGGCGGCACCTGAGGACGCTTCAG
>NZ_JAWJBT010000763.1:0-265 GCF_046536035.1 Halomonas sp. SIMBA_159
GGTCGCCGCCGTCTGTTTCGTTAGCTGCGCGGAAGAAGTGGTTAAAGCACACTTCGTAGAAAGCCGCAGAAGATTGGAACGAAGCCATGTGGCCACCCAGCTCCAGATCTTTCTTAGAGGCACGCAGTACGATCATTACGGCGTTCCAGCGGATAATTGCACGGATACGACGTTCCAGAGTGGTATCACCAGGATACGCAGGCTCTTGTGCTGCAGGAATGGTATTGATGTAGTTAGTGGTAATGCCCGTTGGCATGTCTACTCC
>NZ_JAWJBT010000764.1:0-265 GCF_046536035.1 Halomonas sp. SIMBA_159
GTGGTGGGCGCTATCTTGATATTATGCAGTCAAGTGAATCAATAGGTTTGCCGCCTAATACGATAACTAATCCAGAATACTCGATACAGGTTGGTATAAAGCATTTTGCGGCTGTTTTTAAAAAGGCAGGGGGAGATGTGCGCCTTACATTACAGTCTTACAATTATGGTGGTGGATTTATTGACTTCGTAAAAAAACGTGGGGGAAAGTATACAAAAGCTCTTGCATTAGAATTTAGCAAATACCAATCCTTGAAATTAGGTTG
>NZ_JAWJBT010000765.1:0-265 GCF_046536035.1 Halomonas sp. SIMBA_159
TGTGGTTAAGACCAAAATTAACCAGTTAAACGGTACTGTGCATATTCACTCAAAAATGGGCGAAGGCACGTTACTGGAAATTAAAGTGCCGCTGACATTGGCCATCTTGCCAACACTGATGGTTGTCGTTGGAAAGCAGACTTTTGCATTACCACTTGCTGGCGTCAGTGAGATCTTCCATCTGGATTTGAACAAAACCAATGTGGTAGACGGGCAACTTACTGTGGTGGTGCGCAACAAAGCTATTCCGCTGTTCTTCCTGGAG
>NZ_JAWJBT010000766.1:0-265 GCF_046536035.1 Halomonas sp. SIMBA_159
GTCCTCGCCGGCCAGCAGGACGGCCAGCGACAGCAGAGAATTGGCATCCAGCGGCTGGGGTCGCGGGTCGGTCATGGTCCCGATATGGCGCCCGTCCGACCGCACCGCAAACCCAGCCGCTGAATACCGCTCGCGCGCTCCTTGGCTAGAGGAGTGCTCGTTGCCGGGACGTGCTCGCGCTCAGCCTTCCAGGTGAGCGCGCAGCATCCAGGCGTTCTTCTCGTGCGTGCGCATGCGCTTGTTCAACAGATCCTGCGTCGAGGCG
>NZ_JAWJBT010000767.1:0-265 GCF_046536035.1 Halomonas sp. SIMBA_159
CATGATTAATGAGTGATATCAGCTATTACTTTCAGGTATTTACCGGACTATTCACAGCGTAAAGAAGTGTAGGCAAGAGAATTTAACTTGTCTAAACCGCATTCAGCAGCAGGAGGCATTTTTGCGTGTTGCAAGTAAAAGTGATGTAATTTTCTGTAACTGAGAAGATGAACAGTTTATAAAAAACAAAGACGCTATATTTCCGCAAAGAAAACGGCATAAACCCACATCATGAAATAAAGAGGCAAATCAGGAAAAGGTTTAT
>NZ_JAWJBT010000768.1:0-265 GCF_046536035.1 Halomonas sp. SIMBA_159
GCATGTGCGCGTGCTGCGCGATGGGGTCGAGACGGTGGAACCCGCCGGCCAGCTGCGCTCCGGGGATGTGTTCGTGCTCCTGCCGGGCGAGACCGTGCCCGCGGATGGCGTCGTCCTGAGCGGCAGCGCAGCCGTCGACGCGAGCATGATGACCGGCGAGCCGATGCCGATCTCGGTCACGAGCGGAGACACCGTCACGGGCGGTACGATCAGCACCGATGGCCGGCTCGAGGTGCAGGCGACGTCAGTCGGCGCCCACACCCAG
>NZ_JAWJBT010000769.1:0-265 GCF_046536035.1 Halomonas sp. SIMBA_159
CGCCTCGCCGAGATCGCTTATTCGGTGAACGAAAAGACCGAGAATATCGGCGCGCGCCGTCTATATACGGTTATCGAAAAGCTGCTCGAAGAAGTGTCGTTCTCCGCCGGCAATCACTCCGGCCACACGGTGCAAATCGACGCAGCATATGTGGATCGCGCGCTGAACGAAGTTGCCGAAGACGAAGACCTGTCGCGTTATGTGCTGTGACGTAGTGACCTAGTCACATCAAGCTTTGAACGGACGCAAAAAACGGGCTGCCTGT
>NZ_JAWJBT010000770.1:0-265 GCF_046536035.1 Halomonas sp. SIMBA_159
GGGCGAAGAACACCTTGTCGCCGAGCCGGCCGAAGTGCGGCGTCCGCTCGACCGTGATGCCGACGTAGCCGCCCCAGGTGAAGTCGAACGGCACGTCCGTCAGCTGAGGGAAGACGGTCAGCATCTTCGCCCGCATGACTCGCGGCAGGTTCGGCGGCATCAGCGTCGAGTAGCTGACCCGTCCCCCGAACAGCAACCGCCTATCGGCCGCCAGACGGAAGTAATCCAGCACGAAGTTGCTGTCGACGACGGCCGCGTTGCTCGG
>NZ_JAWJBT010000771.1:0-265 GCF_046536035.1 Halomonas sp. SIMBA_159
GGGAGACGTAACCTCTTGCATCACGGTACAGTGCAATTTGGGGAATGCTCAAATTAAGTCGCTGATGATTGAAATCAAATTCAGCAGCTGTACCGGGAATGATTTGTTCAAGCGAGTTGATCACGCTATCGTCATCTTTTTCAGCCAGCGCCGGGATTTCATCCACCTTAATACCCAGCTCACGTAGTTGTTCTACCGTAAACTGTGGCTGCAGAAGTTGCTCTGCATTGGCGGTAAATGTAATTTTTTTCTGTGAAACCTTCTT
>NZ_JAWJBT010000772.1:0-265 GCF_046536035.1 Halomonas sp. SIMBA_159
TCGTCCGACTTGTTCACAACCGACGTCACGCCCAGCTCTCGCAAGCGTTGCAGCAGCGCGGCGTTCTCCAGCATCGTCAGTACGACGATGGGAACCTTGGCAAAGTTGCGGCGCAGGTAGCCGATCAACGGCAAGCCGTCGCCGAACTGGCCGCCCGGCATTGCGAGGTCGGTCACGAGCACGTCGCACTCAACCGTTTGCAGGATCTTGATCAGCTCCGTCGACTGCCGCGCACGCGCGACCACCTGCATCCCGGGAAACTTGA
>NZ_JAWJBT010000773.1:0-265 GCF_046536035.1 Halomonas sp. SIMBA_159
GGCCGTGGCAAATGGCTGGTCGTCGCTGCGGTGAACCTGCTCGGCGCGGTCCTGGCGGGCGTCTTCTTCGCTTATTCGCTGGACGCCACACTGCCCTCCCTGGACCGCGGCACCATGGTGCGCCAGACGCTGGTCTTCCCGGAATGGTGGGCGCTTAGCGTCATGCCCATCTCCATGGCCCTGATGGTCGTGGAGTTCCTGCGCCGCCTGGTGCGCGGCGCGGGCGAACGCCAGCAGGTCGGGCTTTAGCGCGATGGATTGGGCC
>NZ_JAWJBT010000774.1:0-265 GCF_046536035.1 Halomonas sp. SIMBA_159
GTACCTGCAGGCCAAATACCAGGCTGCTTTCCAATCGCGTTGCATCAAGGTTGCAGACAATCAGTGCGGTGTTGTCGTCCAGCAGTGCCTCATGCAGTTTGTCTACGGCGATCTGTTCGTCTTTAGACAGCGTATGCAATGAGTAAGCGCCAGGGAAGTCGACTACCTGATAACCGGCAAACTGGCCGCTTTTCAGCTCTACTGTTACGCCCGGAAAGTTGGCAACCTTTTGTTTCAGGCCGGTAAGCTGGTTAAACAACAGGGT
>NZ_JAWJBT010000775.1:0-265 GCF_046536035.1 Halomonas sp. SIMBA_159
GTCGCTGCGGATCTGGGAGGTCGTGAATTTGGTGGGTGCGTTCATCGGGCTGGCAGTCGGGCGGGCGGCAGGTGGACCGGTTCCACCTGCCCGATATGGGGCAGGCGGAGCGGCGGCGCAACCTAAACCACCAAGATTACCAGCCCTTGGGCGCTCAGTCGTCAGGATCGAACCGGCTCGCGGCGCGGATGGTGTCGGCATCGAAGCCGCGGCGCGCCAGCAGGTCGGCGGCCTTGCGGCGCTGGGCCAGGTCCTGCGGCCCGGC
>NZ_JAWJBT010000776.1:0-265 GCF_046536035.1 Halomonas sp. SIMBA_159
CTCAGGGCCATCAAGCCAGTGTCCGGGGCGAGATTAAAATTCAAGACGTCAGCTTTAGCTACTTCGGTAGCGAACAATCCGTGCTCAACCATGTCACTCTTGAGCTCAAAGCCGGTGAAAAACTGGCGCTGCTTGGACGCACGGGCTGTGGTAAATCAACCCTGCTGCAATTGCTGACCCGGAACTGGGATCCGCAGCAAGGCGAGATCACACTGGATGGCACGCCGCTTTGTCAATGGCAGGAAGCGGCACTGCGTGATGCTGT
>NZ_JAWJBT010000777.1:0-265 GCF_046536035.1 Halomonas sp. SIMBA_159
GTCGCGGAATGACCGCGCGTGACGCGCTGAGAGTTCTCTGCGCGTGTGTCGTTGCCCCGGATATCGGCACACCGATATGGTGGGTGTCGCGGCGCGCACAGCGTCCGCTCCATCGGATCCGGAGGGGTTCATGTACAACGACTATTACGACAACGGGGCGGCTATCGCCGGTCTCTTCGTCGTCTTCTTGATCACTCTGCTCTTTGCGCTGGCGTTCTACGTGATCTCGTCGATCTTCCTGATGAAGATCTTCGAGAAGGCGGGC
>NZ_JAWJBT010000778.1:0-265 GCF_046536035.1 Halomonas sp. SIMBA_159
CACGTGCTTGAGCACGGCCACAAAAAAACAGACCGTACCGGTACAGGCACGATCAGTGTATTTGGCTATCAGATGCGGTTTAATTTATCTGACGGCTTTCCGCTGGTAACCACCAAAAAATGCCATCTGCGCTCGATTATCCATGAGTTATTGTGGTTTCTAAAAGGCGAAACCAACATTGGTTACTTAAAAGATAATGGTGTTTCTATCTGGGATGAATGGGCGACAGAGTCAGGCGAGTTAGGGCCGGTTTATGGTGCGCAGT
>NZ_JAWJBT010000779.1:0-265 GCF_046536035.1 Halomonas sp. SIMBA_159
TCGGTGGACGAAAGCGGCGCTTCCGAAGCGGAAGAAGAGACTGTTGAAGAACGCGAACTCGACGAGCGTCAAAGCGCGGAAGAAGGCGGCGACGCGCGCGAAGGCGCGGCCGAGGTCGTGCCCGACGCCGACGACTTCCGCGCGCTGCTGCAGGCCGAGCTAACGGCCGACACGATCCAGCATTATCTGAACCGCATCAGCGTTAAGCCGCTCCTCACCGTCGAAGAGGAGCAGAAGTACTCCCGTCTTGCGAAGGCGGGCGAGT
>NZ_JAWJBT010000780.1:0-265 GCF_046536035.1 Halomonas sp. SIMBA_159
GGCTTAGAAATTTTCATGGGACGCGATCGCGCTTTGTAATTTTGGGGTCACTTCCTCCACAGCCATACTCCCTAACTCACCCGAAGCGCGAGTTCTGATACTTAGGCTATTTCCTTCCCCTTCTTTCGCTCCTACAACTGCCATTACAGGGACTTTTTGCTTCTCCGCATTGCGGATCAACTTTCCTAAGCGTTCTCCACTGAGATCCGCTCTTGCCCGAATTCCGGCTTGCTGCATTTGGGTTGCCACTTGTTGCACAAACTCA
>NZ_JAWJBT010000781.1:0-265 GCF_046536035.1 Halomonas sp. SIMBA_159
CTCTTGCATTTACCGCACAATGTGAGGCGCTCGGATGGCAAGGGGCGGGCGGTGATGTCGACCTGCTGCCAGTGGTGATCGGCGAAGCCGGAAAAGAGCCCAAATGGTTCGAGCTGCCGGCAGACGCCAAGCCTGAAGTTGAAATTGGGCACCCAGACTGGCCAGCGATGGCGGACCTTGGAGTAAAGTGGTATGCGGTGCCGCTCATATCCGATATGAAGCTTGAAATCGGCGGGGTCGAATACTGCATGGCCCCCTTCAATGG
>NZ_JAWJBT010000782.1:0-264 GCF_046536035.1 Halomonas sp. SIMBA_159
TGATCAGAATGCGATCTTCGCCTTTGAACGACTCTTCTACGCCACCGTTGAAGAAGAAAGTAACGTGGGCATATTTTTCGGTTTCGGAAATACGCAACTGAGTTTTGTCGTTTTTCGCCATCCACTCGCCGAAGGTGTTAACCAGGGAAGCGGGTGGGTAAGCAACCGCAGTTTTGATGTCAGCGGCGTATTCGGTCAGCATCACGAAATCGACGTTAACCACTTTCTTACGCGCGAAGCCGTCGAAATCTGCGTTTACGAATG
>NZ_JAWJBT010000783.1:0-264 GCF_046536035.1 Halomonas sp. SIMBA_159
TCAGCGGAGCAGACCATGACCACCGCGATTCGCCCTTGTCAGACTCCGGAACCGCATCGTGCGAAAGAGAGCCGCCGAATGAGCAGCCCCCTCCCCATCGACGACAGCGAGCGGTACTTCCTGCGGTACGACGAGGCGGCGGAGTTCGTCCACATGGTGGCCGGGGCCACAGTCTCCGCCAACCTCATCCGGCGGTGGGTCCGAGAGGGCGTGCCGAGCTATGAAAAACCTGCCTCCCGCTACTACCTTCAGGCGAAACGGATC
>NZ_JAWJBT010000784.1:0-264 GCF_046536035.1 Halomonas sp. SIMBA_159
TGACAGCAGATATTATCGAAGCAGAAGCTGCAGTATTTCAGATCGTAGGTCACGATTTCACAAACGAAAAATATCAGCCCCTCCCTGAAAAAGCAAGGATCGCATTATTAAAAATGGCCCAATACTTTGCCATGCTGAATGATGATGAATCTATGATGAAAGGCTTTACGTCAGAAAAAATGGGCGATTATTCATATGCGAAGGCAGCTGAACAAGTCAAAGGCAGGCCCTATGTATATGCCCTGCTTGTTGATTACATTGAAC
>NZ_JAWJBT010000785.1:0-264 GCF_046536035.1 Halomonas sp. SIMBA_159
CGTGCACAAGGTCGGAGACGCCGTGAACGGCGCGGCTCCGATCTACAAGGAAGCCACGGTCTGATCACGGCATGACACGAAGGGGCGGAACAGCGGTTCCGCCCCTTCGTCGTACCCGTCGCAGGGTCAGCCGGCCCGTGGCGTATCGTCGGGCGTGACGGATGCGGTGCAGAGGCCGCCAGGGGAGGGGACACCATCGATCTCGTGCGACGGGCGGCCTGGTGGATCTCCGACTACGCCTACGCCGCGTACTGGCAGGTGCGT
>NZ_JAWJBT010000786.1:0-264 GCF_046536035.1 Halomonas sp. SIMBA_159
GGCGTTGGTCGGCCCGGCGGCGAGCCGCTCGATCAGCGCGTTGCCGTCGGCCGGGATGTCGGTGACGTCGTAGCCGGCCTCCGCCATCGCCTGCAGCAGCAGGATCGTGCCGGCCGGGGTGTCGAGGCCGACGCCGTTGCCCATCCGGGCGTCGCGGTTCGGGTAGTTCGCCAGCACGATGGCGGTGCGCCGCTCCGCCGCCGGCGTGTGCCGCAGCCGCAGCCAGCTCGCGGCCAGGCGCGCCACGAAGCGGATGCGGCTGTC
>NZ_JAWJBT010000787.1:0-264 GCF_046536035.1 Halomonas sp. SIMBA_159
GGGAATTATGAACCGAGCGAAACGACTTGGACAATTACTAAAAGAAGGAACACCAAAAAGTGTTTTATCTTATTATTCTCCCCAAATGCAGCAATGGATTGATCAAAAAGTTGAGGAAAATGCTTTTGATATTATTACTTGTGAGCATAGCATTAATGAAATTTATATTCGTTCAGAATGGCAAAATAAAGTCCGAACGATTGCTAATATTCATGGTTCAATGTATGGGACTTGTCAGAAATATATTGACCGTTCAATGGCAGG
>NZ_JAWJBT010000788.1:0-264 GCF_046536035.1 Halomonas sp. SIMBA_159
GGTGACGAGCTCGCCCTCGCTGTTGGACTGCCGGAAATCGACGCTCACGCCGAGCGTCGCGGCATGGTCGACGCATGCGGTCTCGATGTCGCCCAGTGTCTGGCGGCCGTAGATCTCCGGCTCGCGCACGCCGAGCATGTTGAGATTGGGGCCGTTGAGGATGAGAACCGTCGTGTCCGACGCCATTGCCTGCGCCCGTTCGGGCTGTCGAGGTCGATTTGCCGGATCGCGTTATAGCACGCGCGGTCGGTGCGACAATGGCCG
>NZ_JAWJBT010000789.1:0-264 GCF_046536035.1 Halomonas sp. SIMBA_159
CCCTTACGGAAACAATGCGAAGTCGGCCGATCTGGCCGATGGAAGCACAACAGTCACCGCGGATGGTGGCAATAGTATTGCCCTGAAAAGCAGCCAGTTTTCGTGCAGCACCGGCGATGCAGGCGGCGATAAAAAAGGCATTGTTTCCGGTACGACTGAAGCGGAAGCCAAATTCACCACGGCATCTTCCACAGTGAAAATTGAAGGTGTCGGGGTGGCCCGTAAAACCGATATGATGACCATGAACGCAGGCAATACCATGTG
>NZ_JAWJBT010000790.1:0-264 GCF_046536035.1 Halomonas sp. SIMBA_159
GGGCTGGTCACCTTCGCCCGGGCCCGCGGCGCGGTCGCGACCGACCTGGATCTCGACGGGCTGGTCGATCTGGTCGTGGTCAATCGCGAGGCGCCGGCCGAGGTCTGGCGCAACCTGGGCGCCGGCGGCACGGTGCCCGACGGCCCGCGCGCCATGGGCAACTGGGTCGGCCTCCGGCTAGATCAGAAGGGTCCGAACCGCCACGCGATCGGCGCCTGGGTCGAAGTGCGAGCCGGCGCCCATGTCCAGCGCCGGGAGATCACG
>NZ_JAWJBT010000791.1:0-264 GCF_046536035.1 Halomonas sp. SIMBA_159
GCGAGTGCGTCGGCGCAACTGCGCGTGGAAGTCGCCGGTGGTGAGTTCCAGCGCGTTCACGCACTCCCAGCGCCACGCATCGGTCGTGTCAGTCACGGGCCTGACCAGTTGACGCGCCACGCCGTCGACATCCGCAAAGCGCGTGCGCAGCATCTCGTGACGGCGTACCACATCGTCGAGCGCCGTTCTCGCGGCATCCGCATCGAGCGGACCGGTCAGCGAAAGTGCAGCAGAAATGTTGTACGCGGGGCTGTCCGGATCGAG
>NZ_JAWJBT010000792.1:0-264 GCF_046536035.1 Halomonas sp. SIMBA_159
GTTGCATTCATAGAGGTGAATGGGGCACCCATCGAACTGATGGAGGTAGACAGAAGCATCTGTGAGGAAGATATCTGACCCAGCGAGGTATCTCGCATAGGGTTCTTGCACTTCGGCCGCCCATGGCTCAAAGAAACAACAAGAATACACCGGATTTGCTAAATGTCGTTAACTACAAAGCTGGTCGCGGTCGCTATTTTCTGGGCCGGGTCGATCTATGCCACCTACGAACTCACCCGTACCAAATGGCACGACCTTGGCCGC
>NZ_JAWJBT010000793.1:0-264 GCF_046536035.1 Halomonas sp. SIMBA_159
GGTTGACCGGCTCGGGGGACAAGTTCAACCATCGCGGCCGGCGCCCTTGGGCCAGCGTGAATTTCATTGCCGCTCACGACGGCTTTACGTTGAACGATCTTGTCTCGTACAACGACAAGCACAACGAGGCGAACGGCGAAGACAACAAGGACGGACACTCGGACAACAAGTCGTGGAACATGGGCGTGGAAGGTCCGACCGACGACATCGATATTCGTCAGCAGCGTGAGCGTCAAAAGCGCAATCTGCTGTCCACGTTGCTGC
>NZ_JAWJBT010000794.1:0-264 GCF_046536035.1 Halomonas sp. SIMBA_159
CTCGGCATAGAGCACACGGACGAACTTGCCCCGGCGCGGAATTTCGAGACCGAGCAGGTCCTCGACCGCAAGCGCGTAGGCATGCTCCTGCGCCATCGGCGAAACATAGTCGAGGCGGTCGAAGTAATGCACCGCCTGCAGGTACGTCTTGTACTCGATCAGCTTTTCGGTGCCGCGGTGCAGCAGGCCGATGTGTGGATCGACCCGCTCGATCACCTCGCCGTCCATCTCCAGCACCATCCGCAGCACGCCGTGCGCGGCCGG
>NZ_JAWJBT010000795.1:0-264 GCF_046536035.1 Halomonas sp. SIMBA_159
TCGCCAAAGCCGTCAACGATGCGATCACCGCCGCGATGGTGGCCGTCATGACGCCGACGATCGTCGCCGCCACGATCACCTGACGAGAACGTCAGCGCAGCACGGGCACCCGTTCGGCGAGCTCCGCGATCGCGGGGTTCGGGTCGAGAGGGTCGACGACGACACCCGCCACGGCGTCGAGGTCGAGCACGGGGAAGTGCGAGGTGGCACCGATCTTCTCCTCGCTGCCGAGCACATAGGTCTGCGCGCTGCGAGAGGCGATGG
>NZ_JAWJBT010000796.1:0-264 GCF_046536035.1 Halomonas sp. SIMBA_159
TAATCTCCAGTAGCAGCGATAGAGGCACCAATCGATTGAAAGGAATCACCAAGTATCTCTAGACGAAGATTATCTGAATTTTCACCCTCCACATCTTGTAAATAAGCAGCTAATGAGCTTGTTGATGCACCAGCACCATCAATTAAGTTTCCAGTAAAAGCATAAGAATTCTCCTCAGGCGCTATTGCTATAACAAAAGATCCGACTGCTTGCAGACCTTCTCCAATTGCTACAAGTTTATTATTGATTTCATTCATTCCTGCT
>NZ_JAWJBT010000797.1:0-264 GCF_046536035.1 Halomonas sp. SIMBA_159
GATCTGGGCGTGGAACCGGACGAAGTTTCTCCAGCACCTGCCGGTGCGGACGCGGGAGGAGCTGTGGACCCGGGCGGCCCGCGAGAAGGGCGGGGCGTATCGAACGTTGGGGTTGCTGATCGTTTGGGTGTTCGTTGGACCGGTGGTGTCGTTGATTTTGCATTCCTACTTGGAATACGCGGGCCTTGGGATGATGTCGGAGGCGGTGGGGCACATCATCTTCTGGGTGCCCCTCGCGGTTGCTTTGGGAATGCTGGAACGTCG
>NZ_JAWJBT010000798.1:0-264 GCF_046536035.1 Halomonas sp. SIMBA_159
GAAACCACAGGATTTGGCTGGACGGATAAAGAAATGAAGCATAACCGTCAGTCACACTATTACCTTGGCGCCTGGTACCCGGATAATAAGCCGGCGTTCTTTTTTAAGCCGGCAACAGTGAAGGAGCCGTACCGAACCCTGTTCTTCTCGCCGGCTTTTAAAGTGCCCTTATACCAGGCGGTGTTTCATGATGAGCTGATCAATAACCATC
This sequence comes from Halomonas sp. SIMBA_159, assembly GCF_046536035.1. NCBI lineage: Bacteria > Pseudomonadati > Pseudomonadota > Gammaproteobacteria > Oceanospirillales > Halomonadaceae > Halomonas > Halomonas sp. SIMBA_159. The sequence goes on from NZ_JAWJBT010000798.1 coordinate 212, forward strand.
ACTGGCATATGGATAGCCTGAAGTTTTCTGATGTGAAAGGCATCCGGGATCTG
>NZ_JAWJBT010000799.1:0-264 GCF_046536035.1 Halomonas sp. SIMBA_159
CGGCGCGGTCGACGTCGAAGTCGCGTCCGAGGGATCGGTGGATGGCGTCGGAGCCCTCGCCGCCGCCGGTGCCGAACATCAGGATGCGGGGGCGGGCGTCGCTCATCGTCACCTTGTTCGCGGGTCGGCGGGTTCCCCCGGGGGAGGCATCGGTTTGTTTGTTATCGAACGCCACCACCGACCACCATGAGAAGCGAGAAACCTTGAATCGCCAAGGCCCGCGGGGGCATGGCACCCGGTTCTCGTGACCGGGCTTACCTAATG
>NZ_JAWJBT010000800.1:0-264 GCF_046536035.1 Halomonas sp. SIMBA_159
ACAAGAACGCTTTGATTTATGGCGAATGGGCCAGCCTCTACGTCGGCTACTGGTCTGGCGTGGATCTGATGATGAACCCGTTCCACAGCGACGTTGCCAGTAAGGGCGGTGCTATCCTGCATGCCTTCCTCGATGCGGATGTGGTGGTGCGCCACGCCGAGGGCTTCCGCTATGCGGAGATCGACTGATGGTGACGTTTGAGCAACTCAAAGCCCATTGCCGCCTCGAGGAAACCGACTTTGATGGTGAGCTTCAGATCGCATT
>NZ_JAWJBT010000801.1:0-264 GCF_046536035.1 Halomonas sp. SIMBA_159
GGGCCATTACGGCCGCATCTGTTCAATTTTAATGAAATAGGTGCAGATAAAACTAATTCGCCTTGGGCGGTACCCGATTTGCTGTTTAATGCGCACGTTAAAATGCGTACCTGGCGTCTGAGTAACAACATGAGCAAGCTGGTACGTAATGCAGACGGCGATGAATTGCTGTTTATCCACGAAGGCAGTGCAGAACTGTATTGCGATTATGGGCATATGACGGTGCGGGATGGTGATTATATCGTGATCCCACGCTCAACCATG
>NZ_JAWJBT010000802.1:0-264 GCF_046536035.1 Halomonas sp. SIMBA_159
TCGGACCCGCGAGCAAGAACCCGCTGTGGCTGCAGATCAAGGCGGACCTGCTCGCCACCCCGCTGAGCGTCTCGGCTTTCGCTGAGGTCGTCTCCCGAGGTGCACAGGCACTCGCGTCGCAGCGCTCCGGCGATTGGTCCGGCACCGCGCCGTTCGACGTCCGCCCGGACGCGCACCGATCCGAGGCGCTCCAGTCCTGGGCTCGCGGCATCAGCCGGCAGTGGGACTACGCGAAAGGCTTCCCGACATGATCCGCGACACGAC
>NZ_JAWJBT010000803.1:0-264 GCF_046536035.1 Halomonas sp. SIMBA_159
TCTCTAAATAGAAAAATTGTTCAGCGACTCCTCCTAAGACAGTTCTGACTGCAATATCCCAACCCGGAAACTGTTGTAAAGCCTGTGTAGCTTCTCGATCAAGGGGATGACGGAATTCGTTAGCTTTCAATCCAATTAAGTTGTGTTTCACGATCGCGCGCCGTTTAAATCTCTTCACCTATGTTCTAGATTAACCAATTTTTCACCAAGCACGTCAGACTGATCAGCAATCGCTGTGAAATGAGTTGATGGTTAGTGAGATGT
>NZ_JAWJBT010000804.1:0-264 GCF_046536035.1 Halomonas sp. SIMBA_159
GGGCTCGGCGCCGACCTCGTTGAGGCCAGCCAGCGGGACCCAGCGGTAGAACGCCGTGTCTTCCACCGATTTCGCGGTCACGGGCCCTGAATACTGCTGCGTGCGCTGGGCCAGACGCACCACGTCGGCTCTTCTAAGGCCGGGCGTCGCCGCAGCGTCGGTGGTCAACACATCGGCTAGGAAATCGTAGACCGACAGGTCCGGCGTGGCCGCTGTCCGGCGTGACCGGCGCACGGCGGTAGCGATGATTTGCCGGTCCTGAGC
>NZ_JAWJBT010000805.1:0-264 GCF_046536035.1 Halomonas sp. SIMBA_159
GGGGCTGGTGAGAGTGAACTTGAAATCGCCACCGGCCACGCTCGCCGAGCGTTCACAGTCGGCCAGCAGGTTGAGCGAACCCTCGCCGAGGGCCGACTCGACCACCGCGGCGGGCTTGGTGCGGAAGACCATAGTCTGCATCCCCCGGAATGCGTCGACCTCGCTGCGGCCGAGCTCGCTGCGGGTGCCCGCCATCGGGCGGACGAAGTAATCGATCATCCCGTTGGTCTCGGGGTGGTTGACGTCGAAGCGGGAGAGCTCGCC
>NZ_JAWJBT010000806.1:0-264 GCF_046536035.1 Halomonas sp. SIMBA_159
TTACCTATCCGGTAGAAACTGCCCTGTATGGCTTACCCAATTTAAGTTATACCCGCTCATTGTCACGCTATGGCTTGTCACAGGTAACGGTGGTGTTTGAAGAAGGCACGGACATCTACTTTGCCCGCAATTTAATCAACACCCGGTTAAGCGCTATCAAGGATATGTTGCCTGAGGGCATAGAGCCTGAAATGGGCCCTATTTCAACCGGTCTTGGTGAAATCTTTATGTATACGGTGCAGGCCAAGCCGGGCGCGCTGCAAC
>NZ_JAWJBT010000807.1:0-264 GCF_046536035.1 Halomonas sp. SIMBA_159
GGGATTCATGAACAAATCTTTACAGAATTAGGAATGGATGTTCCTCCGGCGACCCCGTGTGATCCGGCTTGTACCGTTTATCTTCCCGGTGAAACGACTCCTATTAATATTTGGCGCGATCGCAAACAATGGCGCGAAGAACGAAATCGACAGTTTCCAGGGAGTGAACCGTTTTGGCGTGTCATGGAAACCTTATTTGCAGCGAGTTGGCGGTTTCAAGCGCGTGACCCTGTCCTTCCTCCGCGTAACCTCTGGGATCTTTGG
>NZ_JAWJBT010000808.1:0-264 GCF_046536035.1 Halomonas sp. SIMBA_159
GCCACAGTGCGTTGCTGACGACGCTGACGCTGGACAGGGCCATGGCGGCACCCGCCAGTACCGGGTTGAGGTAACCCAGCGCGGCCAGCGGGATGCCGATCAGGTTGTAGATGAATGCCCAGAACAGGTTCTGGCGGATCTTCGCGTAGGTCTTGCGGCTGATTTCCAGCGCGGCGGGCACCAGGCGCGGGTCGCCACGCATCAGGGTGATGCCGGCGGCCTGCATGGCCACGTCGGTACCGCCACCCATGGCAATGCCGATAT
>NZ_JAWJBT010000809.1:0-264 GCF_046536035.1 Halomonas sp. SIMBA_159
GATCGTCGCCTGGGGGGAGCGACACCAGATCGCCCTCTATCTCGCGGCGATCGTGGTCGGTGCCGTCGTGGGCCTCTGGGCGCCCGCCGTCGCGCATCCGCTGGAGCTCGCGATCACTCCCGTCCTCGGGCTGCTGCTGTACGCGACGTTCCTCGGCGTCCCGTTCTCGGCGATCGGACGCGCATTCCGCGACATCCGCTTCCTCGCCGTGCTGCTGGTCGTGAACTTCGTGATCGTGCCCGTGATCGTGTTCGGCCTGTCGCG
>NZ_JAWJBT010000810.1:0-264 GCF_046536035.1 Halomonas sp. SIMBA_159
GGGCACGCCACCGGACAGGGCCACCATCCCCAAAAGATTGCCCGGCCCGTAGCCCCAATCTGCCCGCAACAGCCGCCCGGTGGTGGTATCGCTGGCAGAGGCTTGCACCGCTGCACCGCTCAAATGGCCGCTGGCCGGATCGGCGCGCAGGGCTTCGGTCCAAGTGCTGCCGTCAGGGCTCACTTTTAGCGAAAAGGATGTATCGCCCGCCAGCCCCATCTCTGCATGGCCACTCCAGCCGGACTGGAACAACAGGCTTGCAGT
>NZ_JAWJBT010000811.1:0-264 GCF_046536035.1 Halomonas sp. SIMBA_159
GTCCTGGCGCGAGACGCGCTGAACGGTGGGAGTAGCCCAGATATGAACGAGTTGATGAACATTTTTGGCCAGGTCAGCGGCCCGCAGAGCTTCGACGAGCTGAAAATCTCGATCGCGAGCCCCGAGCGGATCCGCTCCTGGTCCTACGGCGAGATCAAGAAGCCGGAAACCATCAACTACCGCACCTTCAAGCCGGAGCGCGACGGCCTGTTCTGCGCCCGCATCTTCGGCCCGGTGAAGGACTACGAGTGCTTGTGCGGCAAG
>NZ_JAWJBT010000812.1:0-264 GCF_046536035.1 Halomonas sp. SIMBA_159
GGCGAGCGCGGCAGAGACCAGGGATGAGCCTGAATTGTTCGGACTCATAATAAACAGGTGATGTTTGGCATTGTGAATCCGTTTGACGGGCCGGGCATCAAAAATAAGGTGGATGCGATCTGTATCAGAGCGGTTGATGACCCTGTGCAGTCCCAGATTATTAATGTCGTACATGACGCCGGCTTTTAATTGGTGCAGTTCCCTGTCCAGATAAAAATGCAGCTGGTTGTAAGTAATAATCGGAACATGGACTTTGGGGTATCG
>NZ_JAWJBT010000813.1:0-264 GCF_046536035.1 Halomonas sp. SIMBA_159
GGCGATCCTCTGCTACGACCGCAACCTCACGGTCGCGGAATACAACGACATCGTCGGCTACCTTGGAGGCAAGTACGGCGTGACGGTAAGCACCTTGTGATCGGGCCCGGTTCAAGAAAGGCGTGACATGGCCTCTGGCAAGAAGCTCAGCGACATCATCCGCGACATGATCGGCAAGCCGGCTCCGGTGGAGATGCTGGAGGGCTGGGACGAAGCGCTGGAGCAGATGGCTCAGGGCGAGCGGGCTCCGAAGATCGAGGAGCT
>NZ_JAWJBT010000814.1:0-264 GCF_046536035.1 Halomonas sp. SIMBA_159
GTCTGATTTGAAGTGGGGGTCGTGCATACGGACGATGGATTTAGTGACGGATGCGGTGGAGTTGGCTTGCAACGGGCCTAAGAGTCCGTTTGAGAATGGGCTCAGTGGCTGACGCGGCGTAGGAGCATGCTGCCCATGGCCACGTGGATCATGGCCTCGGATGTGTCGATGCGCTGTTCGTAGTCACGAACGAGACGTCGCCAGCGCGTGAGCCAGGCAAAGGTGCGTTCGACCACCCAGCGCCGGGGAAGGACGACGAAACCC
>NZ_JAWJBT010000815.1:0-264 GCF_046536035.1 Halomonas sp. SIMBA_159
CTGCTCATCAGTGCGCACAGTAAAGTCAGCTATCTCAGCATACAGTGGGTTACGCTCTGCAGCCACTCTTTCCGGTACTTCTTTCGGTGCTTCTTCAGTCTGCAGCAAAGGGCGTGTTTTATCGCGCTGTGTACGTGCTACCTGTTTTTCTATCGGTGTTTCCAGGTAAACCACTATACCTCTGGCAGACAGACGATTTCTGGTTTCCTTGCTCAAAACAGAACCACCGCCTGTTGCGAGCACGATACCTTGCAACTCTGTCAG
>NZ_JAWJBT010000816.1:0-264 GCF_046536035.1 Halomonas sp. SIMBA_159
AAGACAAAATTAATCAACTTAATCTTGCCATTGACGATGTGCGAGAACAATTAGGAGGGGTGAAAGGACGAGAAAAAGAAGAATCATCTTAGTTCTCCCTGTCGGTAGATTCTGATCGGATTTTGTACTCAAACTCAATCTCGGTGCTATAATTCGTAACAGCAATAACGAAAACTTAGCATCATCATCAAAATTATTGATGTTACTGTCTTGAAATATTGCCCCTTAGAATTCAGAAAAACCGAGCGTAAGATATAAGATGAT
>NZ_JAWJBT010000817.1:0-263 GCF_046536035.1 Halomonas sp. SIMBA_159
CTAATAATCATGTCCTCAAAGATGTCTCTCGACATTACCCAGGGCAACTACCAGGCTGCTCTGGAACAGAATCGACCCATGATATCTTCTTACAGAAAACGCTTCCCCCAATTGAAAAAGTTAATGGGACCGTTGCGGTATTAACCGGATTATCAGGAAACGTCTATTTCCATTGGTTAGTTGATATTCTCCCTCGGCTTGGCTTACTCAAACAAAGTGGCATTGATCTTAAAAGCATTGATGGCTTTTGGATCAATCAAGTG
>NZ_JAWJBT010000818.1:0-263 GCF_046536035.1 Halomonas sp. SIMBA_159
TAGCGGATCGACAGAACATGACCACGGCTTTTGAAACACTGCTCGGCAGCAAAGGGAAAGCAGATGCACGACTGGATGAATTGACGGCCTTCGCTGGTCAAACGCCATTTACTCGTGATGAGATTTTCGAGTCAAGTCGTGTTCTTCAAGTATTCACAGGGAACGCTCTATCGACTACAGAAGGCATGAAGCTAGTCGGGGACGTTGCTGCAGGTGTTCAACGACCGTTTTCCGAAGTTGCGCTATGGATGGGGCGTTTATAT
>NZ_JAWJBT010000819.1:0-263 GCF_046536035.1 Halomonas sp. SIMBA_159
GCCGCGGTCCGACAGAATCTTCTTCAGCGCGTGGAACACTTCAGCGCCGCAGCGCAGTGCTTCGCGGAAGGTCGGCTGGCTGACCGGCACGATCATGAATTCCTGGATGTCCAGGCTGTTGTTCGCGTGCGCGCCGCCATTGACGATGTTCATCATCGGCACCGGCAAGTGCATCGCGCCCGAGCCGCCGAAGTAACGGTAGAGCGGCAGGCCGGCTTCTTCAGCGGCGGCCTTCGCGACGGCCATGGACACGGCCAGCATCG
>NZ_JAWJBT010000820.1:0-263 GCF_046536035.1 Halomonas sp. SIMBA_159
ATAGCGGCAGGGCAGTCGCGCAGCCTGTTACAATGGCAACAGCTGATGCTGGGTGAGAACGGTTTGCTGCTGAGCCTGTTTGATTTTAATGATGAGCAGGACCAGCTGATTTACAGCCGGTTGAGCGACGCGCTGGACCAGCTGGTTGCTGCGGCAGACAGCGGGGATTTTAGCGGTGAAATCAGCCTGCTGGTGCTGCGCGAAGCCTGGTTGGAACAAGCTGCCAGTAGTGGTTTAAGCCAGCGCTTCCTGGCTGGCAGTTT
>NZ_JAWJBT010000821.1:0-263 GCF_046536035.1 Halomonas sp. SIMBA_159
CAAAAGGGTTCAAGAAGTCGAGGAAAATTTATCGGTAGCATCAAATTCTATGATTACACGAAACGTTATGATTCTTGAGAATGATGAACTTGTTCTTCTATCAAAATATTTAGGACAAGTCATAGAAAAAGATGAACAAGAGTTACATGAAAGAATTCATTCTCTTAGAGAAGAATTTTGATATATATTATCAATAAATAGTTCAAGCTAGGCGTGTCCGTGTCCTCCTCAAAAGAAGCCTAGCGGAAAAAGCTCCCGGTCAT
>NZ_JAWJBT010000822.1:0-263 GCF_046536035.1 Halomonas sp. SIMBA_159
GCCCACAAGCCGAATAGCATTCACTATCGGCAGTCACCATTGTTGCGAAGTTGCGAAGTCGGATGGTTGCACCAATACGAAGCGCCTCCCTTACCAGCCCGCCCGGGCTGTCAAGCACCAGCGTCAACTTAGATTGCCCTTCAACGAGACGCTCAAACTCCTCAGCATCCCCGCTCTTTATCTCCCCCTTCAGCTGAATGATGATTGGAACAGATGGGTCGTCTGAAAGTACAAATTTCTCGAACTGTGCAGAGGAAGCCGTG
>NZ_JAWJBT010000823.1:0-263 GCF_046536035.1 Halomonas sp. SIMBA_159
GTAATGCCATCGAGAGCATGGCCAGGAACTGCCACAGCTTAGCGCCGGCTATAAACAGCATGCCCACAGTGGTGACAAACATCACCACAAAGGAGCCCAGATCCGGCTGTTGCAGCAGCAACACAGCCAACAGCGCCAGCACGGCCAGCGGTTTGATAAAGCCGTAAAAACTTTGTCTGACCTGATGATACTGGCGCACCAGATACCCGGACAGAAACACAAAGAGCGAAAGTTTAGCCACTTCCGCCGGCTGCAGGTTAAAG
>NZ_JAWJBT010000824.1:0-263 GCF_046536035.1 Halomonas sp. SIMBA_159
GTCGTCCTCGAGAAGGGCCTCGACTCCGGCACGGCGTTCGAGATCCTCTCGGTCGACATCGCCGACATCGACGTGGGCGAGAACATCGGCGCCAAGATCCAGGCCGACCAGGCCGAGGCCGACAAGGTCCGCTTCCAGGCCGAGGCCGAGAAGCGCCGCGCCATGGCCGTCGCCCAGGAGCAGGAGCACAAGGCCGAGGAGCAGAAGAACCGCGCCCTGGTCGTCCTCGCCGAGGCCGAGGTCCCCAAGGCCATGGCCGAGGC
>NZ_JAWJBT010000825.1:0-263 GCF_046536035.1 Halomonas sp. SIMBA_159
GCATCATCAGCGCCAAAGATCACGGTGACTCTTTCCGCACCCTGGAAAGCGGTCGTGCCGTTGCCTTTATGATGGATGACGCTCTGCTGGCCGGTGAACGTGCGAAAGCGAAGAAACCAGACAACTGGGAAATCGTCGGCAAGCCGCAGTCTCAGGAGGCCTACGGTTGTATGTTGCGTAAAGATGATCCGCAGTTCAAAAAGCTGATGGATGACACCATCGCTCAGGTGCAGACCTCCGGTGAAGCGGAAAAATGGTTTGAT
>NZ_JAWJBT010000826.1:0-263 GCF_046536035.1 Halomonas sp. SIMBA_159
GAGTAGCTCTTCTCCTCTGGGGAGCCTTGGCTGGACGAGCGGGGCGGAGGGCAGGCACTGTTCTCGCACTCATCCCTATTGCGGTGTGGTTCGGCTTCCTGGCGTGGTTCGGATGGACAGGAGGCCTTGATGCCCCAGCCGCAGATGCGCTTCCCGCGTACCTTGTGATCGGGCTGCTTGCTTTCTTTGGCGGATCGAACCTCGCTAGCGGGGCCGGAGCTTCGCGGAGCGCCCGTAGGGAGCAACGACCTGCTGATGGATTG
>NZ_JAWJBT010000827.1:0-263 GCF_046536035.1 Halomonas sp. SIMBA_159
GGACTGATTCTAACTCTTTTGCTAAAGCAGGGTTTTCAATCATTAACGGTTCTGGAAGTTGTGACTGACGAACCGCAGCCCCTCCCAGCGCGATCGCGCTAGAAATCGGAATGATAAGATAGCTGGGTAACCCCCCCAACCGCACACCAACAATTAAAACCAGTCCCCCAATCAATACCGCAATTGGATAATGGAGAGGATTAACAAGCCATTTCATGAGAAACTTCTCTACTCTTGAATTGAGATTGATCAAAAGATTTGTT
>NZ_JAWJBT010000828.1:0-263 GCF_046536035.1 Halomonas sp. SIMBA_159
CGTGAATTCTCCGGTTCGCTGGGACGGCTTTGCTTTATCCTCATTTGCGGTGCGCTGGCGGTGGTCACCCTCAGCCTGAAAAAGGCCGGGATTCCGCTGTATCTCAACAAAGAGGGCAGCGGCGACAACATTACCAACCATATGCTGTGGAACATGATGATTGGCGCGCCGTTGGTTGCCATTCTGGCGTCGGCGGTGGGTTATCTGGCAACGGCACAGGCGCTGTTAGCGAGGCTTGAAACCTCGGTTGCCATCTGGTTCCT
>NZ_JAWJBT010000829.1:0-263 GCF_046536035.1 Halomonas sp. SIMBA_159
TACTTCTTTACGTGAGCCTGGCATATTGGCTTCGTCGCGCCGGTAGGCGCAGCTGACTTTGGTTGCGCCCTGGCGAATGGAAGTGCGTACGCAGTCCATCGCCGTGTCGCCACCGCCTAATACCACTACGGTTTTATCTTTTAAGCTAACGAACGGATGCTCTGTCTGCCAGCCCATCAGGTTATTGATATTGCCAATTAAAAACGGCAGCGCTTCATACACGCCCGGTGCATCTTCATTGGCTAAGCCGCCTTTCATAGGCG
>NZ_JAWJBT010000830.1:0-263 GCF_046536035.1 Halomonas sp. SIMBA_159
GTCGGTCTGGCTGTGGTTGTGGGCGTGGTTGACGCCGGTGTAGAACAGCCAGTCCCATCCGTGTCGGCCGTGCCCATGGAGAAGATGGCGTGTCACCACGGTGAAGGAAGACGGTGAGCCCTGGCCCGCCCCGACGCTCATGGCACATGCGTAACGCCGTCCTCCAGTCGGCCGGCGATTCCCCGTCGTTTTCCCATGACCTCGTGGAATGCACTCGCCTGAAGACCCCGTGAAAACTCCCCCGGCTTGGGCGCGGGTTTATG
>NZ_JAWJBT010000831.1:0-263 GCF_046536035.1 Halomonas sp. SIMBA_159
CTCCCATTCATGCACCACATCAGCCTCCAGCCCTTGCTGGTGTTGTTGTTGCTTATACTCTTCCGTGTATTCAGGTAAAGATACTGTTGTGGTCATATTGCAACACTCACTCGTATTAACCTTAGGCTCATTCTGAACGTTAATCTGCAAACCGAATGTATTGCTTCAACACTTTTTCAATGTGAGGAAAGTCTGATGCCTTACATTGAAAACCAAACCAATAGAGGTTATATAATTTCTGGTCATCAAAACTTGGAATATCG
>NZ_JAWJBT010000832.1:0-263 GCF_046536035.1 Halomonas sp. SIMBA_159
GGTGTGTCGATAAACCGGGTTTGAGGAGTGGCATTATGTCGGACTACGATCGTATTGAGAGAGCTATGGCCTATATGGTCGACAAGGCAGCTGAGCAACCCAGTTTAGCTGATATAGCCGCCCATATACATCTGAGTCCTTTTCACTTTCAGCGGCTGTTTTGCCGCTGGGCAGGCACAACGCCGAAGCGTTTTCTGCAGGTACTGACGTTGGAGCGGGGTAAGCAGTTACTTGATGAGTCCCGCTCCTTGCTCGACGTATCG
>NZ_JAWJBT010000833.1:0-263 GCF_046536035.1 Halomonas sp. SIMBA_159
CGCTGCCTGCGGAAATCCAGTACGACACACGCGATCCGTTCACGCAGAAGGTCGTAATCAATCGCGGCGCGCAGCAAGGCATCCAGAACGGATCGCCCGTCGTCAACGAAGACGGCGTGATCGGCCAGGTTACCCGCGTGTTCCCGCTACAGGCCGAAGTGACGCTGCTCACCGACAAAGACCAGGCTGTGCCAGTGCAGATCGTTCGCACCGGCCTGCGCAGCGTGATCTACGGCACGCCGAAGGGCGACACGCTCGATCTG
>NZ_JAWJBT010000834.1:0-263 GCF_046536035.1 Halomonas sp. SIMBA_159
CGCTGAGGCGTTCGACGCGAAGCCCCGCAGCGCTCGCGGTCGTCGGACAAATTCCGAGCCTCGTGGTGGTCGCCCTCATCACGCAATACAGCATGTTCCTCTGGTTCTGCGTCGGCCTGGCCATCACCTGGGCCAGAGACTCTGCCGTGCTCCGAGGGCCCGACGAACCGGCCACGCGCGTCGATATCGGCGCACCGGAGGGGCTGCGGCTGCCGAGCAGCGCCCCGCCGTCCTACCCACGAGCGTGAGGGTGCGGAAACGTT
>NZ_JAWJBT010000835.1:0-263 GCF_046536035.1 Halomonas sp. SIMBA_159
GGATTATCTGCCTGGCCGAATTCAGTGCCAGCTTCGAGCAATTGTATTTCAGTCTGGATGATCAGCGCGCCCGCCGTCAGCTCCACCAGACGCTGAACCAGATAGCCCAGCGCGCGCATCACAGATTACTGCCCGCGCAGCGCCCTTTTCTTTATTGCTTCAAGCAGTTACTGAGTGCCCGATTGCTGCTGGCGCAAGGCAAAACTCTGAAAGCCAAACGCCGTCTGCTGCTCGGCTTATCCGGCTATTTTGAACGCCTCAAT
>NZ_JAWJBT010000836.1:0-263 GCF_046536035.1 Halomonas sp. SIMBA_159
GGCCGACGGCCCAGCGGGCGTTGTCCGCCACCAGCCGGGTCGCGCGCGCCATCGGTGCGTCAGGCGGCATAGGAGAATCCGGAGACGAGGGCGTTGCGGTCCGAGACGTCCTGGCGGATGTCGTGGTCCTGGTAGCGGAAGTGCGAACTGCGCGCCGCCGTGACCGGATGGCCCGGCGCGACCGCGAGCGGATGCCCCGTGATCGTCACCGGCTCGCCGTCCTGGCCCTCGATGGCCGCGAACTCGGCCTCCGCGACCGCCCG
>NZ_JAWJBT010000837.1:0-263 GCF_046536035.1 Halomonas sp. SIMBA_159
GTCGTGAAGCGCTGAGCTTTCTCGGCGTCCTTGCGCGCGCTTTCGGCCAACCCGAGCTGAGCGGCAGTCAACTGAACCTGCGCCTCGGTGAGCCTCAGCACCGTCGCGACGCCCTTCGATGTCTCCTTGGCGTGCGCTGCGGAATCCGCGAGCGACCGCTCCATGCGGCGATCCTGAGTTTTCTGCGCATAGGACCTGTCGTCAGGCATCAGCGACGCTCCAGTGGAATGAGGACCGGAGCGATCCGCGTCGGGGCATCGACG
>NZ_JAWJBT010000838.1:0-263 GCF_046536035.1 Halomonas sp. SIMBA_159
TGACTTTAAGTATTTTGTTGATCAATGCCACCAGGCGGGTATTGGTGTGATTCTGGACTGGGTGCCGGCACATTTTCCGGAAGATGGTCATGGCCTGGCGCGCTTTGATGGCAGTCATCTTTATGAGTACGAAGATCCGCGACGGGGTTGGCACCCTGACTGGAACTCCTGTATTTACGATTACGGTAAAGGTTATGTGCGCCAGTTTCTACTTGCCAGTGCTTTATTTTGGCTGGAGCATTTTCATATCGACGGGTTGCGCG
>NZ_JAWJBT010000839.1:0-263 GCF_046536035.1 Halomonas sp. SIMBA_159
CATCAGTCTTTATCACAGTTCCAATCCCTTTTATCCTCACCTTGGTTATGGGGAATTGTGATTTTTGCGATCATGCTGGTTTGGAATTGGCAATTACTGCTAGCGACGGTAATTGCAATGGGAATGTTGATTGTACTCTTTCGCTTCCCGGTGAATCACTGGTCAGGATATTGGCAAAAATGGCAGCATACCCTAGATGAATCGCAACAACGGTTACTGATGGCATTAGGAGGAAGTAGCTTAATCGGTGTGGGCAGCTATTG
>NZ_JAWJBT010000840.1:0-263 GCF_046536035.1 Halomonas sp. SIMBA_159
TGGGCAGTTGTGTTGTACTGGTATGTTGCCGACTGGCGCTGGCCGGTCAGAATGACCGCCCTGGTAATGGTGTTAATGGCGGCGTACAGATGCCGGCTGGGTGCACACAAAGTGGTGCAGCATCATGCCGCCGGCAGCAAAGGTAAAAGCCTGTCATACACTGCAGTGCTCAGAAAGCCGGTGTTCGTTATTCTGCTGCTGGGGATGATTGGGTACGGCGCAGCAGAGTGGGGCCAGGGCAACTGGTTTGTCAGTTACGCGGT
>NZ_JAWJBT010000841.1:0-262 GCF_046536035.1 Halomonas sp. SIMBA_159
GGGATGCCAGACGCCACCAGTAACGGCGCTGGCTGGAAAGGTGACCTTCCCGGAACTTGGTGCGTTAATCGATCATGCGCAGCTGTTTATTGGCGTTGATTCCGCACCGGCGCATATTGCCGCTGCAGTTAATACGCCGCTGATATCGCTGTTTGGCGCAACAGATCATATTTTCTGGCGTCCCTGGTCAAATAACATGATTCAATTCTGGGCGGGAGATTACCGGGAAATGCCAACGCGCGATCAGCGTGACCGAAATGAG
>NZ_JAWJBT010000842.1:0-262 GCF_046536035.1 Halomonas sp. SIMBA_159
GCCTAGCCCAAGGTGTCATCGAACTGCTCCGCGAGCACCAACTAACCGTGTCCGGGGCCCGTATCACTGGGCTCATCGGCGCCGGCAACAACGGGGGAGACGGGCTCTGGGCCCTCAGCTTCCTCGCCCGACGGGGCGCCCACATCACCGCGATCTGTACCGCCGAGCGCGTCCACCCCGAAGGCGCAGCAGCCTTCCGCGCCGCCGGCGGACGGTTCCTCAGCGGCCCCGAAACCGCAGACTATGCCCGGGCCGATGTGGT
>NZ_JAWJBT010000843.1:0-262 GCF_046536035.1 Halomonas sp. SIMBA_159
GGTAGTTCATGATATCGGCCGCCGCCTTCATGCCGCCAATTTTCGCGGCCTGGGCACCGGCCTGGCCTGCAAACTGCTTCTCCATGATGTCGTTCAGCTCATGCAGGGCGGCAGGCTGAACTTCTTCCAGGTTCGCAATTCGCATCATCAGATCCAGGCGCACGCGCTCAGGGAACTGGGATAAAATCTCTGCCGATTGCTCAGGATCCAGATACGACAACACGATAGTCTGTATCTGCGGGTGCTCATTGAGAATGATGCT
>NZ_JAWJBT010000844.1:0-262 GCF_046536035.1 Halomonas sp. SIMBA_159
GTGCAAGCCGGGTTCCGTGACCCCGCACACCAAGTTCGAAGCTGAGGCCTACATCCTCACCAAGGACGAAGGTGGCCGTCACACGCCGTTCTTCGCGAACTACCGTCCGCAGTTCTACTTCCGCACCACCGACGTGACCGGCACCGTGACCCTGCCGACCGGCACCGAGATGGTGATGCCGGGCGACAACCTGAAGTTCGAAGTTGAACTGATCGCCCCGATCGCGATGGAAGACGGTCTGCGTTTCGCCATCCGCGAAGGC
>NZ_JAWJBT010000845.1:0-262 GCF_046536035.1 Halomonas sp. SIMBA_159
GGTAGCCAACGAAGAAGGTCGCAATTTCAATGGTTACTATCAGTTTACAAGGCCTTTGCAGAACTTTTTACCAGAGTGAAAACTAATTTTTCGCAATATTGTCAGATTATCCTGCCAGAAGCGGATTTTGACAGGCTCAGCAATCATTGACATCAGGCTAACACAGGCCTTGCGAAAATCATTTAGAGTGCCCGCTTTTCCCCGTTTTATGGCGTAAACAATGAAATCATTCACTCTATTCGGCTTGCTGGCCATCAGCTTG
>NZ_JAWJBT010000846.1:0-262 GCF_046536035.1 Halomonas sp. SIMBA_159
GCGATTCTCGAAGCTCGTTTTCGGCGCGAGTCCGTGGCGCATCAGTCGCTCGGACGCGGGGCAACCGTTCTATTGCGTCATACTCGAAGGCGGATGCCGCATCGCGATCGACGGGCACGATCCAATCGAATTGACGTCCGGCGATTTCGTTCTGATTCCCGCAGCCTACGGCGTCGCCATGTCGAGCCTTCAGCCTCCGCCGCCGGGCATCGAGACGCCCGCGCCCATCGCGCTCGGAAATGGCGAGTTCAGAATCGGCGCG
>NZ_JAWJBT010000847.1:0-262 GCF_046536035.1 Halomonas sp. SIMBA_159
CCATCATCCGGACGAAAAATACCGAAATCGGCTATTTGCACCAAATCCCGGCCTATCCGGGATACACGGTGTATGAAGTATTGAACGAAAGTTTCAGCGAATTACACGGAATGCAAAGCCGGCTTCGCGCACTGGAAAGCCAGCTGGCAAGCGGTGCCGATGAACGGATACTGCGCCAATACGGCGAATTGCAAGAGCAGTTTATGGAAGCCGGCGGGTATGAGACGGAATCGAAGATCGCAGCCGTGGCGAACGGCCTTGG
>NZ_JAWJBT010000848.1:0-262 GCF_046536035.1 Halomonas sp. SIMBA_159
GTTCGGCTTCGGGGCCGAGGGCGACTGGAAGACCGCCGCCCTCGTCCGGGCCGGCAAGGTCATGGCTCACGGCCTCGAGTCCGGCGGCCGGGGCACGTCCTTCATGGAGGACTACACCTACCACTTCGACCCCGCGGGCCCCGCCGTGCTCGGGTCGCACATGCTCGAGATCTGCCCGTCCATCGCCGCCGACACGCCGAGCTGCGAGGTCCACCCCCTGGGCATCGGCGGCAAGGACGACCCCGTCCGCCTCGTCTTCACC
>NZ_JAWJBT010000849.1:0-262 GCF_046536035.1 Halomonas sp. SIMBA_159
TGGGTCGGGTTATTGACAATGACATCCGCTTTCGGCACATCGGCCATCATCCGACGCCGTGCGGCAGCTCGCTGCATCTGACGGATCCGTCCTTTAACATGGGGGTCGCCTTCGCTTTGTTTGAACTCATCACGAATATCCTGCCGCGACATTCGCAGCTTTTTCAGGTGGCTGAAGATTTGGAAAAAGACGTCAAATCCCACCATTGGAATGACACCAAGCACCACCAGCAGTGCGCATAGCCCTACCAAATCCATCGCAT
>NZ_JAWJBT010000850.1:0-262 GCF_046536035.1 Halomonas sp. SIMBA_159
GCCGCGCCTGCGCAAGCCCGAGCTGCTGCTGCTGGCCGGGCTGTTCCACGACATCGCCAAGGGCCGCGGTGGCGACCATTCCGAACTCGGCGCGGTCGATGCACGCGAATTCTGCCAGGCCCACCAGCTCAGCGAGACCGATACCGAGCTGGTCGCATGGCTGGTCGAGCAGCACCTGCGCATGTCGGTCACCGCGCAGAAGCAGGACATCTCCGACCCGGAGGTGATCCACCGCTTCGCCTCGCTGGTCGGCAGCCGCGAG
>NZ_JAWJBT010000851.1:0-262 GCF_046536035.1 Halomonas sp. SIMBA_159
GCAGGAGGCGATTGCGCAGGCCGAGCGCAGCGAGACCCAGGCGAGCACGCCCGCGCAGGCTGCGGCGACGGCGGCGGCGCTCGACGGCCCCACGGGCGACGCCATCTCGCCGCCCGGCGACTCTCTGTCGACCACCGGACGCGGCGTGTTCGCGCACGTCTCCTACTACGAGCCGATGTACTTCGCCGTCGGCCACAACGGCGACACCAACGCGCGGCTGCAACTGAGCTTCAAGTATCGATTGCGCATTCCCGACGACCTG
>NZ_JAWJBT010000852.1:0-262 GCF_046536035.1 Halomonas sp. SIMBA_159
CGTCAACACCGCCCTCCCAGCGATGGCAACGAGCCTCGGCGAACTCCCGTTGCGCATGCAGTCGGTCGTCATCGCATATTCACTGACGATGGCCGTGATGATCCCCGTGTCCGGCTGGCTCGCCGACAAACTCGGTACGCGACGCGTGTTCTTCAGCGCGATCCTGGTTTTCGCGGTCGGCTCATTGCTGTGCGCGAACGCTCATACGCTGAACCAATTGGTGGTGTTCCGCATCGTGCAGGGCGTGGGCGGCGCGATGCTG
>NZ_JAWJBT010000853.1:0-262 GCF_046536035.1 Halomonas sp. SIMBA_159
TCAGCGATGCCGGCTGCGGCCAGCGCGGCGGCGTCCATGCGAAAGTGAGTCGTGGACGCAGGATGGATCACCAGCGAGCGCGCGTCGCCCACGTTCGCGAGGTGCGAGAACAGCGAGAGTGCTTCGATAAAGCTGCGGCCTGCGGCGCGGTCGCCGCGCAGATTGAAGCTGAATACGGCGCCCGCGCCACGCGGCAGCAGCCGCTTCGCAAGCGCGTGGTCGGGATGCGTCGGCAACTCCGGATACGCGACGGCTTCGACCG
>NZ_JAWJBT010000854.1:0-262 GCF_046536035.1 Halomonas sp. SIMBA_159
CTGTTTTCTTGTTGATTTTCCCAATAAAAAGTTCGTTGTTGGGGAATAGCAAATCGTTGTAACGTCGCCAAGGGATCAACAGCAGAAATCAATTGCGTCACGCTAACAATTAACGATTCGTTATTCCTTTGGCATCGGTTCTGACAGTTTTGTAAGAAAGAGTATAGGCTTTGATCATCGGCTAATCCTCTAGCGTAGCAGGAAGTCACTGACATGAGGGCAATAATTGTAAATAATTTTATAATCTTGCTGGTCTTATGGG
>NZ_JAWJBT010000855.1:0-262 GCF_046536035.1 Halomonas sp. SIMBA_159
CTCGATGGATAGGGCGCTGACCGGCGTCGGATTTCGTCGCGCATTCACGGGAAAGCTCGTCGCCGGTGCCTTTGTCGCGAGCGCACTGTCAGTGTGCATCTTCGTGCTGTGGACGGTGGGGGTGCACTTCCTTCTCGCTCAGAACGGACTTTCGCTCGTGCTCACCCAGGATACTTCATCGTGCTGGGCAACGTCTCACTCTCGCCCTTCGGCGGCACCTACTACTCGATAGCCAACGGATTCTTCAACGGACTCTTCGGCG
>NZ_JAWJBT010000856.1:0-262 GCF_046536035.1 Halomonas sp. SIMBA_159
GCAGCTGCTGCATGGCAGCTACCTTCAAGACTGGCTCCTCAGCCGGACGGCTACGAGTTGGCGGGTCGATTCTGCCCTTGGCGGGCCGTCGCGCACGTTTGCCGATATCGGGTCGCACTGGTGCGATCTCATGGAGTTCGTGACGGGCGAACGTATTGACTCTGTGCTCGCCGACTTCACGACGACCGTGGCGGAGCGACCGACGTGGAACGGCAGCGGGGTCATCAGAGTCGACACCGAAGACGCCGGTACGGTCCTCTTC
>NZ_JAWJBT010000857.1:0-262 GCF_046536035.1 Halomonas sp. SIMBA_159
CTCTCAGCAACGGCGTTGATGGGAGTTCCGAGAGAATTGTACATTTCACGAACACCGACTAAACCGATTTCTTCGATGGGAGTAACATCACCCGCAACAACTCCATAAGTTACCAGACGGAGATAGTAGTCCATGTCACGTAAGCAGGTTGCTGTCATTTCTTCGCCATATGCGTTTCCGCCAGGAGAAACGACATCAGGACGTTTTTGGAAAAGTTGATCCCCTGCTTGTTTCACAATACGCTCACGAGCGCCAGTGAGGG
>NZ_JAWJBT010000858.1:0-262 GCF_046536035.1 Halomonas sp. SIMBA_159
TTCTGTTCCGTCAGCAACCGAAGACGGGCGGCGGGCGCCATTTCGGCTCGCGCGTCGTCTTCTCGCCTGATGGCAAGCTGTTCATCACCGTCGGTGAACGCGGCGAGCGCCAACGCGCGCAGGATTTCACCATTAACCGCGGCCAAGTGATCCGGCTCAATCCGGACGGCACAATCCCGGACGACAATCCCTTCGTCGGCGTCGAAGGTCGGTTGCCCGAGGTCTGGTCCTACGGCCACCGCAATCCGCAAGGTGCTGCAAT
>NZ_JAWJBT010000859.1:0-262 GCF_046536035.1 Halomonas sp. SIMBA_159
CGGCCCTTGTCTGCTCACACGAAGAAATTACTTCACGCGGCTGACGTATTCCGCAGAGCGGGTGTCAACTTTGAGCACTTCACCGATCTGAATGAACAGCGGCACACGAACCACAGCACCGGTAGACAGAGTCGCAGGTTTACCGCCTGTACCCTGGGTATCGCCTTTCAGGCCCGGATCCGTCTCAACCACTTCCAGTTCCACAAAGTTAGGTGGCGTGACGGCAATCGGGTTGCCGTTCCACAGTGTCAGTGTACAGGTG
>NZ_JAWJBT010000860.1:0-262 GCF_046536035.1 Halomonas sp. SIMBA_159
GTGGTTTACCGCTGATATCGTAAACGACGCGGGAAATACCATTGATTTCATTGATAATGCGGTTAGATACCTTGCCCAGTAAATCATATGGCAAGTGCGCCCAGTGCGCAGTCATAAAGTCGATAGTTTCTACTGCACGCAGTGATACTACCCAGTCGTACTTACGGGCATCACCCATAACCCCTACTGATTTCACCGGCAGGAACACGGCAAACGCCTGACTGACTTTATGGTATAACTCGGCTTTGTGCAGCTCTTCAAT
>NZ_JAWJBT010000861.1:0-262 GCF_046536035.1 Halomonas sp. SIMBA_159
GTATTGCAGCAAGGAGGGGCAGAGATTAACTATCGCATTAAGACCATTGCTTATGATCCCACGGCAGAAGTGATTATTCGGGCTGCGCGATCATTTGATTTGGTTGTGCTGCGATCGCTGCGTCGTCGTACGGCAGGAGGGTTAGCGGTTAGTGATGTCATGACAGAAGTTGTTAATTCTCTAACTTGTTCTTTAATTTTGTTTGGTGAACCTCATTCATAATCAAAAAAGCCCTCTGCGGGAGAGGGCTAATCATTGATTG
>NZ_JAWJBT010000862.1:0-262 GCF_046536035.1 Halomonas sp. SIMBA_159
CATATTGAGAGCTGTTCAGGCCACTAATGTTAATATTACCTGCAATTAAAGTGTCTAACAAATTAATATTTACGATATTATAATCATGTTCAACCCGTGAGCTTAATTCTTTGTTTTTATAGTCTGTTTAATCGTAGATTTCATTTGAATTTTTAAGCATTACCCTTCTGAAAGTTTCTGAATTCAAATCCATTTTTAAAATTTCCTCGTAGCTCAATTGTTTAACATTATTAAAGTGCTCTTCTACCTGTTGTTTTAAACT
>NZ_JAWJBT010000863.1:0-261 GCF_046536035.1 Halomonas sp. SIMBA_159
GGTAGGGACGCTACCCGCCTTTGACTTTATTGCCTATTCCGCTGCTAAGGCAGCCCTGAACCACCTCATGCTGGGTCTAGCCCACTATTTTGCCAAGCAAGTCCGCATCAACACCGTTTTGATTGGTACGGTCATCACCGAAGGCTATGCTTCTGCCGGTCTGGATGAAAAAGCCCAATATGCCCTCGCCCACCTGGATAGCCTCACCGGACGCGCCGGTAAACCCCAAGATATTGCCAACGCATTCCTCTGGTTGTCCTC
>NZ_JAWJBT010000864.1:0-261 GCF_046536035.1 Halomonas sp. SIMBA_159
TTCGATGCCATTCATGTACTCTTGCAGCTGTTCGTATGATGCTTCAGATAGCACTCCATTCTCTACAGTAATTGCAGCCGGCACATGCCGCCCTTGTTTAAAGTACAGATAGTTCAGTTCTTCAGCTTTACGGGCACCGTACATATTGACGATGTTACCAATCCAACGAGGAACACCATATGTACCGCTGCCGATCTTGAAATGAATGACTTCGCTTGCTACAAGATTAGAAGGAGTTTCATCACTATATTCTCCTGTAGC
>NZ_JAWJBT010000865.1:0-261 GCF_046536035.1 Halomonas sp. SIMBA_159
GAACATGGGGGCCTGCGAAGACTCAACGGCGGCGGAGAGAATGGAGCCCTCGGCAGCCGCCTCGTCATGTACGAGCATGTGAACCGGGCGACCAAGCTCCTTAACTTCTTTAAAAACATTGTCGCGAAGGCTTGCCCCCAACGCATGCAGATGGTCAGTCTGCTTCATCGCCACGATGATAAGAGGTCTGCCCTGTTTCAGCCGTGTCCGAACCTCTGCCGTCGGCAAACGGTAGGTGGTTCTTAGAGGGTGGGTCTGTTC
>NZ_JAWJBT010000866.1:0-261 GCF_046536035.1 Halomonas sp. SIMBA_159
ATATTCATCAGGGTCGATTTACCGGAACCCGAAGCGCCAACAATCGCCACCATCTCACCAGCATAAATATCGAGGGTGATGCCCTTCAGCACCTCAACCTGCTCATCACCGGCAGGATAGCTGCGACGAATATCCTTTAATTCGAGCAAAGGCGTCATTGTGCAGCTCCTGGTTTGGCCTCACCAATCACCACTTCATCGCCCGCTTCAAGCCCTTTGACAATCTCAACATCGGTATCGTTACGTGCGCCAATCGTCACTT
>NZ_JAWJBT010000867.1:0-261 GCF_046536035.1 Halomonas sp. SIMBA_159
GCGGCGCAGGGACCGGAAAATCCCACCTCGCCGTGAGCTTCGCCCAGACATGCATTCGGCGCGGCAAACGGGAACGCAAAGATGACCGCAGCGCTCCTCGATCACCTCACCCACCATTGCAAAATCGTCGGAACCAGAAACGAACGCTGGCGCTTCAAGCCCCGAGAGCAACCCAAGCTCCGCTGGCCCGACACGGCTGCGCTGTATGATGGATCAACCGTTTTTGCGGTTTTTTCGCCAGTTTTAGCAGGCGAGACCGGC
>NZ_JAWJBT010000868.1:0-261 GCF_046536035.1 Halomonas sp. SIMBA_159
CGGTCGGTGACGTCCTGAACGATGCCAACCATTTCCGCGGGGTTTCCGTCGGGGCCATAGCGTACCTCGGCCTGCTCGTGGACGATCCGTTCGCTGCCGTCAGGCAGCACAATCCTGTGATCCAAGGCATACGGCGCCCTCCGTTCCAATGCCGCACGGACCGCGTCTTCGACGGCGGCCCGATCCTCGGGATGGATGGCGGCAAGAAAGTCGGTGTAGGAGGGTTCGCCATCCGGCTTTACGCCGAAGATGCGATAGGTT
>NZ_JAWJBT010000869.1:0-261 GCF_046536035.1 Halomonas sp. SIMBA_159
GAAGAAGAAAAGGAAGTTTATCAACGTCTGGGAAAACATCCCGCTTATTCCCAATGTTTTTATGCCGAAGAGAATTGCTTGATCCTAAAACGATTACAAGGGGTCACCCTTTACGATAGCGTGAATCGAGGATTGAAAATTCCGAAACAAGTGATTAAAGATATTGATTCTGCGTTAGATTATGCCCGAGAACAAGGCTTATTTCCTCATGATGTCCATGGCAAAAATGTCATGATGTGGCAAGGAAAAGGATATGTTGTG
>NZ_JAWJBT010000870.1:0-261 GCF_046536035.1 Halomonas sp. SIMBA_159
GGGCACCATGCTGCTGATGGCGTTCATCATTTTGGTCAAGCCTGCCGTGGTGGCACCTGAGCCCGGCAGCCTGGCGAGAAAAGTGGCAGATACGCCCAGCTCCTGGTGGGGATTAGGGCTGGCTGGCTTTTATGGCGGTTTTGTTCAGGCGGGAGTGGGGTTTGTGTTGCTGGCGGCACTGGCGGGTACCTTACGCTATGACCTGGTACGGGCGAATGCATTAAAAATGCTATGCACCCTGATGTTTACTGTGGTTGCCCT
>NZ_JAWJBT010000871.1:0-261 GCF_046536035.1 Halomonas sp. SIMBA_159
GTTATTATCGCCGCCGATGCCGCTGGCAGTTATCAGCCGTTCGCGCTGACGCTGGATCAGCGCCGTTTTAGTCAGGCCAGCTTGGCCGCTAAACAGCATTTGCCTGAACTGGCTCAGGCCGTAGAGACCGAACTGAGCCGACTTTTAACCGATGTGGAATTTAACATTGAGCTGAGCTTATGTCAGGGCACGGGTCTGGACAGCTGGCTGGCGGAGCCTGGCCGGTTACTGTTGCAATGCCCGGTATTGGTGCCAACCGAC
>NZ_JAWJBT010000872.1:0-261 GCF_046536035.1 Halomonas sp. SIMBA_159
GCACGTTCCGGCGGCCCGAGCGGCGTACAGGCCACTACCTTGGACGTCCGGTCAGAACGTTTCCCAGTCCTGATCGCTGCCTGCGCTGGCGACGGCCGCAGCCTTGGCAGGCGCACGCGGCGCGGGAGCGGCTTTCGGTGCTGCAGGCGCGGTTGCCGGCGCGGCTGCTGCCGAAGGCGCGGGAGCAGCGCTTACATGCTGAACCGGCGCCGCTGCGCTTGCGCGCGGGGCTGCACGAGGCGCCGACCGCGGCACCGCTGG
>NZ_JAWJBT010000873.1:0-261 GCF_046536035.1 Halomonas sp. SIMBA_159
TACCGGTTCGGTACAGCATGGCTGGCCGTGGATCCTGACCCCAGCCGTTACTTAATGGCGTTAAACCCTGTTTTAGCTGGTCTTCCTGCACATCCAGGCCAAATTTTTGCCAGCTGCCCTGATGGCACTGTAAGGTAAAACGCGGCGAGGGCGCGGCGCTTAACATAGAGGCACCAAGGGTTACGCCAAAATGGCCGTAATCCAGGTAGACACTAAACCAGTCATCGGTGGTGGCGCCGGGGCGTAGCTGTTTCAGTGTGG
>NZ_JAWJBT010000874.1:0-261 GCF_046536035.1 Halomonas sp. SIMBA_159
TGGCCGTCACTCATCTTTTCCCATCCCCTGCGGGTATTGTTTCAGAGTCCGGACCCGAAATCAGTCCTGTCCGTCCGTACCAGCACCTTCGTGTGGGATCGGACGTTGATCGACGATCCGGAGGCCGTATCCCTCTTCCAGCCCGACAACCGTACGCTGGCTGTTCGACAGCAGGACCATATCCTTGACGCCAAGGTCCAGCAGAATTTGTGCCCCGACGCCATAGTCTCGCAACTCGTTCCCTTGGGCGGGCGTGTCGCC
>NZ_JAWJBT010000875.1:0-261 GCF_046536035.1 Halomonas sp. SIMBA_159
TGCGTCCGTTCATCGAGCTCGCGGCCCTGCTGCTGGCGATGAACCTCATCCAGACGTTCGGCGAGATCGCCATGCTGACTGCCGGTGGGCCCGCGTACGGCACCACGAACATCACCTATTACATCTATCTCAAGGCTTTCAACGGTTTCGACTTCGGTATGGCATCTGCTCTGGGTGTCGTCGCGCTGATCCTCACCATCGCCTTGATCCTGCCGATGCTGCGACTGCTGTCGGGCATCTTCCGAACGGAGGGTCGGCGAT
>NZ_JAWJBT010000876.1:0-261 GCF_046536035.1 Halomonas sp. SIMBA_159
TCGCCAGCGGCCGGATCGTCCTTCAACCCTGAAGGGGGCACGCCCGCGGGCACGACGTACGCCAAGGTCATCGTCCTGAAGAACAATGGATCGAACAACGGCACGCAGCTCGTGACGTTCGACCAGCTGGTGCTCCAGAGCGGCGTGCAGGTCTACCCGATCCACCGCAGCACCAACGACGGTTCCTCGTGGACCAAGGTGGCCGACGTCAACCCCAGCGCGAACTTCCCGACATTCACGCGCACCGCGCAGCCGTTCCTC
>NZ_JAWJBT010000877.1:0-261 GCF_046536035.1 Halomonas sp. SIMBA_159
GGCCCGGGCGGCACACGCTGTAGCCGCCCTGGATCCAGGGATCGCGACCCCACGCGGTGGACGCGCTCGCCGAGGCGCGGCGACGGACGTCACTCCCGAACATCGAGACCAGCTGATCGAGCGCGAAAGCGGTCATGGCGTCCGGGCCGGCCCGTTCCAGCTCGCGGGCTAACGGGCCGCCGGAATGAGCGATTGCCATATTCCGTCCGAACGGACGGATCTGAAAGTTATGGCCGCGCGGGGCGTCCGGCTGGTGTACTG
>NZ_JAWJBT010000878.1:0-261 GCF_046536035.1 Halomonas sp. SIMBA_159
CAGGTTGGTCTCTGGCATGCTTTTCAGATTCAGGATAAGGCCGGTGATCCTGTCGTCCTTGGCGGCAGCGCGGATGGTGTCGACAATGTCAAACAGGATATTTTCCTGAACCGGCACCTGGCCCATGGCGCTGTCGACAAATTGATCGAAGGGATTGACGTAGGATCGCTGCTCAACAATCGGGCCGTCAATATCCAGTACCAAAGCGGCCTTTTCTGGCAGAACCGGCGATTCAGCCCCTTGCTGGAAGGCGAAAATGAT
>NZ_JAWJBT010000879.1:0-261 GCF_046536035.1 Halomonas sp. SIMBA_159
GCACCAGCGCAATTTGCAGGGCAAACACGGCATGGTCGCCGGAAATAGCCGTTGCAGCCAGCAGTGCAGTAATACAGGTGCCTATGTTGGCTCCCAGCGTAAACGGATACACATCGCGTACTTTCAGCACTCCGGTACCGACCAGAGGCACCATCAAACTGGTTGTCGTAGAGGACGACTGTACCAGTATGGTCACAATCGAACCTGACACGATACCGTGTACCGGGCCACGGCCAATCGCACTCTTCAGGATGTCACGGG
>NZ_JAWJBT010000880.1:0-261 GCF_046536035.1 Halomonas sp. SIMBA_159
CGAGTATCTGCGCCTGCTGTCGAAATTCGTGGCGCGTTAAGGCTCTGTTCGCCCGGACGGGCTATCAGGGATCGACCGCCGTGTCCCCGATCCCCGTCGTCGCGAAGAGGGCGTCCGTTCCGTGAGCGATTCCGTCGTCGGCCGAGCGTCCGGTCCCGGTGCGGCGCTCGATCCGAGAGAGGTCGACGCCGCGCTGATCGCCGGGCTGTTCCGGCGGGTCAGGCCGCTGCTCTTCGCCAATTTCGGCGCGCTGATCCTGCT
>NZ_JAWJBT010000881.1:0-261 GCF_046536035.1 Halomonas sp. SIMBA_159
GGCCGACGCCGGAGGGACCGCGCGGGCTGGCGAGACAAATGTGCCGCGCATTTTGGCACATTGGCTCAACACCCGCCCCTCGGCAAGCGTGCCCCTTGCAGCGTAATCTCTTCCACTCACGGCTCTATTATCCATCTTCGAAATGGCGACATCCTGTCGTGTCAGATACATGATTCGCATCCTGCGGGCCCCAAGTATACCCTTTGGAGCGCAATCTCCACTCTTCACATTTCCGATCCATAAGCGCAAAGAAAAAACCCG
>NZ_JAWJBT010000882.1:0-261 GCF_046536035.1 Halomonas sp. SIMBA_159
CCTCTTTTAATCGTGGATCTCCTGCTAATCCTAAATAATCATTACTGGCAAAATTAATTAATGATTGTCCATCGAGTTTAATCACTGCTCCAGGCGCACTCTCAATTCTTTTAACCGTACGATACCAACCCGCTTTTTCAATTGTGGACAGGGACTTTTCAATCCAATCGTAAGCCGAATTTTCAACCATTCATTTAATTTTTATTGCACCCAATTTTAAAAGAAGAAAATTCCCCCAAAATGGGGGCTTAAACGTCTATT
>NZ_JAWJBT010000883.1:0-261 GCF_046536035.1 Halomonas sp. SIMBA_159
TGTCCAACCAGGTGGAACAGCACGAACAGCGGCAGCAGAAAGGCGAGATGACGCAGTTGCGGCCAAGACCGGCCGACGAAATGCAGTTGCACGAGCAGCAGCATAGCGCCAACCACAGCTACGCCCCAGCGGCTGCCCAAATAGAACCGAAAGGCCAGAAAAGCAAAAACCGGCAGGTAAGCCCACCAGCGGAAACGCGCCACCACAAGGAAAAGAACCGCGAGCGGTCCTAGCAGGTTGTGCGCCTTGACGAGGTAGGCC
>NZ_JAWJBT010000884.1:0-261 GCF_046536035.1 Halomonas sp. SIMBA_159
GAGGCGGTGCTGGCGGAGGAGGAGGCGGTGGTGGTGGCGGTGCTGGTGGTGGAGGCGGTGGTGGTGGAGGCGGTGGTGCTTAACACTACCTTATCTTGTCCCATGATTCTATTTTTCATGCATGGGCAACCATTATCGCGCTCGGCAATTCCTCTCAATAAAATCACGTTTTCCATTCTCTTTTAACTGACCTAAATTAACCAATGACTTCCGAGTCCAAAATGTACTTTCTCTCTTTTCTGCGAACTTCCTTATTGCGAG
>NZ_JAWJBT010000885.1:0-261 GCF_046536035.1 Halomonas sp. SIMBA_159
TCGCTCGCGAAGTCGCTGAACGACTTGTACTTGAGGTTCGACAGCAGCAGTTCGCCCATCGCCCGCATGACGAAGAACAGCATGAAGCCGATGATCATGTAGACGAAGATCACCGATGGTCCCGCCACCGAGATCGTCTTGCCGCTGCCCATGAACAGGCCGGTTCCGATCGCGCCGCCGATCGCGAGCAGCTGGATGTGGCGGTTGCTCAGCGCGCGCCGCAGGTGCTGCTCCTCCCCATCGGCATCGACATCGGGCGTG
>NZ_JAWJBT010000886.1:0-261 GCF_046536035.1 Halomonas sp. SIMBA_159
TGATCGTTTCAAAGGTTTTCCAAGGCAGAAAGGCTTCTCCTCTCACCTCCACTCGTGCTGGGGGATTGTCTAAATCTAATCGTAAGGGAATAGTGCGAATGGTTCGGACATTATTGGTAATCTCTTCTCCGGTTTCTCCATCGCCACGGGTTACCCCACGGACTAAGATGCCATTTTCATAGGTTAAAGCGAGGGCATTACCATCAATTTTTAACTCACAAACATAATTCACCTCTGTTTGATCGGAAACTTGATTTTGCC
>NZ_JAWJBT010000887.1:0-261 GCF_046536035.1 Halomonas sp. SIMBA_159
GCCACCTTCACAAAACCCATGTCGGTTTGCAGGCTAAAGCTGGCTGTGAAGTCAGGCGTAGCGTTGTCGTCTGTGGTAATACGGGCACCGCCGAAAAAATGTGTTAGTGTCGATTCAGGATTCTCAACGGCAAATGCAAAGTTGCCATGGGTGTACCGCACCTGTGCCTGGCGGATAAAGATAGCTGCATCAGGGTTACCCACGAAGTCCAGTGTGTCCGGCAATGAGGCAACATCCATAAAGTTTGACCAGGTCTGACCC
>NZ_JAWJBT010000888.1:0-261 GCF_046536035.1 Halomonas sp. SIMBA_159
CCGTCTTCGCCGACAACCGGTCGATGCGGCCCGAGGCGCCCGGGACCGTCGCCCGCGGCGAGCTCCGCCTCGACGACCACTTCTACCGCGGCTTCGAGACCGATGGCGAGCTCCGCACGGTGCCGGTCGAGACCGGCGACGCGGACAACCCGACCACCGCCCCCAACTACTTCGAGGGCATGCCCGAGTCGATCGACGTGGACGAGGACTTCGTCCGCCACGGCCGGCAGGTCTACGACACCTTCTGCTTCCCCTGCCACG
>NZ_JAWJBT010000889.1:0-260 GCF_046536035.1 Halomonas sp. SIMBA_159
GTGGTCAGGAAGCGCTGTCGCTGCATTGTCGCGCGCCCGGTCAGGCAGTGCCGATGGTCAATGGCCGCGACATGCAGGACATCATAGGTCAGCAGCAGGGCAAAAGGGCGCTGGAGATCGCCGCGGCAGGCGGTCACAATTTGTTGTTTGTCGGCCCGCCCGGTACCGGCAAGACCATGCTGGCCTCGCGGTTGTGCGATTTGCTGCCGGAGATGGATGTCGAGGAAGCGCTGGAAACCGCCGCCATTACTTCCCTGACC
>NZ_JAWJBT010000890.1:0-260 GCF_046536035.1 Halomonas sp. SIMBA_159
GGATGTCCGGATCGAGGCTAGCCGCGTCATTTCAGCCGAAAAAGAAATGGAGTTTTTCCGTATCAAAACAGAAGGCGGGTCAGTATTTCATGCAAAAAAACTAATCCTTGCGACCGGCTTCACGGAAACTTTACCGGATATCCCAAGACTCCCAGAGTTCTACGGAACCAGCCTATTCAGCTGTCCATTCTGCGACGGCTATGAAATGCGCGGCGAGCCACTGGCCATCATTTCGGAAAATGAAGCAGCGGGACATCTCG
>NZ_JAWJBT010000891.1:0-260 GCF_046536035.1 Halomonas sp. SIMBA_159
GTTAAGCTGGCCGCATCCAGCCCCTGATACACATCGCCATTAAAAGCGAATAATGCAGCTTTAGCGTTTTGTTCGGTAAAAGGCAGCTGCCACTGTGCAAAACGCGCTGCGTTTAAGCCTGCCAGCTTATCACTGATGTGCATTAGCGAAGATAAGTCAGCCGGGGTTAAACCTTTGCAAATATCAGCCAGTTGCTGGCTCTGCGCCAGCATAGCAGGTTGAGTAACGTTTACCGGCTTTGCCAAAGGCTGAAAATCGAG
>NZ_JAWJBT010000892.1:0-260 GCF_046536035.1 Halomonas sp. SIMBA_159
GTGTCTGGCGAGAAAGAGGTTGTTATCACACTGGCCTGGCCGCAAAATAGGGCCGGCTAAATGTGGCGGATACCCGCCACATTCAATGACGGGCTGACGACTGTCTCTTCGAGGATAACTATGCTGATTCGAACTGAAGTGCCGGCGGACATTCTGACTATCGATGCCTTGCTGCGACACACATTTGATACCGAAGCGGAAGCGGATTTGGTCATGACCCTGCGTGAAAATGGCCATATGACGTTATCGCTGGTGGCATG
>NZ_JAWJBT010000893.1:0-260 GCF_046536035.1 Halomonas sp. SIMBA_159
CTTATACATTTACCCGCGAACAAGCCAGCCATTTTGCCAAAAAAGTCGCTGGCGATTTCAACCCAATCCACGATGCCGATAACAAACGCTTTTGCGTTCCGGGTGATCTCCTCTTTTCTGTCATGCTGGCAAAAACAGGATTGAGCCAGAAAATGCGTGTGGAATTTGCAGGTATGATCACCGATGGCGTTGCCCTGGCTATCAACACAAAATCATCCAACGATTTGTCACTCGTCGATGAAAAAGGCAAAGAATACCTT
>NZ_JAWJBT010000894.1:0-260 GCF_046536035.1 Halomonas sp. SIMBA_159
GTATGGCCGGCGGCCTCCTTGACGCTGCCGAGGTTGCCGGAGACGGCGTCCGTCCCCTTGGCCGCCTCGGTCGCGCTGCGGCTGATCTCGGAGGTTGTCGCAGTCTGCTCCTCCACGGAAGCCGCAATCGCCCCGGTGGTCTCGTTGATCGTCTCGACCTCGCCCACGATCGTGCGGGTCCCGTCGACGGCCGACTGCGAAGCCTGCTTCACCGCGGCGAGCTGGCTGGCGATGTTGTCGGTCATCTTCCGGGTCTGGTT
>NZ_JAWJBT010000895.1:0-260 GCF_046536035.1 Halomonas sp. SIMBA_159
GTCGTCGGTCGAGCGCCAATACTGGATCATCGTTGTGGTGCGCAATCCAAAATAGCTTTCCATCGACAAAAATCCGAGTTCTTCCTTATGCGTATAGAGTTCCTTGATCATGCCGGGCATCGCACTGAAGACCGGAAACCATTTGTTCACTGCCAACCGGTTGTTGAAGCGCATGCCAATGATGAAAACGACAATATCACCCGAATTTTCCGTTGTGAAACGTCCGGGGAAAACTTGCTGTGCCACGTCTGTTCCTCCTT
>NZ_JAWJBT010000896.1:0-260 GCF_046536035.1 Halomonas sp. SIMBA_159
GGCAGTGTTTGCGCCTCATCTGTGGCAGACACATTATGCATCAGGTTAACCTGGCGGGTGACTTCCGCAATCATAGACGCAGGTGCCTGATGCGCTTCCCATTGCGGATCGACATTTTGCTGTTTTAACAGACGCCCGGTAAATGCCTTGTGTTCTGGTAAGGGCAGGACTTCCAGCTGTTGTTTCCATGCCAGGCCACGTTTTTGTCTGTAGCCATCCCAGAACCCCACATTGACGCCGTCATCATAACTTGCCATCAG
>NZ_JAWJBT010000897.1:0-260 GCF_046536035.1 Halomonas sp. SIMBA_159
CTTCAGGCGGGTGATCCGGTTGAGCGCTGTGGCCATGTGGTCGATGTGCCTGTGGGTGAGCGTCTGCTTGGCCGGATCATTGATCCGACCGGCAGACCCCTTGATCATCGGGGTGAACTGCTGACCGGAGCCCGTTTGCCGGTTGAACAGCCCGCACCGCATATCATGGACCGGGCTGCTGTGACTGTCCCTTTGCAAACCGGGATTAAAGTGATTGATGCCCTGATCCCCGTTGGACGCGGACAGCGTGAGTTAATTTT
>NZ_JAWJBT010000898.1:0-260 GCF_046536035.1 Halomonas sp. SIMBA_159
GTCAGAGCCGCCACCAGATGGCCTGACGGGCCGATCACCGGGAAGCTGACATTGTAGACGCCCTCGGCCACGTAGCTGCGCCGTATCTCGAACCCCTGGGCTTCGATGGTCTCCATCTCCGCCAGGAACGAGGATTCGTCGAACCGGCTGTCGTTCGCCTCACGCAGCGCGGTCAACATGATCTCGCGCCTGACAGGCGCGCTGAAGGCCACGCAGACGCGCCCGGACGACGTCGTCAGGATATCGAAATTGGCGCCCAG
>NZ_JAWJBT010000899.1:0-260 GCF_046536035.1 Halomonas sp. SIMBA_159
CTCATTATTTTACTTATATCGACATTCAAACACTGCCTGACTATCTACATTCCTGACCCCGGTGTCAGTGTAGGTGATCACACTTCCAGACTAACTCGCATTCATTACCTTCAAAGCCTTCGACCACAAATAAGCCCGCCACCGCGGCCAGTTTGTCGCCATAAAACAGCAAGGGTGTCTGGCGCCGGCGCCAGCTGGGCACCCCATACTCCTGAAACAGCTTCTTCAGCTTGCGACGGCCAGCTCGCCCCAGTGGTTGT
>NZ_JAWJBT010000900.1:0-260 GCF_046536035.1 Halomonas sp. SIMBA_159
AGCCAAGCTAAAACCTTACATTTTAAATCAAGGTTTGTTTTAACATCCTCTAATCTAAAATATATGTTTTTGGTTGGAACTAAGATCAACTCATTATTGTGATTAATAAATACTTTAGGCGATACTTTCTCAGTGATTTCTATGAGCCTATTTAATTCAGTTTTTACGCTCGTCATTCAGTATCCCTCCTGCTTAACGTATTGATTAAACTCAGATAATCTTTTGAAACAGTCCTTACAGAAGCGTGTGCTGGTTTGATT
>NZ_JAWJBT010000901.1:0-260 GCF_046536035.1 Halomonas sp. SIMBA_159
ATGTCAAGCGCGATCGCGCAAGGAGCAGATTATGTCGGCGTTGGACCGGTTTATAAAACGCCAACGAAACCCGGAAAAGCCCCCGCAGGACTGGATTACGTCCGTTATGCAGCCAAACATTGTCCTATTCCTTGGTTTGCCATTGGCGGCATTAATGCTGATAATATTCAAGATGTAATCGAAGCACAAGCCAATGGGGTTGCTGTCGTCAGAGCAATCATGTCAGCCCCTGATCCGCAAACAACCACAGAAAATCTTTT
>NZ_JAWJBT010000902.1:0-260 GCF_046536035.1 Halomonas sp. SIMBA_159
TATTTTGTTGAAGGCGTCAAAGCTGTCGCTTCCGATGAGGTCACTACATTCGTCATCGAACACGACCATGGCACTTGGGAAGGGGAAGCCAAGCTCGTGCTGGTGGCATTGACCAACTCGGTGGGCGGCTTTGAAAAACTGGCGCCAGAAGCTTTGACTGACGATGGGCTGCTCCATTTGTATATCGAGGAGAATGCAGCGCTGCCGGCTTTTGTCCGCATGGCGACGGCATTAGTGCGGGGCAAATTCGAAAAAGACCG
>NZ_JAWJBT010000903.1:0-260 GCF_046536035.1 Halomonas sp. SIMBA_159
GGCGCGTGAAGCCGGTCTTCAGTTCTAGGAGTAGCTCATGGCTAACGAAGAAACTAAACAACAATCTGATTTACAAGAGAAGCTTGTTGCAGTAAACCGCGTGTCAAAAGTTGTTAAAGGTGGTCGGATTTTCTCTTTCACCGCTTTGACCGTAGTTGGTGACGGTAATGGTCGCGTTGGTTTTGGTTATGGTAAAGCACGTGAAGTTCCTGCTGCTATTCAAAAGGCAATGGAAAAAGCACGTCGCAACATGACTCAGG
>NZ_JAWJBT010000904.1:0-260 GCF_046536035.1 Halomonas sp. SIMBA_159
GGTGTCTTTACGTTGTTTGTTACCATTTTGATGTATACCTTGTTTCCGGATACCTCACCGCGCGCTGCTCGCCAGATGCCGGCTAAACCGCTGAGCAACCAACGCCATGAAGTGATCCTGGCAACAACGGTGGCAACCCTGTCGTTTCTGGTATTTCAGAGCTTTGATCTGATTGATTCGCTGTCGGCACAGATAGCATCGGTACTGGTGTTGTTTCCGCTAAACTGGCACGGCGCCGGCGAAGCAGGCTGGAACCGTGC
>NZ_JAWJBT010000905.1:0-260 GCF_046536035.1 Halomonas sp. SIMBA_159
CGATGACTGCCAACTGGTGTGCCCCTACAACCGGGAGTCGGCGATCACGGATGAACAGGATTACCACTGCCGGCCGCAACTCTATCAGCAAGATCTGCTGACATTATTCAACTGGGACGAAGCCACGTTCTTGAAAAACACCGAAGGCTCGCCCATTCGGCGCATCGGCCATCTCAAGTGGCTACGCAATCTCAGTGTCGCTATTGGTAATGCTCCCTACACTCCGGCACTGCTTAACGCCTTGATTGAACGTAAAGGGT
>NZ_JAWJBT010000906.1:0-260 GCF_046536035.1 Halomonas sp. SIMBA_159
GTGGCGACGACCCTGCGCATTCGCCTGCGCTATCTGGAGGCGATCGAGGACGGGCGCTTCGACGACCTGCCCGGCTCGGTCTACGCCGTCGGCTTCATCCGTACCTACGCCGAGTTCCTGAACCTCGACACCGAGGAGATGGTCCGCCGCTTCAAGGACGAGGTGGCCGGGCTGGACCGGCAGACGGAATTGAACTTCCCGGCACCGGCGGCCGAGAGCCGCGTGCCCGGTGGCGCCGTGCTGTTGATCGCCGCCGTGCT
>NZ_JAWJBT010000907.1:0-260 GCF_046536035.1 Halomonas sp. SIMBA_159
ATCTCGCTGCCTGCAGCATCATTGGCGACAAAGCGGGTGCCGATAAATATATCGTTCTGCCCGGGCTGTGATGCTTGTTCATCCCTGCTATCGTATTGATATTCAGCAAGCCAGCCCAAATCCCAGTTACTGTCAAACAGGCCAACCTGGGTATATGCAAAGCCAGCTGTAGCCGCAACAAAATCTTGCTGCCGGGTTTTACGATAAATACTTTCCAGCTTCCAGATCCAACTGCCGCTAATCAGCTGCGCTGCCAGGCC
>NZ_JAWJBT010000908.1:0-260 GCF_046536035.1 Halomonas sp. SIMBA_159
GTTGGGTTCTCCATTTTTCGGAAGAAATACCCCATCAATACGAAAGGCGAGTTGTTTGACTTCTACAGAAGTAAATTCATAATTAGTAACCCGTTCAGAGCTATTAGATAGCAGTTCAAATAAGATTTGGGGTCGGATTTGGAAGAGGCGGTAAAAGATAGAATCGGTTTTCATTAGGAATTAAATTTTTCCTTCGCTAAAAATTTAATATGGAATTAACTTACTCAAGAAGTTTTAAGCCATAAATTTCTATACGATGC
>NZ_JAWJBT010000909.1:0-260 GCF_046536035.1 Halomonas sp. SIMBA_159
CCAAGGATGTTGAGCAGTGTCGACTTGCCACTACCCGATTCGCCCAGGATGGCGATGTAGCTGCCTTGAGGGATCTCCAGGTCGACGCCGTCGAGCGCCTTGGTCTCCAGCGGCGTGCCGGCGCCGAAGGTGACGTGGATGTCCGAGACGCCGATCATTCGGCCGCCTTCCCGGTCGCCTTCCCGGCCGCCTTGTCACCGGCGCCGCCCCTTGCCCGGCCGCGGCCCATCGCCTTCAGCGGATTGCGCGCGTTGGGCAGG
>NZ_JAWJBT010000910.1:0-259 GCF_046536035.1 Halomonas sp. SIMBA_159
CCTTCGATGGATATGAGATTGAGCTTCTCCATGCGCTTGAGCATTGCCATCACATGTGGACGCGAGTGGCCCGCTATCGCGTTGCATTTCTTGATGACTTCGGAAAGCGGAATCGAGATTTCCTCGTTTTGAGGACGGCGCGCGCGTCCATCGAATCTGTCGTTCGGCTCGGCTCCGGCCATCAACGAAAGAACGTGCGCGTAGGAAAGGACGCCGGGTAGAAAATCGGCATGTGTATTAGTCGCGAGAATGTCGTCTT
>NZ_JAWJBT010000911.1:0-259 GCF_046536035.1 Halomonas sp. SIMBA_159
TTAAATGAAATATCGAGGCCGATTTCATCTTCTTGGTCGTAGTCAGTATACTTTGACACTTTAGAGGACTGAATCACCTCGCTGCAAAGATTGGAAAATTTAACCTGCGATATTTGGTTATTCGCATGAACCTTGTTTACGTTATCCTGGAACATAATGTATGGATACCCTGATTCATATCTAAGGATGGCCAGTTTCTCAAGAAGCTTCCGAGCACTTCCTTTAGCTTTTCTGACATTGGGATTGTTCACTAACTCAT
>NZ_JAWJBT010000912.1:0-259 GCF_046536035.1 Halomonas sp. SIMBA_159
GGCGAAGAAGCGGCTGTAGTTGTAGCGTAGCTCCATCGTTGTCGGCGTACCCGGCATCACCAGCGTGATCCCCGGATAGCGGCTGCGGAACTGATCCGGGCTGGGCGCCGTGGAAATGAAGCTGCGGAAGCCGGCGCGATCGAACGCTGGTAGCGGCCCCAGCGGCGAATCCGGCCACTGGATCTGCGGGTTGGGCAGGTTGGCGGTGCCGCATCCCCCCAGCCCCGGAATGATCGGTGCGCCGCCGGGACCGGTCGGC
>NZ_JAWJBT010000913.1:0-259 GCF_046536035.1 Halomonas sp. SIMBA_159
CTTCGTCATGGAAATCCTTTTCCGCTTGCGCGGGAATCGTGCGCCACAGAGCATTCACTTGCGTTTGCAGGTAGTCTTCCCGTGCTTTCTGACGGGCGGTTTCTTCAACCAGCGAGATTTTTTGCGGCCGCTTGTAGCGATCGACGCCATAGTTCATCAGTGCATGGCAGGAGTCGAGTAATTTTTCGACCTCCACATCACCGTATTTTTCCTCGCATTCAGAGATGTATTTCTTAGCAAACAGCAGGTAATCAATAAT
>NZ_JAWJBT010000914.1:0-259 GCF_046536035.1 Halomonas sp. SIMBA_159
CCGTAATCGTTGTTGATGTAGGTCAGCGCCACCCGGTCAAAGCCATTGTCCAACACATAATCGGCCAGGACCTGGCCCTGATAGGCGTCCGACGGGGCGACGCGGAAGAAGGTGTCGTTGTCGTCCAGATTGGTGATTTCCGGCGACGTCGCCGAGGGCGAGATCATCACCACATCGGCCGGAATAGCCACCGAGTTCGCTGCGGCGATCGCGGCGCCGGAACATAGCGCGCCGACGATGCCGGCCACCTGGTCGACGT
>NZ_JAWJBT010000915.1:0-259 GCF_046536035.1 Halomonas sp. SIMBA_159
TGCTGCGGTTAAAATAACAATCGGTGCCGGATTTTGTTCAATAAAAACAACCCCTTCTGTTTCAGGATTCCAACCGCCAGGAGTAGCTGCAATACGGTGCATAAATCTTGATTCGTCCTTAATCCTATATCGTTAAAATATGATAGCATGAATCAATAAAATCAAAGAAAAAAGCGACTATTCTTAGCAAAAAATAATCAAACACTCCAACTTAAGCCTCAAAACTCTTCGTGTCCTTTGTGTCTTTGTAGTTAATTCA
>NZ_JAWJBT010000916.1:0-259 GCF_046536035.1 Halomonas sp. SIMBA_159
GCTGATGAAGGCGTACGAAGCGCTCGGCCGCGCGCAGGAAGGCGCCGATCTGCTCACCACGTGGGTCGACCGCTATCCGAGCAATGATCTGCTCGACGTCGCGTACCAGCACGTCGCATCGCTGCGCGGGCCAGATGCGGCGCACGCGCTCGCACGTTCGCAGATGCAAAAGTCGCCGAACCTGGCGGGCATGACGCGGCTGCTCGAAGCGCAACAGGCCGTCGCGGAAGAGCCGCGGCGCAGCGAACTCGAACTGATG
>NZ_JAWJBT010000917.1:0-259 GCF_046536035.1 Halomonas sp. SIMBA_159
TGATCAATCTAAATTAAGGCGAAACTTGATAGACCTGTTGATAATAGGCTTGATATTCCTCTGATAACAAAGGTTCCCACCAGTGGCGGTTTTCTAAATACCAGTTCACCGTCTCCCGCAATCCTTCTTCCACGGTTACAGACGGTTGCCAGCCTAATTCTTGCTTAATTTTCGTGGCATCAATGGCATAACGACGATCATGTCCGGGGCGATCTTTGACAAAAGTAATTAACTCTTGTGCAGGAGAGACAGGAAGACT
>NZ_JAWJBT010000918.1:0-259 GCF_046536035.1 Halomonas sp. SIMBA_159
GGCGGTGTGGTTGCAAAGCACTTTTCGAATATCGTCAATTCGCGCCAAACCTCGCTGGGTACCTTTCTGACAGATACCACCTACTTCGGGGGCAATGGCTATTCACTGCGTCTTGACGGGCTGACAAAAGGCCTCAATGACAATGCGCGTCGCCGTTATATTGTTGTTCACGGCGCTCCCTATGCGTCTGAAGATTTTATTCGACGCCATGGTTATTTAGGCCGCAGCTGGGGTTGCCCTGCTCTTCCGGCCAATCTTT
>NZ_JAWJBT010000919.1:0-259 GCF_046536035.1 Halomonas sp. SIMBA_159
CTTCCAGAATCCAGGTCAGCATACTGGCTGTCGTGGTCTTACCATGGGTACCCGCCACCGCCAGTACCCAGCGGTCATGTAACAAAAATTCCTGTAACCATTGCGGGCCTGAGGTATAACGCAGGTTTTTATTCAGCACATACTCAACGCATGGGTTGCCCCGGCTCATGGCATTGCCAATCACCACCAAATCCGGTGCGGGCTCTAGCTGTGAAGGATCATATCCCTGAATAATTTCAATGCCTTGTGACTCCAGCAT
>NZ_JAWJBT010000920.1:0-259 GCF_046536035.1 Halomonas sp. SIMBA_159
GCACGACTTCAACAACCTGCTCACGGCGATGATCGGGTTCTGCGATCTGCTGCTGCTGCGCCACAAGCCGGGCGACCCGTCCTTCGCCGACATCATGCAGATCAAGCAGAACGCCAACCGGGCGGCGAATCTGGTGCGCCAGCTCCTGGCGTTCTCGCGCCAGCAGACGCTCCAGCCCCGGGTCCTGTCGGTGACCGACGTGCTGGCCGAGCTCTCCAACCTTCTGCGCCGGCTGATCGGCGAGAGCCTGACGCTCGAG
>NZ_JAWJBT010000921.1:0-259 GCF_046536035.1 Halomonas sp. SIMBA_159
AGTAAAGGTGGTGCGAAAGAATGGTGAGTCTGAAAACACCAATGAAAACCCTATTAAACAACATGATCTTGACGAGAACGGGAGACGTTTGGGCGTATTATCGAATAAAGAGTAGTTCCATTCCATCTAGAAATGAACATGAGATAGAAGAATATAAAGACAGATGGACTTCTTTTTATGAGGAGATAACGGATTATGAAGATTTCCACTTGATGATGTACCCTAGTAGATTTGATTTGGAAGGTCGTTTAAACGTTCT
>NZ_JAWJBT010000922.1:0-259 GCF_046536035.1 Halomonas sp. SIMBA_159
GTTTCAATTTATCTGCAGAAACTGCAAATCGATGAGGTGCCTTGGCCCCGCCTGCTGGTTCCACAAAGCGGATGCGGTTTTGATAGCTTTCATTTCCCGGGAAATGACGGTCGAGCGACTCGCAGATTTGTTCCACGATCTCGAGCGTCTTGAGCGGTGCATTGCCTCCCGCGAGATAGGTCTCACCAGCGTCTCCTAGGTGGAAGACTGTATCGGCAGCTCGCCAAAAATCTTCGATATAAAGCCAGTCGTGGACATC
>NZ_JAWJBT010000923.1:0-259 GCF_046536035.1 Halomonas sp. SIMBA_159
CTTTCAGTTACGAAACGCAGCGAATAAGTCGGGCTGCCAATCACAGGATAAGATTCAAAATCCGACTCTGAAATCAGCTGACCCAGCAGCCCGTCACGGGCGGCTAAATCACGGGACAGCGCCAGGGCTGTCTCGCGTTTTCCTGCAAACACCACACCGGCAACACCAGCATGGCGTACTAACACGTCAAGTTCGTTAGTGCTCACTGACTGTACAACACCTTTCGGCAGTTCAGCCTTTTCCAGTTCAGTGACAATTT
>NZ_JAWJBT010000924.1:0-259 GCF_046536035.1 Halomonas sp. SIMBA_159
GTAATTGAAGATGCAGCTCGTTGGATGGGTGTCTATGACAACGATCTTATCATGTCATGGACTCCAAACGAGTACAAGCGCAAGCTCAAAGCGGCCAAGCTGCGTGAAATTGATGAAATAGAGCGAATGACAATAAACGCAATGTTTAATCGGTATGCGAATAACGCCAAAAAAGTTAAGCCGTCACAAATGTTTGATGCACAAAAAGCAAGAGCTGATCTTGAGAGGGATGTCACTGGAAATGGCTTCAAAAATCAAG
>NZ_JAWJBT010000925.1:0-259 GCF_046536035.1 Halomonas sp. SIMBA_159
GGTGGACCTCTATCCCGCCATGCACCGGCTGCTCGAGGCCTGCGCCTATGTCGCCGTCGGGCCGCGCTCGCGCTATGTCTCGATCGCGGTCGGCGGCATCGTCCTGCTGGGATCCGGTTTCTATGCGGTGGAGAACCTGCAGGTGGGCGATGCTCAGCCAGGCTCGCCGATCCTATGGCCGGACTCGGAATACAACCGCAGCGCGGCCGAGATCAATGCCAATTTCCCCGGCGCGGACCGGATGTTCGTGGTGTTCGAG
>NZ_JAWJBT010000926.1:0-259 GCF_046536035.1 Halomonas sp. SIMBA_159
GGCCCCGTGATCGCCGGCGTCCTCGCTGGAAACGGGGTCGTCGTGAAGACATCCCACTATGGGCCCTGGTCAGGTCAGGCGGTTAGAGAACTCGTCGAGGCGATGGGCCTGCCAATCGGCCTTGTGAACGTCGTACATGGCGCTGACGACACGGGTCGAGCTTTGGCGGCTTCGGACATCGACGGAATCTGCTTCAGTAGTTCGGTCAGCGTCGGCCAGAGCATACTCCGAGACTTCGCGAGTGGTCCACACTTCCGTC
>NZ_JAWJBT010000927.1:0-259 GCF_046536035.1 Halomonas sp. SIMBA_159
GGTTTGACTTCCAGGGTGAGATTGAAAATATTGTTAGTCTGGGACAACATCTCGCTTGGAAAGGATTAAAACGCACCCAAGGCATTAAGGCTTGGTTACAGTCTTTATTTCTCCCTCGTTTACCGCTAAATGTCAATCCTGAAAATAACCGTGATGGAAAAGTTCATAGTAAAGCGCGCGATCGCGCTGCGATTCAACATCATTATGATGTGGGAGATGATTTTTATCAACTTTGGTTAGACCCTTGGATGGTCTATTC
>NZ_JAWJBT010000928.1:0-259 GCF_046536035.1 Halomonas sp. SIMBA_159
GCTGGCCGGCGCGGCACCCTGATCGGCTCCAGCTCTTTTCGTTACCGACGCCCAATGGCGTGAAGGTCGGCATCATGCTGGAGGAAGCGGGTCTTGCGTATGAGGCGCACCGCATCGACATCATGGCAAACGAGCACCATGATCCGGCCTTTCTCGCCCTCAATCCGAATGGGAAGATTCCGGCGATCTTCGACCCGGACGGTCCCGGTGGACGGCCGCTCGCATTGTTCGAATCGGGAGCGATCCTGATCTATCTCGC
>NZ_JAWJBT010000929.1:0-259 GCF_046536035.1 Halomonas sp. SIMBA_159
GTATGGTTCAGATTAAAGTGCAATTGTTGGTGCGTGGTACAAACAACGAAACCATCGCCATGCGTCATATACCACTCATTGAAGGCAGCCTGCTGGAAACATTCAGTGCCGCCAATGCCGATGAGCTGGTAACGGTTGCCGGGCGCGATGCACTGAAGAATAAAGCGCTGAGTGATTTACAACAGGCGATGATTGAAGTGGTTGGTTCGGTGGTGGTCGATGAAGTGCTATTCACCGGTTTTGTTATGCAATAAGAGTG
>NZ_JAWJBT010000930.1:0-259 GCF_046536035.1 Halomonas sp. SIMBA_159
GGCGCGGCATGTCCGGGGCGTGGGTCATCAGCTCGGGCAGGCGCTTGCGCAGTTCCTTGAGCGCGCGGCGCGGGCTGTAGCGCTCGAGCAGGATGCGCTCGAGCACCGGGCGGGCCACCGCCCAGATGTCCAGCTGCGGGTCGAGCTGGCGGCCGACGCCCTCGATGTTGAGCAGGGTCTTCTGCAACAGGATCAGCTGCGGCTGCAGCGTGAGCTGGTAGCGCTGGGCGACCCGGAACAGCTTCAGCAGCACCTCGGC
>NZ_JAWJBT010000931.1:0-259 GCF_046536035.1 Halomonas sp. SIMBA_159
TCATTGAGCCAGGCAATGCGATGGGTCAGCACGCGGGTCTTGCCCGAACCGGCGCCAGCCAGCACGAGGTAATGGCCGGGCGGCGCGGAGACCGCCTCGCGCTGGGCGGGGTTCAGGTGATCGAGCAGGTGAGAGACATCCACCCGCGCATTTTACCGGCTTGCGCCGGGCATTGCCCTCATGCGTGACAACCCAGCAGGGCGCTGGCGATGTCGGCGGCCTGGCCGCGCAGTTCAGGAATGGCCAGGCTTTCCCACAG
>NZ_JAWJBT010000932.1:0-259 GCF_046536035.1 Halomonas sp. SIMBA_159
CCCGAATTTCAGCACAGAAAGTTGCGGTACTCAAACCACCAAACCGTTTAACGGTACTGGTTCGTAAGCGGATATCGGGATGGGGAAACCAAAAGCGTTCATTAATGCTCATGGTGTCATAGTCAGTCACTAACACCAGTGCTTCTTCCTGATCAATGTGATATTCCCCAATCACCGGAACCACTTCTGCATAACCTCTTTCCCGTAGCAATTTCCCTTGTTGTGGGTTTTCAGCATCGGGAACCAGAGAAAAAACACT
>NZ_JAWJBT010000933.1:0-259 GCF_046536035.1 Halomonas sp. SIMBA_159
TGCTGCCCATTCCCCTAAATCGATGAGCTGGCAACGTTTGGAGCAAAAAGGCCGGTACGGACTGACTTCTCCCCATACAACGTCGGCCTGGCAGGTAGGGCATTGGACTATCGTGGGTGTTCTTTGTTGCGACACGGGAACCTCAGCAAATCGCTAGTGTGAATTCAATTCTTTCGCTAACCGGATTATTCGTCGTGCTCTGCCCCTCATCAAAGGGCATGAATCGGATGGCAAACCGGCTACGGTGACCGGATATCAT
>NZ_JAWJBT010000934.1:0-259 GCF_046536035.1 Halomonas sp. SIMBA_159
GGTGTCCACGCCGAAGGGGCCGCTGACCCAGCACCACAAGCGGATCAAGGAGGGCCGCGGCGTCCACGTCATCCTCCCGTGGTATCGCCACCCGGAGAAGGCGCAGGGCGCGAAGCAGGTCCGCGACGAGCTGGGTCACGTGAAATGGACCAGCCCGTGGTACCGGCGGCAGGAGGAGACGATGAGCCGCAAGGCGCTCGCGCAGGAAGTGGACATGATCCACGGTCAGGCGGGCGACGTGTTCTTCGACTACCACGAG
>NZ_JAWJBT010000935.1:0-259 GCF_046536035.1 Halomonas sp. SIMBA_159
ATGCGTTTCGGCGTCGCCGGCTGGAGTAATCGCTGGCTGAACGTGCCTGGTCGAATCACCTGCCAAGCGGGGCTACACGACGCCAGGTGGTCGATTCAAGGCACTCGTCTGGGTGGCCCTTTCCCCCTCGGCCCCACGGCGTACAGACTGGCAGGGGCGGGTGACTTCAATCTCGAGATCGATCCGGGGGATCTCGGGTGCGGGTCGCACCGCCTGCGAATCAAAGCGGTGGATCGGCGGCAGCGCGCCGCCTCACGCG
>NZ_JAWJBT010000936.1:0-259 GCF_046536035.1 Halomonas sp. SIMBA_159
GCGATTGCAGAATATTCTGGCTTACTTTCTGCTGCAATGCGCGGACTGGTCATGGGCGCGTCCCGCCGCATGGTGACTCTGGTGGTGGTGTTTGCCGGTATCATTTCCAATACGGCTTCTGAGCTGGGTTATGTGGTGCTGATCCCACAGGCCGCCATGCTGTTCCACTCGCTGGGTCGTCACCCGCTGGCGGGTCTGGCCGCGGCTTTTGCCGGTGTCTCCGGTGGCTACAGCGCTAACCTGCTGCTGGGCACAGTCG
>NZ_JAWJBT010000937.1:0-259 GCF_046536035.1 Halomonas sp. SIMBA_159
CTGATGCGGCGCTTTTGCCGCGAAAAAGTGGCCGACTACCATCAGCAACGGGATTTTCCGGCCCAAGACGGTACATCCCGGTTATCGGCATATTTGGCCATTGGCGTGATCTCTGCGTCGCAGTGCGTTGCCAGGCTGCAATTGGAGGCTGGTGAAGCGTGGTCAGAAGATAAAAGCGGAGCCGGTGTGTGGTTGTCTGAGCTTATCTGGCGCTAATTCTATAAGCATATTTTAGTTGCTTACCCGCAGCTGATAAAAC
>NZ_JAWJBT010000938.1:0-259 GCF_046536035.1 Halomonas sp. SIMBA_159
CCAAGCGAAGCCGAGGCGGGGAAGCTTTTTGCCAATACCTATCTCGCGATGCGGGTGGCGTTTTTTAATGAACTGGATTCTTACGCCATGGCCGGGGGTATGGACACCCGCCAGATCATCGAGGGGCTAAGCCTCGATCCGCCCATCGGCGGCCACTACAACAATCCTTCCTTTGGCTATGGTGGCTACTGCCTGCCCAAGGACACCAAACAACTTCTGGCCAATTACGATCAGGTGCCGCAAAACCTGATCCGGGCGA
>NZ_JAWJBT010000939.1:0-259 GCF_046536035.1 Halomonas sp. SIMBA_159
CGAATCGGTATCCGGCGCACCGATGACATCGCGGGACGTGACGATCCCGACGAGCCTTCCGCTGCCATCAACGACGGGGAACCCTCTGTGGGTTGTTTCGTTGTTCAATTCATTATAGAGGCTGATCGGGTCTTTGACATGCAGGAAATGCGTGCTTTCGCGCGGAATCAAAATATCTTCAATCAGCAGGATTTCTTTTTTAATTAATTGGTCATAGATGGCCCGGTTGATCATCGTCGCCACCGTAAATGTATCGTAG
>NZ_JAWJBT010000940.1:0-259 GCF_046536035.1 Halomonas sp. SIMBA_159
CTGCCATGGCGAAGAAGACAATTAAAGTAACCCAAACGAAGTCAAGCATCGGTCGTTTGCCGAAGCACAAGGCTTCGTTAACAGGGTTAGGTTTACGCCGCATCGGTCACACTGTTGAAGTTGAAGATACACCGTCAGTTCGCGGTATGATCAACGCTGTGTATTACATGGTTAAAGTGGAGGAGTAATTGATGTTATTAAATACTATTGCTCCGGCACCTGGTGCCAAGAAAGAAAAGCGTCGCCTTGGTCGTGGTAT
>NZ_JAWJBT010000941.1:0-258 GCF_046536035.1 Halomonas sp. SIMBA_159
CTTTCCATGCCCTGTGCGCATGGAAAGTGTCTGGATCAGGCAGTGTTATCTGTATCGACAGCCAGAGTGTAAGCTTGAGAGCTGGCTGCCAAAAATGAATGAACCGCTGAGTATTTTGCCTGTTTCGCTGAGAGTTCAACGAAATAGGCTTAGTCTTGTGCTTTGTAGCGGTCGATGATCTCAGTAATTAATTGTCGCCCCAGTGATGTTTTGTCTGTCAGGGGCAGTGCCTTGTCACCGTTCTTCCAATACAGGTGG
>NZ_JAWJBT010000942.1:0-258 GCF_046536035.1 Halomonas sp. SIMBA_159
GGTAAAAAACAGACGATACAAATGACAGGTATGATCCAGTTCCGGCTGGAAGATGGCGTGATCGTTGAGTGCTGGCTGGAAGATAGCAGCTTTGAGCTCTATAAACAGTTATCGGGCGCCGTGAAGTAATTTATGTCACTCATACTATAAAAGTGAAGAACATACAGCTGAAATAACAGTATTTTAGATGTCAAAAGGCCATGTTTATACACCTTTGTGTCAGACATTTTTGTCATAGAGACTTTTTTTGCGACAAAG
>NZ_JAWJBT010000943.1:0-258 GCF_046536035.1 Halomonas sp. SIMBA_159
GCGAATGGCTGAAAACCCTGATGGACTGGGGGTTTGTCGATACCTTCCGTCAGCTTCATCCCACCGCGGATGACAAATTCTCATGGTTTGACTATCGCTCCAAAGGCTTTGATGACAACCGCGGCCTGCGCATTGATGTAGTTCTGGCGACCCCGTCGCTGGCGGCCCGCTGCCAGGAAGCCGGTATTGATTACGAACTGCGCGGTATCGAAAAGCCGTCTGATCACGCACCTATCTGGTCTGTTTTCAAATAATCAC
>NZ_JAWJBT010000944.1:0-258 GCF_046536035.1 Halomonas sp. SIMBA_159
CTACACGCTGAAATGATTCCTTTTTAGGGAATCATTCGAACTAAAAGGAGGCGGCAGGTGAATGTAGATGAAAGATAAACGGATGCAAGCAAAGAAAGATTATATGAAAGGGATGACGTACCAGCAGATATCTGATCATTACAACGTCTCCATCCATACCGTCAAATCATGGAAAAGACGATACGGCTGGCAAAGACAACAAACATCAGCAAAGCAGGCGCACTCGATCTTCAATCAATTTCTTTCGGAGGAAACGAT
>NZ_JAWJBT010000945.1:0-258 GCF_046536035.1 Halomonas sp. SIMBA_159
TATTTATTGCCCAATTCCCGGAAAATATCCTACCCTTTATATATCCCAACACTTCTACATAAAAACACCGGCCCATATGGCCGGTTTTATGATTTATTCGAAGGAGCCTCGCTTAGGACAGCCTCCAATGACGCTTCAAAGCGCAAGTTCAGCTCGCTTTTCAATAGATGTAGTTTTTGGGCATGATCGGGTTTCACGCCGGTAATGACGGCATCGATTCCCATGACTCCCAAAGTCTGCACGAGCGACTCTAAGTAG
>NZ_JAWJBT010000946.1:0-258 GCF_046536035.1 Halomonas sp. SIMBA_159
GGGGTTAAAAGCAGCATCAGTCATAAGTCGCGGTAGAGGTTGATTTTCCCTGCGTTCATGGACAAAACTATGTTACCTTAAAAAAAGATTAAGCATTATAAACTTCTGTTTTCAGGGACTGAATAATTACTCATGGTCGGATTCATTAAAAACATCTTTAGCGGTAAATCAGACGATAACAATCAAAACGGGGAACAACCGAAACGGCAAAAACAGAAAGCCTTTTATCTTGACCCAGATGAGGCAAAAACTTTTGGC
>NZ_JAWJBT010000947.1:0-258 GCF_046536035.1 Halomonas sp. SIMBA_159
GTATTTGATATCACGGGTAAAACCATTATGCCGGGCCTGTTTGATGCCCACGCTCATGGCAGCCAGGGCAGCAACCAGATTACGCCACAGCAGAACTGGCAAAATTATGCCTCGCTGGCTTTTGGTGTGACAGCCATTCATGACCCATCTAACGATACCCGTGAAGTATTCTCTGCCAGCGAAATGCAACAGGCTGGCATGATTGCCGGGCCACGTATTTTCTCCACCGGTACTATTTTATATGGCGCGGAAGGTGCC
>NZ_JAWJBT010000948.1:0-258 GCF_046536035.1 Halomonas sp. SIMBA_159
CGCTGGATCCGCGACCGCCCGTAGAGCTCGGCCGCCCCCAGGCCGCCCAGCACCACCGCCGCGACGCCGTTGACCGGGTCCATCAGCACAAACGGCAGGCACAGCCCGCCGAGCACCAGCATCGACACGCCGTTGAACATGGCCATCCGCGACGCCCGCGTCAGCTTCTTCACCCGCCCCCCCGCCTCGGCGAACTGCCGCTGCTGCTCATCGCTGAGCGGGCTGGCCGGGTTGGCGGGCGTGGGCTGGGGCATGGGG
>NZ_JAWJBT010000949.1:0-258 GCF_046536035.1 Halomonas sp. SIMBA_159
TAATACGACCATGGGTGAGTTCCAAATGTGTCTCGCTTGTCGTGAAGAATATGAAAATCCGCGCGATCGGCGATTTCATGCGCAACCGAATGCTTGTCCTGAATGTGGTCCAAAATTAACCTTTTGGGGAGAAGAGGAAGTCGAGAGAGATCAGGCTTTAATGGCGACAGCAGAAGCCTTAAAACAAGGAAAAATTGCTGCTGTGAAAGGTTTAGGCGGATTTCATCTTATGGTTGATGCACAGAATGAGAGTACTGT
>NZ_JAWJBT010000950.1:0-258 GCF_046536035.1 Halomonas sp. SIMBA_159
GATCCCTTCAACTCACCCCGAACCCGCACGGCGGTCTGATCACGGCAATCACGATCCCCGGGCCGCGCAATCGTTGACCTGACTGCCCCGAACTGCGCTGAAGGCAGGCGCTCAGCTTGGCCTGCGGTCGCCGATGATGGCGGGCGACGAGCGGCGCTCGTTGGGAACCCCGGCGCCCGACGAGGTTCCCGAAACGATCCGGGAATCCTTGTGCAGTTCGAGGCTGCGGTGTGTGCACGAGATGGGCTGGCGATGGCG
>NZ_JAWJBT010000951.1:0-258 GCF_046536035.1 Halomonas sp. SIMBA_159
GTCAGAGGTTGGCAAGTCTGTCGTAATGGAAAACACCTGTCACTCAAATTTCCCATTCCGCTCTCGAGCCAGGATTCTGACCGAATTCGCTATCCGAGTTCCGTAAGGACGATGAGCGGACGCATTTGCCCAACTCATCCGACAGCGCCTCCCCGTCAACCGGTTTCTCTAAGACGCACCAAGCTCCAAGTTGAGCTGCCTGTTGCTTCACCCTGTTCGAACATTGTGCAGTAAGAAAGATTATCGAGATCCGAACTC
>NZ_JAWJBT010000952.1:0-258 GCF_046536035.1 Halomonas sp. SIMBA_159
GTGGTTATGGTTTAATTGGCTGGAAGCAGATGAATCATTTTGGCGCATCTTCCTTTATTGAATTTGGGAATCCTGATTTTGTGAAATTTGCAGAAAGTATGGGCTTAAAAGGATATCGAGTGGAATCGGTTGCAGATCTGATCCCAACCTTAAAAGAGGCGTTATCGCAAAATGTACCGACTGTGATTGATTGTCCTGTTGATTATCGTGAGAATGTAAAATTTTCTAAGAAAGCAGGGGAACTCATTTGTCGCATTT
>NZ_JAWJBT010000953.1:0-258 GCF_046536035.1 Halomonas sp. SIMBA_159
GATCCGGGCCGAAGTAATACCAGAGGGTGGCGGTAACAATGGCGATGATCATCACGGCCGGAACGAATATTGCCGAAATGGTATCCGCCATTTTCGCCAGCTCCGGCTTGCTGCTCTGTGCCTGACGAACCAGACCTATGATCCGGGCCAGCAGGGTTTGATTGCCGACCTGCATCGCTTTAAACAGCAGGCTGCCGCTTTGGTTGATGGTACCGGCATGGAGTTTGTCTCCCGGCTTCTTATGGGCCGGGACGGGTT
>NZ_JAWJBT010000954.1:0-258 GCF_046536035.1 Halomonas sp. SIMBA_159
CTGCTGCTTGACGAACCTACCGCCTCGCTGGACGCCAAAAACAGCGCCGCGGTGGTGGAACTGATTCGCGAAGCCAAAACCCGTGGCGCAGCCATCGTAGGCATCTTCCATGACGAAGCTGTACGTAATGACGTCGCCGACCGCCTGCACCCAATGGGAGCCTCTTCATGATTATCAATAACGTTAAGCTGGTGCTGGAAAACGAGGTGGTAAGCGGTTCGCTGGAGGTGCAGAACGGCGAAATCCGCGCCTTTGCCG
>NZ_JAWJBT010000955.1:0-258 GCF_046536035.1 Halomonas sp. SIMBA_159
CGTTGTTACATTCCGCAAATTTCTCAACGATATTACCCACCTGACCCGGACTCATGAACTGAGGCTTCTTCACGTTGATCACGGCACCGGTTTTGGCCATCGCTTCAACCAGATCGGTCTGACGAGCAAGAAATGCCGGCAGCTGAATCACATCCACCACCTCGGCAACAGGCTGACACTGATATTGTTCATGAATATCAGTGATAATTTTCACGCCAAAGGTATCTTTCAGCTCCTGAAAGATTTTCAGGCCTTCTT
>NZ_JAWJBT010000956.1:0-258 GCF_046536035.1 Halomonas sp. SIMBA_159
GTCACGATTCCCTGCAGCTTCACGCCGTTGACCAGGAATATCGTCACTGGAACCTTTTGCTTGCGGATGTGGTTAAGGAAAACATCCTGGACGTTCTGGGACTTTTCCGCAGCCATCAGTCGTCCCCTCTTTTGTTATGTTCGGTCGTTTGGAATCGCACGCACATGACGAGCTGACGCGCTCCTTCTTGCTTGTTTTTATCACCCACAGGTGATGGGGCTACACCCGTCAGTTGACGGTCATCCCATGTCATCCGCC
>NZ_JAWJBT010000957.1:0-258 GCF_046536035.1 Halomonas sp. SIMBA_159
GGCGTAATCTTTGACTTCAAACTAAGGAACTTGATCTGCAATAACTTAATTCCTAACTTGCTTTGTTCCATGAATCGTGTTTTTTGTTGAATCATTAATTCCAATTCAGCTTAGCAATTGATAAAAGTTCCTCAATCCCTTTCTTCGCGCGTGTTACCTTGACGATGGGAATAACGCAAACCGCGTAAGGGAATTTAGCTTAAATTTAGCAGTAACTGTACTCAAAATTATTACAATTTTTTTACACTCTTTCTTAAG
>NZ_JAWJBT010000958.1:0-258 GCF_046536035.1 Halomonas sp. SIMBA_159
CGTCGTAGCGGGTCACCAGCGCGCCGGAGATCGGCGCTGGGGTGCGGGTGTAGGCGTAGCCGCGGAAATCGACCGTGCGGGCCTTGTCGCCGGTCCTGTAGTCGAGCACGCCCGGCTGGCCGGCGAGATTGGCGCGGTCGGCGGCATCGGCCTGCGCGCGCCAGTGCCGGCCGTTGCGCGCGGCCTGTTCGAGCACCGAGACGATGGTGTTGCGCATGATCCGCACGCGCTGCGCGTACGGCTTCCACGAATGGGTCT
>NZ_JAWJBT010000959.1:0-258 GCF_046536035.1 Halomonas sp. SIMBA_159
CTGCATATTGTCGACAGCGACGGGGCCAGCGACACGCATTACATTCCTGGAGAAGGCAAAATGCCGCTGCGGGAACTGATGCGCGATATTATTGAGCGGGGCTATGAGGGTTACTGTACGGTGGAGCTGGTGACGATGTATATGAACGAGCCCAGACTCTATGCCCGCCAGGCGCTGGAACGCTTTCGCGCGCTGCTGCCGGAGGATGAGAGATGAAAACCCTGGCGACAATCGGAGATAACTGCGTCGATATCTCCC
>NZ_JAWJBT010000960.1:0-258 GCF_046536035.1 Halomonas sp. SIMBA_159
GTCGGGGCCGACCGCTCACACGGTGCACGAGGGTCGGCAGTGCGACATCACGTAAGCCATGAAGTCCGTCATGAATCCGGAGATGCCCTGATCCCTCACGGCCGGGTCGGTACTCCTGATCGCGGGCGCCCATGTCGCGGAGAAGGCGGGAGAGACGGTGAGGAACTGCGCGGCGACGGCCGCCATCGCGTCGGCCTGCGCCTGTGTGGACACAGTGATGCCGAGCTCGGCGATCAGTTCGGGGTGCGCATCGGCGAG
>NZ_JAWJBT010000961.1:0-258 GCF_046536035.1 Halomonas sp. SIMBA_159
GTGAGTACCTGTTGTGGGCCGACACGCTGTCGAGCCTGAGACGACTCGGAATCGGCCTTCTCGTCAGTGCGGTGATCGCTCTCGTGGTAGCCGTGGCAACGGGCTCGTTTCCGGTGGTGAGCGCAACGCTTTCGCCTTTCGTCACGGTGATCTCGATGGTGCCGCCGCTCGCGGTGCTGCCGATTCTCTTCATTGTGTTTGGACTGGATGAATTGTCGAAGGTGGTTCTCATCGTCGTCGGCATCACGCCAATGATCA
>NZ_JAWJBT010000962.1:0-258 GCF_046536035.1 Halomonas sp. SIMBA_159
AGCGCGTCCAAGTCCCTACCGCCCCGTCGGCTCCGGCTCCGACAGGGGGCCGGGATCGATCGCGCCCTGGGCTTCCGGGAAGCCTTCGATGGTGCCCATCTCTTCCTTGTCGCGCTCGACCGTCAGCTTGGTCTGGATGTAGAGCGACAGGAGCTGGGACAGCTTGAGCAGCGCATCGACATGGATGCGCTCGTAGCCGTGGCTGGCATCGATGCCGAAGGTCGCCAGGGCGGTGCGGATATCGTTGCCGGCCTCTAG
>NZ_JAWJBT010000963.1:0-258 GCF_046536035.1 Halomonas sp. SIMBA_159
CCCCCTGCCGCGAGCCGTCCGGAGCCGGAGGTCGACCCCGGGCCCGCGTCACCGTCGACCGAGCCCGGCGAGGCCGGCGAGGGGGACGGTCCGGACGACCCGGGCCGGCGCATCGCGGAGCCCGCTGGCGTGCATCGTGCCGGCGCCGCCGTCATGTCCGGTGTTGAGCGCGGTGAGCAGCTCTCGGACCTCTGCCCCGCGGCATTCGCCCACCGCCAGACGGTCCGGCCGCATCCGCAGTGACTCGCGCACCAGCCG
>NZ_JAWJBT010000964.1:0-258 GCF_046536035.1 Halomonas sp. SIMBA_159
GAGCACGGTGACTCCGAGGAGGAGAGTGCCGAGCAGCCAGAAGTGGTTGCGAAGGAGGTTCATGGCCTTCGAACCGTCGACTCCGCGCTCCGCTGCGGCCTCCATGGCACGCACACCTCGCGCCTGCAGCAGATTGCCGACCGCCAGCGCAGCGGCAGATCCGACCGCCAGAGCGATGCCGATCAGAGGTGCCGAGTCGCGTTCCATGGTCATCTCTCGCTTTCGAGGTGGAGCTTCACACTGATCTCGAAGGCATCG
>NZ_JAWJBT010000965.1:0-257 GCF_046536035.1 Halomonas sp. SIMBA_159
CTGGAATGAAGCTAGCAAGCTCTGGGTCATAGTACCGCGCGTTGAGGTACTGTAGCCCAGCACCGGCGTCGAAACGTTCGCCGA
Source organism: Halomonas sp. SIMBA_159 (assembly GCF_046536035.1). Classification (NCBI taxonomy): domain Bacteria; kingdom Pseudomonadati; phylum Pseudomonadota; class Gammaproteobacteria; order Oceanospirillales; family Halomonadaceae; genus Halomonas; species Halomonas sp. SIMBA_159. The sequence goes on from NZ_JAWJBT010000965.1 coordinate 85, forward strand.
TGAAGCCTTTTGTCTCTTCTGCAGTTGCCAGACCGGCACTGCTGACCCGTTCATCTATCGTTCCAAAGGGCGCATAGGTCGCGTTCTTGATTTCCTCACTGTTGCCGTTGAGAATCTTCCGGATGGACCCCAACTGATCTCGATACATGACCTCCAACGCACCGTTGACGAGG
>NZ_JAWJBT010000966.1:0-257 GCF_046536035.1 Halomonas sp. SIMBA_159
GGGCAACGGGCGCTCGAACCGATTGATACCGCGCCGCCAGAGGGCAGCCACCTCATTCAGAAACCGCAGCCCGATCCCCAGGCCCTGCCATTCCGGCAGGACAACAAACCGGCAGGCGCGCGCCTCCTTCAGGCCAGGGCGCGGCGTCACCGCAAGATGCGCCACGTCAACGCCCTCGGATCGCGCGAGATAGAAACTCCCGGCAATCACATTGTTGGTCTTCAGGTAGTGATGCGGCTCAAAGGCGGGCCAATGGG
>NZ_JAWJBT010000967.1:0-257 GCF_046536035.1 Halomonas sp. SIMBA_159
ATAAGTTTGTCTTATGGGGGCATCATTTTACTTCCGTTGCAGGGGCTGCGCCGATTCTCGGGCCGGCTATCGCTGTTTATTGGGGCTGGCTTCCGGCCGTCCTGTGGGTCGTTTTCGGGACAGTTTTTGCGGCAGGCGTCCATGATTTCGGGACACTTGCATTGTCGGTCCGCAACAAAGGGCAATCTGTCGGTACGCTTGCCCATCGCCTGATTGGCCAGCGCGGAAAAATCTTGTTCTTGTTCATCATCTTGATT
>NZ_JAWJBT010000968.1:0-257 GCF_046536035.1 Halomonas sp. SIMBA_159
CTTTGGGTTAGCCTCTTGCATCAAGCCAGGAAGAACGCCTGTCTTGATGCTTCGGCTCACCCTCGACGCAGATCGGCTTGGAGATTTCATTGAGTGAAGTGTGTTCAGCTAAATCTGCTTCTTTAAGCAGTTTCCGGCTAGCGGGGGAATCGCTTCTTGGGTTGAGGATTTGATAGCGCAAACTGTTAACTTGGTGGGGCGTCGCTTGTGGAGCCGCCGGTTTGCTTTGGGTTGGCCTCTTGCATCAAGCCAGGAAG
>NZ_JAWJBT010000969.1:0-257 GCF_046536035.1 Halomonas sp. SIMBA_159
ATTAGCTCGAAGGTAAACTCCATTTCACTTAGTTTGTCCACATTGATTTTTAGATTAATATCCTGGTAGTCTTTTCTTTTGATATTGACATTTGCCATATTTAGCTATCTTCTTTCCAATCCAAAAGCAAGGTGCTCGCAATCTTAGATGTAGGATTTATGTTATTTTAGGTTTAATCTATTTCTTCAACATCTTCTATTAATGTGATATCCAAACATCCAGATTCTAATTTTATTTCTTTGTCTCCTACTTTCAAT
>NZ_JAWJBT010000970.1:0-257 GCF_046536035.1 Halomonas sp. SIMBA_159
GTTGAATCTTGCTGGCTGTGTAAAGATGGCGAGAGTTTGCTTGTAGAATCGTTTTAGTGGCTGGTTCATGCTTCAGTTTAGTAGTCGCCGCCCGGCTTTGGGTTGGCCTCTCGCAATAAGCCAAGAAGAACGCTTGTCTTATTGCGTCGGCTCGCCCTTGCTCGCGGTTCGGCTTTTAGATTTTATTGGGGCTTGAATGTGATGATGTGTCTGCTTTGATGGCATGCATCCCCTGGTAGAGGCCGCTTAGTGAGACT
>NZ_JAWJBT010000971.1:0-257 GCF_046536035.1 Halomonas sp. SIMBA_159
CGGCGGCTACATGTCGGCCTGGGCGGTGACGCACAGCGACCGTTTCAGGACCGCGATCGTCGGCGCCGGGGTGATCGACATCGGCGCGATGGCGCTGACCACCGACACGCCCGACTACCTGCCCGGCTACTTCGGCGATCCGCTGGCCAACCGCGCCGCCTACGACGCGCATTCGCCGATCCGCTACGCCGACCGGGTCAAGGTGCCGGTGCTGATCCTGCATGGCGAGCAGGACAAGCGCGTACCACTGTCGCAGG
>NZ_JAWJBT010000972.1:0-257 GCF_046536035.1 Halomonas sp. SIMBA_159
CTAATGCTCTTTGTAACTGTGATAGTTAAGAAGAATTATTTTTAGATTAAAAATTTTTAACACGAAATGAACTGTTAAAGGTAACAAATATAAATTCATACAAAGGAGTAAGTTTTAATGGCCATTTCTTTTGATTACTCAAATGTACTATCATTTATGGAGAAAAATGAAATAGATAACTTGAGAGAATATGTAAAAGTGTCTCATGATATGCTCCATAATAAAAAGGGACCAGGTTCCGATTTTCTTGGTTGGGT
>NZ_JAWJBT010000973.1:0-257 GCF_046536035.1 Halomonas sp. SIMBA_159
CTGTCGAATGGGGCGGCGTGTTCAATAATCCCAATCTTTCGGTCTCAGAAATACCGGGATACTATGCGGGTAGCATATTTACGGGTATTACTACGCCATTCGGGCCATTCATTCTGGCTTATGGCAGGACGGAAGAAGATTTAAGTTCATTCTATCTGTTTTTTGGAGGAGCCTTGTAATACCGGGATTTTTCCTGTTTTGTGAATGTTGTAAAAGTCCGCCTGATTTTAATGTTTAGTTAAAAATGGTATGCTCCG
>NZ_JAWJBT010000974.1:0-257 GCF_046536035.1 Halomonas sp. SIMBA_159
CTCAATGGCCCGTGCCACTGACTGGCTGAACACCACAACCGCCCTACTGAGCCAAAACGACGCCACAGTCGTGTGCGGGCCCAACCGAAACCAGCAGAAAGCCAACTTTCTTGAGAACGTATTCTATAAATTTTTCGTTACGGATATTCAGCCATACCTTGCCAACCTTGATGCCCGCTACCAGGACATTCAGCCGGATCTGCACACCCTGTTTGCTATCCCCAACCGCCCTGCTGCGCTCGCCGATTATCACAGCT
>NZ_JAWJBT010000975.1:0-257 GCF_046536035.1 Halomonas sp. SIMBA_159
CGCGCGGTAGGGGTGCTGCCGGCATTTCTCGCCGGTGCGATCTTCCTGCTCTCCGCGGTCGCGGGCGCGGGGCCCGTCGCCGCGCAGGCGGATTCGCCGGCGACGCCGCTGACCAAGGCCGTTCAGTCCGCGGCTCCGGACGCCAAGGAGGGCGAGGACGCCGAGGGCGCCGTGCCGCCCGAGGATGTCGAGCAACTCATCCAGCGGCTCGAGGATCCCGAGCAGCGCCAAGCCCTGATCCAGGATCTGCGCGTTCT
>NZ_JAWJBT010000976.1:0-257 GCF_046536035.1 Halomonas sp. SIMBA_159
CGCCATCCTTAACGCTTCAGCCGGATCAACAGCTAACACCTGGACTGCATACTTTACCGCTGCTGCCATATCTAACACCGAACCGGCCAGGGAGCCGGCCTCGTTAGTCAGCTTACTGCCTTCACGTATTACTTTTCCGGTAAAGAAATCAAATTCTGTGTCATCAGTTCCTACCGGTGACATAGCATCTGTCACTATCATTAGTTTGCCGCGTGGTTTAGCCGCCAGTGCTACTTTTGCCGCAACCGGGTGCATAT
>NZ_JAWJBT010000977.1:0-257 GCF_046536035.1 Halomonas sp. SIMBA_159
CTGAGCGGAGGTACTGCGATGACGACGAAACTGATTCATGCTGTAACTGTTTCGGAAAGTTTGAGCTTTATGAATGGCCAGTTGCGCTATTTGAAGAGACGGGGCTTCGAGCCGAAAGCTTTGAGTTCTATGGGGCCTGGATTTGAGGAATTTCAATCAAGTGAACAAGTGGAAATGCTTGAATTGGCAATGGACAGGGGCATCTCGCCGCTGCAAGATGCACAGTCGCTCGCCCGGTGCATCGCGCTGTTTCGCCG
>NZ_JAWJBT010000978.1:0-257 GCF_046536035.1 Halomonas sp. SIMBA_159
CAAGCAGGGCGAGGACGGCACGCCGGTGGCGGAGGTCTGCCGCCAGGCGGGCATCAGCCAGGCGACGTACTTCAACTGGAAGAAGAAGTATGCGGGTCTGATGCCCTCGGAGATGCGGCGTTTGCGCGAACTCGAGCACGAGAATGCGCGGCTGAAGAAGATCGTGGCCGACCTGTCTCTGGACAAGGAGATGCTGCAGGACGTCGTCAAGCGAAAGCTCTAAGGCCTGGCCGGAAGAGAACGCTGGTCGATGCGAT
>NZ_JAWJBT010000979.1:0-257 GCF_046536035.1 Halomonas sp. SIMBA_159
CCAGATGACGGTTGCTTCGCCCTGATGCTCCCACAGGCTTTCATTGCGTCCGACATATTTAGTACCGCTGGCGCTTTCCTGCTGATACATCAGTGAGACACTGTCACCCCGTTCGGCAATCAGGGTTGGCGGTTCCGTCGGATAGTAAGTCGCAATCACTTCACTGCCCGGTTGATCCGTACACAGATAGGTGACGCTTGCTGTTGCCTCAATTAAGCCATACCTGGCCTGCAACTCAGCAATACGCCGCTGATATT
>NZ_JAWJBT010000980.1:0-257 GCF_046536035.1 Halomonas sp. SIMBA_159
GTTGGTCATCACGTAGGCGGCCGGCAGCCAGGCCATCTCGGCGGCGTAGGCGCCCAGCGTGCCCTGCAGGTAGACCAGGTTGGCGGTGACCAGGGCATTGCTGAGGCCGCCGGTCAGGGCGACCACGATGCCGACCAGGGCGAAGGCGATCCGCCGCGGCGTGGGGTGCACGGGCGTGGAGGCCGAGCCGGGCAGCGTCGGGCGCTCGTGCGGTTGCCATTGGCGCGGGACGTACTTGTCGCTCACGGATCGGCAGC
>NZ_JAWJBT010000981.1:0-257 GCF_046536035.1 Halomonas sp. SIMBA_159
CGTTTTGCCGGTCAGTTTAACCCGCAGTCACTGCTGGATATGATTCTGGCTTACAGCGGAGATCGACCAATTTACTTGCGCGATGTTGCAACAGCGGAGCTGGGCTTTAGTGACCGTACCGGCTTTACGCTGCGTAACGGTGCTCAGGCGTATTACATTACTGTTGCACGGAATAATGATGCCAATACCGTAGCGCTGCTGGATGAAATCAACATTGCTATCCGCGAACTGAATGCCGGGCCACTGCTTGAAGCCGG
>NZ_JAWJBT010000982.1:0-257 GCF_046536035.1 Halomonas sp. SIMBA_159
CATTGATACTCAACGTATCGACATGATCATTGTTGATGAAGGCATTCCTGCGGATAGTCTGGAAGGACTGCGAAAGGCTGGGGTTGAAGTGATTCTGGTCGGGGAGTGAGAAAGGGTGCCCGCTGGTCAACACGAATGCGTTCGGCGGGCATTGTGAACACCATCAATGGTTTTCTTCTGTCTCTTGGGTGAGGGTTTCCCAGTCGGCAGGAGGATGTCCTCTTTTTAACATTTTGCTGAATACGGTATAGGCATCT
>NZ_JAWJBT010000983.1:0-257 GCF_046536035.1 Halomonas sp. SIMBA_159
GCGAACCATCGGTAGATGCCACTGCGCTCGATCCCCTCCAGGCCGCTCGCATCGCCGAGCAGAGCGCGTGCGGCATCGTTCTGGATCAGCACCTCGTCGAGGACGGACACCACGAAGGCGGGCGTGTCGTCGAGGCGGTCGAGAACTCGGAGCATGCCGGGATGCACGTAGTCGGTGAAGATCGTGCGGTCGGGTGCACTGTGGCCGCAGATGCGATGCAGGTAGTCGCGCTCGTCGGGAGTCAGACGCAGCGCTCG
>NZ_JAWJBT010000984.1:0-257 GCF_046536035.1 Halomonas sp. SIMBA_159
GTGCGATGCCGATACTCGCCGGTCACGGCCACCGTGCCGATCAGCGCCGGGATGAACAGGGTGACGGTGGAGAGGCCGAGGATCAGGCCCGCACCCTCGGCGGTGTCGATGCCCGGCATGGGCGGGTTGGCGTTCTCCGGTCCGACGATCGCGAGCACCCCGGAGAGGAAGGCGGCGACCACGACGGCCGTGACCGCTGTCCACAGCAGCAACCGGGTAGAGGTGACGCGGATCAGCTCTCCGCGCAGCACGCTCAC
>NZ_JAWJBT010000985.1:0-257 GCF_046536035.1 Halomonas sp. SIMBA_159
CACGCAGAGGAATATGGCGAGCTCGGCGACCGTGAGGCCGGCCAGCAGCATGCTGCGAGTGGTGATGAGGACGACAGCCGCGACGAGGACGACCGCCGCGGTATCGAGAGTGAAGGCGGCGATCCGCGCTCCGGTCCCTGCGGGCGAGCCGACGAAAGCGGGGCCGAGGCCGTCTGAGGGTCGCCTCGTTCTGGCGCGCGTCGAGACGATCGGGGTGGGTGCGGGGGGCGTGGGTCCGGAGCGCAGCGGTGCGCCGT
>NZ_JAWJBT010000986.1:0-257 GCF_046536035.1 Halomonas sp. SIMBA_159
CGATTCGCCATGAGCCAGGACGCTGTCGCGACGCCTGAGGCCGCCCCGCCCGACGATCGCCCCGCCGACGACATCCGTCGGGTGGCGATGGTGTCGCTGGGGTGCCCGAAGAACCTGGTGGACTCGGAGAAGATGCTGGGGCTGCTGGCGGAAGACGGGGTGCTGCCGGTGCCGCCCGAGGCGATGGAGGACGGCGGGGCCGACGCGGCGATCGTCAACACCTGCGGCTTCCTCGAAGCGTCCAAGGACGAGTCGAT
>NZ_JAWJBT010000987.1:0-257 GCF_046536035.1 Halomonas sp. SIMBA_159
CAGATCTTTCAGGGTGATGATAGAGATCACTTTGCAGTTGTAATCACGCTCAACTTCCTGAATCGCCGAAATCTCGCCGCGCCCCCGTTCCTGACGATCAAGCGAAATCAATACGCCAGCAAGCGTCGCGCCATTAGCCTGAATAATCTCCATCGATTCGCGAATCGCCGTTCCGGCGGTGATCACATCATCTACCAGCATTACGCGTCCTTGTAACGCGCTACCAACCAGATTGCCGCCTTCACCGTGGTCTTTTG
>NZ_JAWJBT010000988.1:0-257 GCF_046536035.1 Halomonas sp. SIMBA_159
CGTGTGATTCCAGCATCATGTTGCCAGCGACTGTTATATTGCAAGAACGTCCGCCCTGCTCGACGGTCAGTTGGCTCAGTAACTGTGCTTGTATTGCAGCCTGCTGGTTTGTGATTTCACGCCAGGTCAGGTTGCCGTCCTGATTGGCGTCCAGAACGATCCCCTTATCGGCCATCAAAGGGTACAGATCAGACAGTTGCAGTTGCCAGTTTCCGCTGAGCGTGGCGTTGTTATCTTGCTCCAGGGTCAGATACGCT
>NZ_JAWJBT010000989.1:0-257 GCF_046536035.1 Halomonas sp. SIMBA_159
GGCTTTATTTCTTGCTTCGAGATAATTTTTAAAAGTGAAAGCTGCTACCATGTCTTGAACTTCTTTTCCTGTAAATCCATCGATGACTTTCTTTTGCACTTTAGGAGTATCGACTTTACTTGCAATATTAACTTCAAGATACTCTTCTCTAACACACCAACTAAAAAATGCGTGTATCGTTTTGAACATAGACACTATACTTTGTGGCTGTAATCCCTTGATTTGCTTCATCCTTACATATGCTTTCAAATCGAAAG
>NZ_JAWJBT010000990.1:0-257 GCF_046536035.1 Halomonas sp. SIMBA_159
CCTCCCATACAATGGAATCCATTATCGTTTTATACCCTTTTACCGGCTCCCGCATTCTTTATAGCCGGCGTAGATTTCTAGATATTCGAATCGAACGGGCGAAAATTTTGTCCAGCCGTGACAAAATTGCGCATATCGATCAAGGTTTTCAATTGAATGGCCCAGCCATTTTCTTGGCTCCTCTTTCCGAGCTATGCCATACTGGGAGCATAAACAATGAGGGGGAATTCAAATGGCAGAATTGAACGCGATGATGG
>NZ_JAWJBT010000991.1:0-257 GCF_046536035.1 Halomonas sp. SIMBA_159
AGCACGACGCGCCGCTTCTTCCGGGTCGTCTTTTAGCAACTGCGCTTGTTTGGCTTCATCGCGACGTTTAGTTTCTGCGGCTTTGCGTTCAGCTTCTTCTTTTGCCTTAGCTGCTGCAACTTCTTTCGCCTTACGCTCAGCTTCCTGACGCGCCTGTTCCGCTTCTGCTTTGGCTTTTTCTTCCGCCAGACGGGCTTCTTCCTGCGCTTTTAGCGTCGCTTCATCGACCATAGGTTTTTTCACGTAAGTCTTTTGCT
>NZ_JAWJBT010000992.1:0-257 GCF_046536035.1 Halomonas sp. SIMBA_159
GTGCAATCCGTCGCCGTGCCGCTGGTCCTGCGGAGTCAGCGCCTGGCCGCGATCGCCGTGGTGCATGTCGCGACGGATCTCGACGACGCCCAGATCGCCGCACGACTGCACCGCTCGGCCGCCGTCATCCGCGAGGCGCTCGACGGCTGACGACCCGGTCGAGGCGAGGGCGAGGGCGGAACGACCAGAGCGTGCGCCCACCGGGGACGCACGCTCTCGATAGGATTCCGCGTGCCTGTTCAGGCCTTCGCGAGCCC
>NZ_JAWJBT010000993.1:0-257 GCF_046536035.1 Halomonas sp. SIMBA_159
TTGGGGATCAGCGAACGAACCGTGAACTTCCATGTCAGTAATTCCATTAAGAAATTGTCGTTTGCGAGTAAAGCGGCTGCGGCAGCAAAAGCCGCATTTCTTGAGCAGCTCTGAGGAGACAGGGTGAAAGCCGATCTCAGGTTCATCCGGATAAAAGCCTGAAAAGATGCACGCTGAATTTATTTTGTTTAAAATCAGTGGTTTAGTTCTGTTTTTTTGATGTTTGAGAATGTTGGTAATCAATGCGTACAGCAAAG
>NZ_JAWJBT010000994.1:0-257 GCF_046536035.1 Halomonas sp. SIMBA_159
CTGCCAAATGCATGCACTAAATGCTGGGTAACACCATAAACTCCGCCTTTCTTGCCAACATCTTCGCCGAAAACAACGGAATTTTCATATTGCGCCAGCACATCATGCAATGCCCAATTTAATAGCTTAGCCAGATGTTGTTTTTTACCTACGTTGTGTTGGTCGAATGCAAATAACTGCTGATGAGCCTCTTCCGATAGCAAAGCGGGTACCGGCACAGCATCACGCTGCGGTGCAATCGACGCCATGACCTGTTG
>NZ_JAWJBT010000995.1:0-257 GCF_046536035.1 Halomonas sp. SIMBA_159
ACCGGTGACGAGCGCTCCGATCCCCGCGAGCTGTCCCACTGCGAGGTTCATGTGACCGATCGAGAGCACGGCCATCTGTGCGAGCCCGACGACCGTGAAGATCGCGATCGTCGTGAGCAGCGGCGCGATCACGAAGGGGCCGTTGAGGAACGCCGGCTGGAGGATCGCCAGGGTCGTGATCAGGACGATGATCAGGACGACGAGGAGTGCGCGTGGTGAGCGGAGCTCGGCGCGTGCGGCAGCGCCCAGACGCGACA
>NZ_JAWJBT010000996.1:0-257 GCF_046536035.1 Halomonas sp. SIMBA_159
ACAGGTCTACTCTTCCCTACTTCGCGGCCTCAGCGGCGGGCGGTGAACAGCTGCGCGGGGCCGCCGGGTGATCGTTCGGCTCGTCCGCCGGTGGCCATCCGCACCCATTCGCCCCCCCACGACGCTGCGACCTCTGGGCCGCCCTCGAAGAACAGGGCGGTCGCGACGGCATCCGCTCTCATCGCGTCGGGGGCGATCGCCCACGTGGCCGCCCAGGTGCGCACCGGCACGCCTGTGCGGGCGTCGAGCACGTGGTG
>NZ_JAWJBT010000997.1:0-257 GCF_046536035.1 Halomonas sp. SIMBA_159
GCACTGACGTCAAAGGGCCGGCCGATCCCCGGCTTCGCCCCGCGCAGCCGCGCCTTTGCGGCACGGGTGCCCTGCGGCCTGGATTCCCGTGTCGTCGCATCTGATCCGAAGCACGACAAAACGCGTCCCCCCATGCCACGCCGTCGCTGAGCGAAGCGAAGCGGCAGGTACAGCGACGCACGAGGAATTCCCGTGATTCGTATGATTCCATCTTCACTAGCGGCTCCCCCGGGTTTGCCATGCGGCCCGTTTGACAT
>NZ_JAWJBT010000998.1:0-257 GCF_046536035.1 Halomonas sp. SIMBA_159
ACCACAGAGTCACAGAGTATGGAGAAACTTAGAGTGTCGGTTAATCTCATTAAAGAGGGTAGGAACCAGTTACCCAATAGCAAATAAGAATTACCGAAAGTCGCCGCACGCGCCTCTTTCTTTCAAAAAGCGGATATAAGGCGATTGAGTTGAGGACTACTCTTCGAGAAGTCGCTTCGCGCCTACCATAGTCCGAAACGAACAAAGTCTAGCACTTGTGTTATAAGTTATAAAACGTTGGTCAATTTCATAGAATG
>NZ_JAWJBT010000999.1:0-256 GCF_046536035.1 Halomonas sp. SIMBA_159
GTTATAGTTACGGCCGCCGTTTACCGGGGCTTCGATCAAGAGCTTCTCCGAAGATAACCCCATCAATTAACCTTCCGGCACCGGGCAGGCGTCACACCGTATACGTCATCTTTCGATTTTGCACAGTGCTGTGTTTTTAATAAACAGTTGCAGCCACCTGGTATCTGCGACTCTCAGCAGCTCCATCCGCGAGGGACTTCACCGCCAAGAGCGTACCTTCTCCCGAAGTTACGGTACCATTTTGCCTAGTTCCTTC
>NZ_JAWJBT010001000.1:0-256 GCF_046536035.1 Halomonas sp. SIMBA_159
GATCGGCCTTTGGGAAAGCCACGTATTTGTCATTCTTGCCGTTATTTATGAAGCACCCGGCAAAACCGAAATGGCAAACAAATTATTTTCCACTGAAGCATTAGCTGATTTGCCATCTGACTTCATGGTTTCCGGCGACCATATGAAGCCTGAAGCCACTTCCATCGCAAAGCTCGGCGAAGAAGTCGTCGACAAATTGTTGACTCGCCTGCGCGATGTGAAAAAAGGGGAACTCGTTATCGGCCGGCATCTATCG
>NZ_JAWJBT010001001.1:0-256 GCF_046536035.1 Halomonas sp. SIMBA_159
TGTCAAGGTTTCGGTCAGGAACCTGGAAGAGTTCCTGGGGGCGCCGCTCTTCCGTAAAGAGAAAGTCCTGAAAGTCGAAGGCGTCGTCACAGGACTTGCTTGGACCTCCATGGGTGGTGCCACGCTGCCTATTGAGGCAGGCAAGGTGCATTCGCTCGATCGCGGATTCAAGCTAACCGGCATGCTGGGCGATGTGATGAAAGAGTCGGCTAACATTGCCTATAGCTACACCCTTGGGCATTTGGCGGAGTACGGT
>NZ_JAWJBT010001002.1:0-256 GCF_046536035.1 Halomonas sp. SIMBA_159
ATCGCCAACATAGTTAAAGCAGAATAAAGTCAGGACCATAAATATCGCAGGGAACAACAGCTGCCAGATGGCAATCTCCATTGTTTGTGCCCCTTCTTGCAGCAGGGCACCCCAGCTGGTCATTGGCTCCTGTACACCCAGACCAAGGAAACTCAGGAAAGATTCGGTCAAAATCATCTGCGGTACCAGCAGTGTTGAATACACAGCAACAATACCCAGTACGTTAGGAACGATATGACGGGTAATAATATTCCAG
>NZ_JAWJBT010001003.1:0-256 GCF_046536035.1 Halomonas sp. SIMBA_159
CCAATTATTTTCTGATTGAACCCGATGCTTCCAATGTTGCCCAGCGTGTTGCGTTCGGCACCTCTGGCCATCGTGGCTGTGCCGATAAGGGAACCTTCAATCAACATCATATCTGGGCAATCGCTCAGGCTGTTGCTGATGTTCGCCGCGAGCAAGGTGTTACCGGACCGCTGTTTTTAGGGAAAGATACGCACGCCTTATCTGAACCGGCGCTGCTTTCTGCTCTGCAAGTGCTGGTGGCCAATGACGTGAATGT
>NZ_JAWJBT010001004.1:0-256 GCF_046536035.1 Halomonas sp. SIMBA_159
CTGTGCACGACACAATTCTCGCAGAAAACATTACCAGATTAAAAAGTGAATTACTATTAATTGGAAAATTAAGATGTTACAATAAGCGGGAATTTATAAGCCACGGAGAACAGCTGAAAGGGGTCGACGATTTGAAGACATCTAAGAAAATCGGAATTACATTGCTTACGGGGGCGGCGATTTTGCAGGCGGCAGGATTGGCGTCAGCCGACGAGACCGGCAAGACGGACCGCGTCATTGTCACATTGGAAAAAGG
>NZ_JAWJBT010001005.1:0-256 GCF_046536035.1 Halomonas sp. SIMBA_159
GAGGAATGGGCATGAGCGGAAACCCCACAGATTTACGCGTCGTGCGGACTAAGCAAGCGATCCGCGCGGCTTTGATTGCCTTGATCGAACAAAAAGGCTTTGAAGCGATCAGCGTCAAGGACATTACCGGGCAGGCGAACATCAACCGCGGAACGTTTTACAGCCATTACGAGGATAAATACGATTTGATGGACAAATGCCAAGAACAATTGCTCAAGGAAATGGAAACCAAAATCGTGCCAAATATCCCGAAGCT
>NZ_JAWJBT010001006.1:0-256 GCF_046536035.1 Halomonas sp. SIMBA_159
CATTCAGCCAGATAAAGTATTCTGCACCTCGTTCATAAGCATATTCCATTCCCTTTCTAATTGCACCTGTCCACCAAAGATTCCCATCACCAGTAAGAATAGTGACTTCTGGATATAAATTGGTAATGGCTTCGCTTGTGCCATCAGTAGAACCATCATCGACAACAATTGTATAATAGCGATCTAAATCGCCACACTGCTTTAGGGTTTCTAAGCACTTGAGGGTAATGTTTTTGCGATTGTGGACGGGAATAAT
>NZ_JAWJBT010001007.1:0-256 GCF_046536035.1 Halomonas sp. SIMBA_159
GCATTGATTACTTCCTGCCTATCGTTGCAGATGCGGAAGCCGGCTTTGGTGGTGTGCTGAATGCTTACGAGCTGATGCGCAGCATGATTGACGCAGGAGCTGCCGGTGTGCACTTCGAAGATCAGCTGGCTTCGGTGAAAAAATGCGGCCATATGGGCGGTAAAGTCCTGGTGCCAACCTAAGAAGCGGTACAAAAACTGATTGCTGCCCGTCTGGCGGCTGACGTTTCCGGCACAACGACGCTGGTGATTGCCCG
>NZ_JAWJBT010001008.1:0-256 GCF_046536035.1 Halomonas sp. SIMBA_159
GGAATATTTAAGCGTTGGTTAAAAAACGCATCAATTTGTCCAATCCCTGCGCCGGGACCGGCGAGTAACATTTGAACAACTTCCATTCCTTCGCTTTGATTGAGATAATAATCAACAGAGCGACGGACTTCATCCGTTAATTCCCCTAAAACCCGTTGTAAGGCATTCATTCCCGGATTTAATGGCGTTGTTTCTTCTTTTGCATATTTATCAGAAATGGGCAGTGTCATTTCCTGTAAAGTTTCAATATTACGAG
>NZ_JAWJBT010001009.1:0-256 GCF_046536035.1 Halomonas sp. SIMBA_159
CGTGAGCATGGCCGCAGGGGCCACGGACGGCGCCGCGCCGATCGCGCTGACCGGCCGCGAGCTGACGCCCGACGCGGTCGCCGCGATCGCGCGGGCCGGCGCGCCTGTCGCCCTGTCGGCGGAGGCGCGGCGGCGCGTCGAGGATGGTCACGACCTGCTCGCCCGCATGATCGCCGACGGCACCCCGATCTACGGCGTGACCACCGGGTTCGGCGCGCTCGACGGCAGCCGCGTGCCGGCGGAGAAGAACCGCGCG
>NZ_JAWJBT010001010.1:0-256 GCF_046536035.1 Halomonas sp. SIMBA_159
GGTGTCGGTCGACCTTGCAGATTTCGTTGCTGCGCATGGCGAGCCACAAGTGCCGCTTGCCCGTGGCGCCCGGCTTTGGATCGAGGCGACCCGCGCCTTGACCGCGGTGGATGTGGATGCCGGCGGCGGGTCGCCCCGGGCCGCGAATGCTGCCGCGCCGGAAGCGCTGGCGCGTGCCTTGCGGCTGCGCAACATTGCCGGCACCATCGTGGTTGACCTGATCAACCGGGCGGGCGATTGGAGCACTGACCTGGAT
>NZ_JAWJBT010001011.1:0-256 GCF_046536035.1 Halomonas sp. SIMBA_159
GCGATGGCGGCGGTCAAGCGCCACGTCGGCCCGGACCGCTATGCCATCCTGATGCCGCTCAACGAGTTCGAGCAGCAGTTGTCGTTCGCGCTGCAGCAGGACGACCCGCTGCTGCGAGACGGCGACAACTACGGCAACTTCCGCAGCCCGGGCTTCCGCAAGGCGCTGGCGTTCTACGCCAACATGTTCGAACAGGGCTGGGCGCCGAAGCTGTCGGAGACGCAGATCTCCAACGTCTGGTACGAGTTCTTCAACG
>NZ_JAWJBT010001012.1:0-256 GCF_046536035.1 Halomonas sp. SIMBA_159
GTCACGCGCTGGCCGGGATGCACCGGCGCCTGCGAATGCGGGGCGCCGGTCATCACGACGTCGCCGGGCCCCAGCACGGACCACGCCGCGACATACACGAGGCAGTCTCGGATCGGCATCGGCAGCTGCCGGCTCCCGGTCCGGGCGACGAGGAGCCCGTCGACCTCGACGTCGAGGTCGACGTCGTCGATCCCCACCGCGGTATCGATCCACGGGCCGAGTGGCGTGTATCCCTCCCCCGACTTGGATTCGAAGT
>NZ_JAWJBT010001013.1:0-256 GCF_046536035.1 Halomonas sp. SIMBA_159
CGCTATGGCCACGGGGTTCCGTTCCGCTTCCCATCCAGCAGTGATACCGGCGACGGGCTTACTCCGGATGGCGTACGTCTGGTCAAACGCTGCAACGCACTGAAGATCATGATTGATCTTTCCCATATGAATGAGGCCGGTTTCTGGGATGTGGCGCGCAACAGTGATGCGCCTTTGGTTGCCACCCATTCCAATGCCGGGGCCCTCACACTGCACAGCCGCAACTTGTCGGACCGCCAGCTGCACGCAATCCGCG
>NZ_JAWJBT010001014.1:0-256 GCF_046536035.1 Halomonas sp. SIMBA_159
TCGGAAAAGCGGCTTTTAAATGTTCAAGAAAAGCTGAAACCCGGGCATTGAGTAAACGACGGGATGGATAAAGTGCCCATAACTCGATTGCTGCCGCGTCGGCATCACCCCAGCAGACCAGTTTTCCAGATTGAATATCCTGAGCAACTAACGAGACCGGCAACAAGCCGGCTCCACCGCCAGCGCGCACAGCGTCGCGCACCATTATCATTGACGAAAGAACAAGCACAGGGGTCACCGCAATACCGGACGTTAC
>NZ_JAWJBT010001015.1:0-256 GCF_046536035.1 Halomonas sp. SIMBA_159
ATCATGATTTTTCTAGATTGAGGAGATAGTAATGGAGAATCCCAAACCTTGGCTGGATCAGTTGGACACTGGTGAAGCCGTTAACTTGACCAACTGCGATCGCGAGCCGATTCATATTCCTAATGCCATTCAACCCCATGGTTTGTTATTGGTGTTAAATGAAGATACGTTTCAAATTGCTCAAGTTAGCGAGAATGCCAGAGATATTTTAGGAGTTCCTGCGACTAATTTGTTGGGTTGTGTCGTGAGTGATTAT
>NZ_JAWJBT010001016.1:0-256 GCF_046536035.1 Halomonas sp. SIMBA_159
GGCTAGCGGTCGCGGGGGTGCTGATGTCGCTCTCCGTCGCCGCGGGCGTGCCGCCAGAACTCACCGATGCGCCGATGGACGTCCGAGCGTCGCTCGCGGCCCCGTACAGGGCCGTGCTCGCGACCTACGGTGCAGTTCTCGCGGCGGTCTACGGATCCTTCCGATACACCGTCGACCGACGAGACGGTGTTGTCGCTCAGCGTCTGATGTCGCAGCCTCGCGGTGCGACCTATCTGGCCAGGGCGACGGGCGCAGC
>NZ_JAWJBT010001017.1:0-256 GCF_046536035.1 Halomonas sp. SIMBA_159
GGGGCATCCCCACGCGCCATGCCGGTGGCGGACAGGCTCCTGCCGAACGCTTCCTCCGCCCGGGCGCGGCGCGAGGCCATCTCCTTCTCCGCGCTGCGCATCACCTGCTCGACCACCATACCGGAGATCCCCTCGCCCAGCATCGGGGCGGCATCGGCGGGGTCGGCCTCGACGAACAGCGTGTCGGCAAAGGCGTCGAACTTGCGCGCCAATTCGGCCGCGAGATTCAGCGCGGCATCGTCGCGTTGCGTACCCG
>NZ_JAWJBT010001018.1:0-256 GCF_046536035.1 Halomonas sp. SIMBA_159
GCTCGAAGGCAAAACTATGCGTCTGTTGCGTAATAAAGTGACCGACGCCGAAATTGCTGAAGTGCTGGCGCGTTGGACGGGGATTCCGGTTTCTCGCATGATGGAAAGCGAGCGCGAAAAACTGCTGCGTATGGAGCAAGAACTGCACCATCGCGTAATTGGTCAGAACGAAGCGGTTGATGCGGTATCTAACGCTATTCGTCGTAGCCGTGCGGGGCTGGCGGATCCAAATCGCCCGATTGGTTCATTCCTGTTC
>NZ_JAWJBT010001019.1:0-256 GCF_046536035.1 Halomonas sp. SIMBA_159
CTGGCCGCCGGAATAGCGCTTGGAGGTCGAGCGGTACAGGTCGCCGATCAGCTTGAGGTCCTCGGTCACCTGCCACTGCGCGTTGGCGCCGTACAGGTCGGTGTCGACCACGCGGTGCTCGGTCTGGTTGAGCAGCTCCGGGTTCAGGCGCAGCTCCGGATCCGGGTTGTCCAGGGTCAGGCCGGTGACGATGCCGTTGCGCACGGTGACGTCGGACCAGCGCCCCGGCGAGAACAGCGGGTAGTACGACTGCTGG
>NZ_JAWJBT010001020.1:0-256 GCF_046536035.1 Halomonas sp. SIMBA_159
GTTTAGAGCAGGTGTATCCTTCGTCTAACAAGATATTGGCACAGACCATCGCTGAACAAGGCGCCTTGGTATCGGAGTATTTTCCGGATGTGCAAGCCAGAGCCGAGTTTTTTCCACAGCGTAACCGCATCGTAGTCGGATTAAGTATCGGTACTATAGTGGTTGAGGCGGCGCTGAAAAGCGGTACTTTGATCAGTGCTAACCTGGCAGCTGAGTACAGCCGGGATGTGTTTGCTGTGCCAGGCTCGGTATACAG
>NZ_JAWJBT010001021.1:0-256 GCF_046536035.1 Halomonas sp. SIMBA_159
TGGCTAATAACAGCTTCAAGTCAGCAGATTCAAATAACTTAACAGTATCTCCAGCTATACCTGCTGGGCCCGTAATATAAAAATCTGTATCTAACCCTTTTGCTATCTTTTTACCAACCTTTGTTGTTTCATCATTAATCTCTGCATAATCAGCATTGCCTAATCCGGCTTTCAAATTCATTGGCACAATCATAGTAGATTGATCTTCTGATAAAAATGCGGATAACGCTTGAGGAGGCAATGCGGTAACATCGAC
>NZ_JAWJBT010001022.1:0-256 GCF_046536035.1 Halomonas sp. SIMBA_159
AATGGATATGTAGACACCTGCACTCGTTGGGATGATTAAAGAAAACAGCAGTAAAAAAATGACTTTTCGAATGAGTGTAATGGGTTTCACTGATTGATTCCTCCTCTAATGTCAGAGTAGTGGAATCAATGAGGAGCTTCAAACAAATCTCCCTAACATGTAAATTTTTGACCCTAAGATGCACATTATGATGATGTTAGGTTCTTTCTTTGCTGTAACATCTCATTAATTTCCGCAGCGGTTGCTTGATCTTTTT
>NZ_JAWJBT010001023.1:0-256 GCF_046536035.1 Halomonas sp. SIMBA_159
GTCGCGGAACTCGATCGCGGGGGCGAGGGGGTCGGCGCCGTCGCGGGGGAAGGAGGCAGCGATCGCGTCATCGTTCTGCGTCTCGACCGGAAGGTTCAGGACCTCCTGGATCCGACCGAGCGCACCGAGGGCCTGGTTCACCGAGGTGATCGCCCCGAATGTGGTGGCCAGCGGCATCACGAGCATGAACAGGAACAGGATGAACGTGATCAGCGAAGCGATCGTGATGGTGCCAGCCGCGACTCTGAATCCGCCG
>NZ_JAWJBT010001024.1:0-256 GCF_046536035.1 Halomonas sp. SIMBA_159
GTCCGTCGAGCACGACGACTTGTGACAGCTCGGTGTCGATCACGGGGATGCCCGGCCCCTGCTCGCTGGTCAGGCCGTCGAAGAGCAGCGTCTGCTCGCGGTTGAACACGCCCGCCTTTCGCTGGTTGCGGAGGGTGAGGTTCTTGAAGGTGAGGCTGTACTGGTTGACGGTGGAATAGATGCCGTACTCGAAGCCCTCGATCACGAGGTCGTCGAGGAGGCCGGGGCCGGGCCAGGGGATCGTGAGCCCGAGGCC
>NZ_JAWJBT010001025.1:0-256 GCF_046536035.1 Halomonas sp. SIMBA_159
GCCCTGGCGCAGTGTCGGCAAGCGGATTCACTGACGCCCTGTGGAGCTGCCTCGCGCTCAGGCCGGCTGAGGCACGAACTCTTCTCTCAACCTCGCTGAGTAGAGCGCGCATAACGGAGAGCATGAGCGCTCGACATTTCGCGGCAGTTTTGCCGCCGTCAGCGGCTCGCGCGATGATGCAACCCGTACCGGCACTAAAGCCGCCGACGATGAGCAGGAGGGCCAACGCGATGCCCGGGCAATGAGTGATTTCTCT
>NZ_JAWJBT010001026.1:0-256 GCF_046536035.1 Halomonas sp. SIMBA_159
GGGCGCGGATTCTGCGCAGGGCAAGACCTCGCTGACCTCGACTTCACGCCCGGCGCGATGACCGATCTGGGCGAATTGATCGACTTGCACTTCAACCCTTTGATCCGCCGACTGCAAGCGGTGCCGTTGCCCGTCATAGCGGCAGTCAACGGGACAGCTGCGGGCTCCGGCGCAAACCTTGCGCTCGCTTGCGACATCGTGCTCGCGGCTCGTTCGGCCAGTTTCATCCAGGCATTCGTGAAGATCGGCCTCGTGC
>NZ_JAWJBT010001027.1:0-255 GCF_046536035.1 Halomonas sp. SIMBA_159
GTCCCTCTCGTGAAATTCCAACCACAAATCGCCTATATAAAAATAAGCAGGAAAATTATCGTCGTGAAAGTACCTACACGACTGGAGACGATGACGAACATGGACGTAGTTCACGTAAATTCATAAACAAAAACCGTAATGAGGACGAACGGTATAAGATGGAGCAAGAACAGAAAGAACGAGAGGACGATGCCCACCATTATAGAAAAAACGGCGGGCCACGCTGGAAGGTTGAAGCAGCAGATGATGATTTAG
>NZ_JAWJBT010001028.1:0-255 GCF_046536035.1 Halomonas sp. SIMBA_159
GAGCATGGAGAGCCTGACTACCTGCTGTGTTCGTACCATGGTATTCCAAAACGTTACGCTGATTTGGGCGATCCTTATCCCGAGCACTGTAACCAGACAACGGCACTTCTGGCAGAAGCGCTGGCGATGCCAAGAGAAAAGATGAGCATGAGTTACCAGTCGATTTTTGGTCGCGAAGAATGGCTGAAGCCCTATACCGAGCCAACGATTATTGAACTGGCAAAAAAAGGGGTTAAACGGCTGGATGTGATTTAG
>NZ_JAWJBT010001029.1:0-255 GCF_046536035.1 Halomonas sp. SIMBA_159
AGACGAATTTTCTTATGATGTTTTTCCATACGAGGTTGTGGATTACACACGCTCAGAGACTGCTCGGGCCTTATCGCTTCCGGCGAATATTGAAAAAGGCAAAGCTCATACGATCATCATGGGCCCCATTCCGGAGGATGCGCTCACGACAGAAACCGCCATTTCGCTCAACTTCAGCCATTTCCATTACGATTTCAATTGGGAGGCTTTTCCGCCAGATTGACCATACGGCGCATCACGTTTGTGAAAAGCCCC
>NZ_JAWJBT010001030.1:0-255 GCF_046536035.1 Halomonas sp. SIMBA_159
CTGATAAAGCAGGCTGCAAGTGTTCATGCCAGTTGCATGGATCGCGCAACCAACAATAAAAAACAAACGGGGATACAGGGCATGAATAAGTTCAGGCTTAGTCTGCTCACGCTTGCTATGGCAGGGGTGGGTAGTCTGGCGTGTTCTGCT
Organism: Halomonas sp. SIMBA_159; assembly: GCF_046536035.1. Lineage (NCBI taxonomy): Bacteria > Pseudomonadati > Pseudomonadota > Gammaproteobacteria > Oceanospirillales > Halomonadaceae > Halomonas > Halomonas sp. SIMBA_159. The sequence continues at coordinate 151 of NZ_JAWJBT010001030.1, forward strand.
GTTGCACAAACGGCACAGCAGGCACCACAATCAGCAAATCAACAAGCAGCAGAAGATAATGCCGCTTCCCAGCAAGCGTTAGACAGCGTTGAAGTAATTCAGGTG
>NZ_JAWJBT010001031.1:0-255 GCF_046536035.1 Halomonas sp. SIMBA_159
CCTATCAACACGGTGAATTCAACGAGTTGAATAGCCAAGAACAAGCCATCGCCCTGACAGCTGCCATTCCCGTCATGGCGGCCCTCTTGTACCGGAAGAGCATCGGCTTGGAATTCGTCGCGCCAAAAAGCGAACTTGGCCATACCGCCAATTATTTATGGATGATCAAAGGGCAAATCCCTACAGCCGCCCAAACTGAAGCTTTGGAAACCTACGTGAACTTGACGATGGAACACGGCATGAATGCCTCTACTT
>NZ_JAWJBT010001032.1:0-255 GCF_046536035.1 Halomonas sp. SIMBA_159
CCATCGGCGAAGTCTCGAACGTCGCGCCCTTGATCTTGCGCTTGGCGGCCCGAGACTCCCCCCGCTCGAACCGCTGCTGCTCCTCGGGCGTCCGGCCTTCCCGTTGCTCCGCCGCGATGTCCTGCACGTTGCGAATGCGCTGCTCGCCGGCGGACTTCGCTCGCGGCCTCGCCTCCTGCTGGGGTGCTGGCTGCGTTTCAGCCTCGGCGGCTTCCTGCTGCGGAGCCTCCGCCGGAGCCGCCTCCCGCTGCTCCT
>NZ_JAWJBT010001033.1:0-255 GCF_046536035.1 Halomonas sp. SIMBA_159
GATCCATCGCCGCTAATTCATTGGCCAGTAACAGGTTCAGCGCATCGATGACTTTTTTATTGCCTTTCATTATTATTCGCCTCCCAGCTGAGCTTGCAGATAATTTGCCAGCCCCATAGCACTGATTTGGTGCTGCTGGGTTTCCAGCCAATCCAGGTGCTCTTCTTCATATTCGAGAATTTCAGTCAGAATATCGCGGCTGACATAATCCTGCTCGGCTTCACACAGCGCAATAGTCGCCTTCAGCAGCGGCAG
>NZ_JAWJBT010001034.1:0-255 GCF_046536035.1 Halomonas sp. SIMBA_159
GCCGCTCAAGCGAGCCGCGCCGCAACCGCTCGCGTGGATTCACGGTGACAACGGACTCGGGAACATCGCGCTGGGCGCCACCGAACATGCGCCGCTCGATGCACGGCCCGCGCACCGATTCATCATCGACACGGTGCGTGCGCATCCTGGCGAAGTCACGCTGCTTGCAGTCGGCCCGCTGACCAATCTTGCGCTGGCGCTTGCGGAAGATCCGCAGATCGCGCCGCTCGTCAAGCAGGTCGTGATCATGGGCGG
>NZ_JAWJBT010001035.1:0-255 GCF_046536035.1 Halomonas sp. SIMBA_159
CTTTATCCGCTCTGTACCTTGCAGAAATAGCACTCTCGTTGGGTAGCTGTAATTGTTTAATTAGCCATGTTTTAAAGCCAGAGGGGAGTTCTGGCTGATTTTCTGAAGATAATGGTTTAACCGTGGGGGATGACGGCTGGGACGTTTGGATACTTTGCCGTGGTAGCTTAATTTCCCCCGTATCTAGCCATTGCTGATATATTCTTTCGGAACTTGCCGATCCAGCCTTGAGGGTATCAACAACCTTTTGAGCAT
>NZ_JAWJBT010001036.1:0-255 GCF_046536035.1 Halomonas sp. SIMBA_159
CTGCCGTGCCTTCAAAAAGACGGCCGCAGCCTGCAGAGAACAATGTGTCGCCGCAGAAAAGCTTGCCATCGCCAACGTAGGCAATATGTCCCGAGGTATGGCCGGGCAAGCCCAGCACCATGAAACGTTCGCCGAAAATATCGACCTGATCGCCATCTTCGACAGACTGTGTCAGCCCGGGAATGGCTTCAGATCCGGGGCCCACTATTTTACAGGCAGGAAAAGCTCGCTTAAGTTCACTGATTCCGCCAACAT
>NZ_JAWJBT010001037.1:0-255 GCF_046536035.1 Halomonas sp. SIMBA_159
GTGGCGACTCATGCGTATGAGTCAAAAAAAGCCCGCCGGCAAGGCCGGCGGGCAGAGGGCATGCGGCAAGACAAGGCTGTTCGCCGCACTCCTGCTTTTATAGATGAAAGTTTTCTGTAATGTTAGTTTTTTGTTTGTAGGGATTTCGATAATGCGCGACGCTCGCCGGACGCGGTAGAAAGCTCGGTGCAAACGCGTCCATCTGCGAGGCGCGAGGCACTGCGCCACGCGCGCGGAGTATCGTGGTCGATGCAC
>NZ_JAWJBT010001038.1:0-255 GCF_046536035.1 Halomonas sp. SIMBA_159
CTTCGAAGGCAATACCGCGCCTTACATGCAATACGCCTACACCCGTGTCATTTCTGTATTTAAACGCGCAGGCCTGAACGAAAGTGAGCTGACACACCCAGTTGTGATCAATGACGAGAAAGAGCAAGTGCTGCTGTCAAAACTGCTGCAATTTGAAGAAGCCGTGGAAACCGTGGCCCGTGAAGGTCATCCGCACGTGATGAGCAGCTACCTGTTTGAGCTGGCGGGTAATTTCTCCAGCTTCTATGAAGCCTG
>NZ_JAWJBT010001039.1:0-255 GCF_046536035.1 Halomonas sp. SIMBA_159
CTGGTCGATAAGCGGGGCGACATGGACAGCCTGTTCGAGAAGGCCCGCTACATCCTCAAGCAGCTCCCCGCGTGGATGGTCCCGGTGATCCGCCACACGCACATGCTGATGAACAACAAGGAGATGAACTCCACGCTCGCGGGCGAGTCCACCAACGCCGACATCGGCCGCGGCGGCCGGAAGCTCGCCTACGCCGTGGACGAGGCGGCGGCGGTGCCCAACGGCGAGCAGGTCGAAACCTCGCTCAGCCAGACG
>NZ_JAWJBT010001040.1:0-255 GCF_046536035.1 Halomonas sp. SIMBA_159
GCTTGGAATTAGAAGAAGAAGAAAGCTAATGGTTTGACTGAATAATAATTCCCCCTTGCGGGGGATTTCAGTTTTACTGATTGGGTTGTAATAAACTTACTAAATGCCCATCAGGGGTGCGGACTGCTGCAACTTTACCAAAAGAGGGTTCACGGATGCGACCTTCTAAGGTTCCGCCTAAAGCCTCTAAAGCATCCACACTCGCTTGGACATCTTCCACTTGAAAACTCAGAATGGGGGAACTGCCACCGTTTG
>NZ_JAWJBT010001041.1:0-255 GCF_046536035.1 Halomonas sp. SIMBA_159
ATTGAAATGGCCGATGAAAGCTGGGGAATCGATTTTGAAGGTGAAATTGCGGTGATCACCAATGATGTCCCAATGGGTACACGCACCGAAGAAGTCCACGGCCATATCAAATTGCTGATGCTGGTCAATGATGTCTCGCTGCGCAATCTGATCCCAGCAGAGCTGAGCAAAGGCTTTGGTTTCTTTCAGTCCAAGCCGGCTTCGGCCTTCTCACCTGTGGCTGTCACACCGGATGAACTGGGCGACAGTTGGCAT
>NZ_JAWJBT010001042.1:0-255 GCF_046536035.1 Halomonas sp. SIMBA_159
GCGCAGAGCCCGCAGTGGGGTCGTGCAGCACGCGCAACGTCGAGACGACGTCGACGACCTCGGGAGTGGCCAGGAGACCGCCCAGACCGAGGATCCGGTGTGGAATCCCCTGCGCGGCCAGGGCAGCCGCGAAGGTCTGCATATGGCGCTTCGACCGGAACAGCCCCGCCCCGGTGTGCGGCTTCGCAGCGTCGTCGTGTTCCTCGCGACGCGCGGCGAACCACTCGGCGACCGTGCGCGCCTCATCATCGACCG
>NZ_JAWJBT010001043.1:0-255 GCF_046536035.1 Halomonas sp. SIMBA_159
GTATTTGCCCTGATAATATTCGCGATACTTCTCGCGGTTGGCGAACTGGCGCTGGCCCGGCGAGTGGTCCATCAGCGACACCAGCGTCACCGGCTCGCGCTGCACCAGTTTTTCAAACAGCGGCAGCGTGGTGTGATGCGGCAGTTCGCAGCGCAGATGCAGACGGTGCTCGGCGCGGTTGACGCCGCGTTTCTGCGTCTCTTCGATGGCGTTGATCATCTTCTCCAGATTCTCCAGCCGATCGCCGCCGTCGCG
>NZ_JAWJBT010001044.1:0-255 GCF_046536035.1 Halomonas sp. SIMBA_159
GTCGTCGGGCTGCTCGACGCCGACGATCATCCGAGCGAGCGTGGTCTTGCCCGAGCCCGACTCCCCGACGATCCCGAGGGTGCGTCCCTCGTGCACGGCGAACGACGCATCGCTCACCGCCGCGATCTCGCCGAACATCCTGGTCACACCTGTCGCGACGAGCACGGGCGAGGGGTCGTCGATCGACGTCACCCTCGGCTCGTGGATCGTCGCGGCGATCAGCTGCCGGGTGTATTCGTGCTGCGGCGCCTCCAG
>NZ_JAWJBT010001045.1:0-255 GCF_046536035.1 Halomonas sp. SIMBA_159
CGAAGCCGACGATGCTGGCGGTACTATTCCCGCCAGGCTCACTGAACAAATATCCCCTTTTCACCGATGCATGAGCGGTACCAATCAGAAAAACCCCCGATGTATTGCCCTTGCAGGAACCCCGGGCAAAAATGCCTGCTGCACGATATATAAAAATCGATCGTCCACATGCAGAGAATTTGCCATGTCTGGTGAGAACGGAGTCGTCAATGAGGCTTGCAATCGTGCAAGGGCTAAATACGGGCTGACACCGTT
>NZ_JAWJBT010001046.1:0-255 GCF_046536035.1 Halomonas sp. SIMBA_159
GGAATGCTCCATGGCGACTGCTGGATCTATCGGCGACGCATTCCGTCTGGCAAACGAATTGTCAGAAGACACAGCACCCGGGTCTCCCTATTCGCTTTCAGTACTTTCTGAAAGCGGCGGGCTCGTAACCAGTTCGTCTGGCATATCGATCTGGACCCAAAGTATCGAGCGCCATCGGCTCGGCGAATTCCACGCGTTGTTCGTCGCCTGTCGCGACGCGGCGAGGGCGTTGGAATCCAACGACCGTCTGCTCTC
>NZ_JAWJBT010001047.1:0-255 GCF_046536035.1 Halomonas sp. SIMBA_159
GCCGTCGAGCGGTCCAACTACGCCCGGTCCGGCGAGGCATCGGCAGATCTCTCCGAGCCGCTGCGACAGGTCTTGGCGCAGCTGCGCGACAGCGTCGACCGACCGACCCGGGTGCGCGCCGCACTGCTGCCGCGGTCGCTATACGCTCCGCGAGCCGCCGAGCCGGGAGCGGCGGTCTGACGGCAGGGCTCCGGGACGCTCGGCTCGGGTCGGCTCGGGTCGGTCGAACCCGCGTTCAGGCGGCGTGAGCCGTGC
>NZ_JAWJBT010001048.1:0-255 GCF_046536035.1 Halomonas sp. SIMBA_159
CCCCAGGCTGAGGGTCAGCAGGGTTTCCAGGCCGACGATCCCGGGCTCCGCCAGGCGGAACGGCAGGCGCTTGGAATCCACGTCCTGGGGCGTGTGGTCGCTGGCGATCAGGTCGATCGTGCCGTCGGCCAGACCCTCGACCACGGCGCGCCGGTCGGCTTCGGTCCGCAGCGGCGGGGACGTCTTGGCAAAGGTGCGATAATCGCCGACATCGACTTCGGTCAGGGTGAAATAGGCCGGCGCGGTGTCGCACGT
>NZ_JAWJBT010001049.1:0-255 GCF_046536035.1 Halomonas sp. SIMBA_159
GTCATCGTACCTAGTCGAATCCGTCCCGGTCAACCATTCCCAGCTTCCGCAGCACCCGCTTCCGCTGGCTGTGGCTCGTGAAAATCACCCGCCCGTCATTGGTCATGGGCACGTCGGGGTGCCGCCGGCGATGCTCGGCCACCTGATCCGGCATCACGCCGGCGGCCTCGCTCAGCACGGGCTCCACGTAATCGCCCCGCGTGCTGGCGTGCTCCGCGAAGTAGTTTCGGGGCATCAGCATGTGGCAGGTGTGGC
>NZ_JAWJBT010001050.1:0-255 GCF_046536035.1 Halomonas sp. SIMBA_159
GACATACGTCGGCGGTCAGGTCGAGCGGGAAGCCATACGTATCGTGCAGCTTGAACGCAAGTTCGCCGTCGAGTGTCTTGCCGCCCTTCTTTTCGAGGTCGGCCAGCGCGTTTTCGAGAATCGACATGCCGTGCTCGATCGTCTCGAAGAAGCGTTCTTCTTCCTGACGCAGCACGTCGGTCACGCGCTGTTGTGCGTCCTTCAGTTCAGGGTACGCGCCGCCCATTTGCGCGACGAGATCGGCCACCATGCGAT
>NZ_JAWJBT010001051.1:0-255 GCF_046536035.1 Halomonas sp. SIMBA_159
GTAACAAAAAACGCTGACTTAGATTGGCCAGCGTTTTTTCAATATTAAAGTTTTTTAGTCTTCCATTCCAATTCCTAATACTTGTAATATCCCGACAATCCACGTGATAGGTTTCCATAATACAATAAAACCAATTAAAGATGAAGTTGAAAAGACAAACCAGAACAAGAAACCTCCCTCATGTGTAAAAACGGGAAAGTATTCGTTTAAAAACATATAAATACCGAATGGTATTGCGGCTAACACAGAAAGTAT
>NZ_JAWJBT010001052.1:0-255 GCF_046536035.1 Halomonas sp. SIMBA_159
AGTGTATGCTGTGTCAATAATGATCGACAAAGACTTATATCGGACGCAGCGAGCCGATACAATGCATCCAGATATCTACCACATTGACAAGAAGGGACACTGATTCATGAGCTTCAGCGCTGTGATCCTGGCCGCGGGTAAAGGTACCCGCATGTATTCTGCTCTGCCGAAAGTTCTTCATACGCTGGCAGGTAAGCCGATGGTAAACCACGTAATCGATACCTGCAGTGATTTGGGTGCCGCGAATATTCATCT
>NZ_JAWJBT010001053.1:0-255 GCF_046536035.1 Halomonas sp. SIMBA_159
TGGATCACTTCTGGGAGTTGGTTGATGAGTTCCTGAACGGTGTACTCTTCCTGCTGATTGGTATGAGCATGCTGTCATTCAGCTTCCATGAGGAAGACTGGACACTGATGGTGATTGCGGTACCGCTGGTGCTGCTGGCGCGCTATCTGAGTGTGAAGCTGTCATATCTTGGCTTTAAACGCTATCGCCAATACAATCCCGAATCGGTGAAGATCCTCACCTGGGGTGGCTTGCGTGGCGGTCTGGCTCTGGCGA
>NZ_JAWJBT010001054.1:0-255 GCF_046536035.1 Halomonas sp. SIMBA_159
GTAAGGGTTATTCCAATACCCGGTCCTTGTGCGCTTATTACTGCGCTGTGTGCTGCAGGGTTACCCACCGACAAGTTTCATTTTATCGGCTTTTTACTGCCAAAAAGCCAGCAGCGACAAAATCAGCTGGCAGATGTGCCGGCCGGCGTCGGCACCATTATATGCTACGACACGGCACGGCGGATTAAAGACACCTTACAGGATGTTGCACTGGTGTTTGGCGCTGATCGCGAACTGGTGCTGGCAAAAGAGCTG
>NZ_JAWJBT010001055.1:0-255 GCF_046536035.1 Halomonas sp. SIMBA_159
GGCCAGCAGCTCCATCTGACTGCCCTTTACGGCTTTCATGAAACCTTCGCCCCGCTCGCGGGCAGCTGAGGTTCCGGCAATGCCTTCCAGCTGAATGACTTTGGCCTGCTCACCCACTTTTTCCATGATGTATTTGCCTGCCATTTCACCACCGGCAACATTATCTGAAGCAATATGACTCACCACCTCACCCCGGCTGGCGCCACGGTCCAGGGTCAGGACAGGGATCGTTGAGCGGTTCGCCATGCGAATCGC
>NZ_JAWJBT010001056.1:0-255 GCF_046536035.1 Halomonas sp. SIMBA_159
GTTTCAGGTAAATGTACTGATTATGCTGATCTGTATAGCCGCCTGGCTGGCCCACGAGGCCGTGGCGCATTACGACGTGCACTATGCTGCGCCGAAACGGCATATCAGCGTCTGGGAGATGCATGCCCACAATTATCTGGCCACTTTGCCGCTTTATATGCTGCTGCTGATCATCGTGATTAATTATCCGGTCTTTATTAAGTTAATCAGCTTTGACTGGCAGGGCGAATTTTACTTTGCCCGTATGCCGTACGC
>NZ_JAWJBT010001057.1:0-255 GCF_046536035.1 Halomonas sp. SIMBA_159
GTTTTCTCCTCAAAGAGAGCAGATTAGAAATCTCTGAATTTAGCCCACCTTACGATAAGGAACTTTTTTATCGTAGTCAATGTTCATTGCAGAGACTTTTGGTAAAGGATTCCCTTTCGCACTGCTGAGACTACGCGCAACATTTAAGTACGCACTGGGATCGCCCGCTTGGGGTTGCTTTTCTTGGGGAGTAAAGCGACGGACTTGATTTTGCCAAACAATTTGAGGGAAGCCCAATTGTTGACGGTGGTAAGC
>NZ_JAWJBT010001058.1:0-255 GCF_046536035.1 Halomonas sp. SIMBA_159
GCGTTGTTCGTTGAGAGTGGCGGCGTTTATGACTTCTCGGGCGTGACCTTCACATCTGCTACTGGCAACATTCCCGTCACCGGTGGCACAGGCGCTGCTGTGACCGGCAGCGCTGCCGATGATTGGATCGGTGGCGGTTTTATGGTCGCTGGCGGCAACGACACGTTGCATGGTTTCGACGGGAATGACACGATCGATGGCCGTGAAGACGATGATATGCTCTACGGCGATGCAGGTGACGATATTGTTAACGGC
>NZ_JAWJBT010001059.1:0-255 GCF_046536035.1 Halomonas sp. SIMBA_159
CAGGCTCACCTGATCGCCGGCAGCAATGCCGACATGGTTTAAGAACACATTGTCCTCACGGTAGCGACGCTGCTTGCCCGGCATCAGCCATGTTTGCGTGCTGTCCTAGTACCAGCGATTAAATACCGGATAGACCGGATGGGCTCTCTTGGTTTCGAAGGTCAGCTGGAAACGGCGGGGGTCCGGCTGTCGATAGCGCAGGCTGACCCCCAAAGGATCATGGTGTGAGGCAGAATGAGGCCGGGCCGATTTCAC
>NZ_JAWJBT010001060.1:0-254 GCF_046536035.1 Halomonas sp. SIMBA_159
CGGACGTCGACATTTAACTCCTTAAACCTAGATTCCTTGCAGAAGAATTTGTGATAGCACCTAAATCTAAGTTACACACCTCTTTAACGAGGAAGTATTTAGAACGCCCTGGCGAAACTTCCGGGTTGGGGTCAATAACTCTAAGAATTGGGCAAACTTGATTAGAATTATAGATGTGAAGTATTGTTTCCCTGTTCTCTCGGTCGGTTGCTATAAAATGGGTAAGGTTTGATTCACAATGAACTATTACATCG
>NZ_JAWJBT010001061.1:0-254 GCF_046536035.1 Halomonas sp. SIMBA_159
CCTGAGCCACCAAATGCGACATTCCACGGCTATATGCTCGCTGACGGCAGAGCCAGAGCATTGATCGCGTTGCGGGGCGCGCAGACAGAAACTTGGATGTCAGTGGGTGATATGTTGCGAAATTGGTCCGTTGTCGAAATTGACCAAAGCGCTGTCCATTTGGAGCTACAAGGCTTTCAACACGTTCTCACAATCAGTAGATGATTGTACAAAGCTATTTGATGATTGGACAGAACATGCGCTTCAGCACACTG
>NZ_JAWJBT010001062.1:0-254 GCF_046536035.1 Halomonas sp. SIMBA_159
CTGTCAGACTCGACTAACACTATATCGATAGTCGCGCCCAAAACTTTCTTCAATAGCGCTGCCGCTATCCAGCCTGATGTACCACCACCTAAAATAACGACTTTACGCACAGTTTGCATCGCTGCACCTTTAACCAATAAAAAGCCCAACCAGATGACGCTTGGTTGGGCTGTTAGTAAGTAAATCTGAGCGCTTTACAGCTCAGAAGCTGCCAAGCTTAGAACTTGTAGTTTAAGCCTAACATATAGTTACGG
>NZ_JAWJBT010001063.1:0-254 GCF_046536035.1 Halomonas sp. SIMBA_159
TGGGGGACCGCCGATGCAGCGGCCAGGGTGTCCGACGCGGATGCGGACTCCTTTCGTACGCAGGCCACCCCTGGCAGCAGCAATGACCAAGCCTCGGCTCACGTCTGCATTTGGGAGATTTGGGACCGTACGACCGGCACCGTCCTGACTATCAGCCCCGGGCTTAAGGCCTATCTGCGTCCCGTGTTCACGCCGGACCAGAAGTCCAGCCGCTTCTATCCCTTCTTCGCCTGGGCTCCCCTGTGGGTCGATGG
>NZ_JAWJBT010001064.1:0-254 GCF_046536035.1 Halomonas sp. SIMBA_159
GATATGATCGCCCGCAGCATGGAGCGTTTAGGCCGCAAGTCAGCAAAAGAGCCGCCGCTGACCCACTACGGCGTCTGCAAGTTGAATTTTGACTTTACGCTGGATATTACGCGTGCGCAGGAAGAGTTAGGTTATCAGCCGGTCATCACCCTGGATGAAGGTATCGAGAAAACTGCCGCCTGGCTACGCGACCACGGAAAACTGCCGCGCTAATCCTGCCCGTATTTCTCCAGCAATGCTTCGGCAATCGCCTG
>NZ_JAWJBT010001065.1:0-254 GCF_046536035.1 Halomonas sp. SIMBA_159
CTAACGGAATCAGTTAGTAACAGGGCCAGAGAAAGCAGTCAAGTTTCACGGGCCCGTGCATCGGCGTCAGCTTCCGTTTTCTGCTGCCGCTTTTCATTATGGCAGCTTTATTCTGCGCTCAGTGAACGGCGCAGTTTAATATCAACCGTTTCATGGAGTTCAGAGAACATAATCACTGCCTCGCCACTATCCAGTTGCTGCCTGACTCTGGCGACCTTCTGCGCCAGACTCAGCTCGCGCTCGCCATAGTCCGT
>NZ_JAWJBT010001066.1:0-254 GCF_046536035.1 Halomonas sp. SIMBA_159
TGCCTGGATTGTTCCGTACAGTGGTAAAGCGCAATTTCAACTAGGATATAAGGGTTATATCCAGCTTGCTTTAAGAACCGGACAATACAAATTTATTAACTGTATACCTATTCGTGAGGGAGAGCTTCAAAAATGGAACCCTTTGACGGAAGAAATTGATATAGATTTTGAAACACGTCAATCAGAATCGGTCATTGGATATGCCGCATATTTTGAACTGCTTAACGGCTTTAGAAAAACAACATATTGGACTA
>NZ_JAWJBT010001067.1:0-254 GCF_046536035.1 Halomonas sp. SIMBA_159
GGTTCATTGTTGTTGGCTTTGACCAGGCACTCCCAATAACGCGACTTGGCTTCGCCGTGAGGATCATCGACATCCTGGCGACTTAACCGTGCCAACGCATTCTGTCCGATTTCATTCCCTAGTTCAGCAGCTTTCTGGTACCAGCCTAATGCCACACGGAGATTGCCAACTTCATTTTCCTTCGCTAACGATAAAATGCTGGGAATATGACCTGACTGCGCCTTTTTGACTTTTTCTTCGTGTTCAACAGCCTT
>NZ_JAWJBT010001068.1:0-254 GCF_046536035.1 Halomonas sp. SIMBA_159
GCGCTCGAAGGCCGGCTCGTTCGCAGCGAAGTCGGCAAGCCAGCCGCACAAGCGGGGACAGGATGCTCTCCAGTCCACTATCTGCCGCTTGTCGAGAAACCCGAGGGCGCACGCAAGGCCGATACTCACGGCGTTTGTTTCCTGCGAGGAGGGAGGACATGCCTCAAACGACGACAAGGCACGCCAGATCTTTCCGCGCTGGTAGTGCAGCCATTTTTCTGACATATGCTCCTTTTCGTGGTATCGATGCTCGT
>NZ_JAWJBT010001069.1:0-254 GCF_046536035.1 Halomonas sp. SIMBA_159
ATTCAGGAACAGGTTGATTGGCATTTGCCTTCACTGCTGCCAGTAGAATAGCCCTGCCAATATCGGTGATATTAGCGCTAAAAATCTGGCTGAGATACTTGAAAATTGCGTTGAAATGGGGATGTGAAAACAAAATCTAACAGCGTTTTTTTTATGCGCTTTTGTTCTTAAAACACGCCTTCGGCAGAGCATGAAATTTTGTGCCATAGTTAATATCTGCGGGAAACGGCCGCGGTAGTGATTGCGCCAATCGT
>NZ_JAWJBT010001070.1:0-254 GCF_046536035.1 Halomonas sp. SIMBA_159
CTTCCAGGGCCTCAACGAGGTCGAGATCTTCTCCAGCGAGCTGTGGCAGCAGGACCAGTACGCCGTGCTCGAGCGGGTGACCGAGGCGTATCAGCGGCACGTGTGACGGCCGCGACACGCGGAGCCGCGACGGGTGCAGGCTCGGCGGGAAAACGCTAATGTCGGGCGTCTTCTGTTCGCACCCGTGAGCCCCGGTCATGTCGAATGCTTCCTCCAACTCGGCCCCTCCCCCGCTCCGCCTGGGCATGGTGGGG
>NZ_JAWJBT010001071.1:0-254 GCF_046536035.1 Halomonas sp. SIMBA_159
GTTATTATTTTTTCTCGTTTTTTGCTGATTTTATCGGATTTCGCAAAGGCCTGCCAAAACCTTCAAAGAATACATTCATCTGATCTCTGCCCCGCAGCCGGATATCCGCGCCAAAGGGAAAGGCATCGGCTCCGAGAAAATGAATATGAATCATGCCCGGAATCCGATGTTGCTCATACTTAAAATGATGGTATTCCGGATTTTCCAGGAAATGGGCACGCCTTTTCGACACTGCTTATAAGTGTTTTATGCAC
>NZ_JAWJBT010001072.1:0-254 GCF_046536035.1 Halomonas sp. SIMBA_159
CGAAGATTCATTGACTTGAAAGTCATTGAGTCTCATCAATTTGCCGGCCATCACGAAAATGATTTGGCAATCTACTTAGCAGAAAAAGAGTTGAAAAGCTCCGTTACGGCTGCCCGAATTATTAAAACATTAGCCAAGTATCAAAAGACTTGGCTAGACGGCTTCCCTTATTACTTCCTCTCTACAAAAGAGTTGCACAATGCAAGACAGTTTGTTGTGTCAAAAGAATTGATGGAAAGAATACAGCAATTGTC
>NZ_JAWJBT010001073.1:0-254 GCF_046536035.1 Halomonas sp. SIMBA_159
GCCGACCGCGACAATCGTGACCGGGCTGCACGCTTACAAGCCCTTGCTTGACGGGCCATTCTCGGCAACGCTTCGGTGAAAGGCAGTCGGCAAGATCGACTATCGAAATCGGGTCGCCGGCCGGGCCGGCGATCGCACGCAAAGGAGGATCGCCGGCCATGCCAACCCCCGTAAGCATGACCGTGAACGGCAAGCAGGTCAGACGCGAAGTCGAACCGCGGACCCTGTTGACGCAATTCCTGCGCGACCAGTTG
>NZ_JAWJBT010001074.1:0-254 GCF_046536035.1 Halomonas sp. SIMBA_159
GACACCGGTCGCGGTGACCTGGCAGGCACGGATTCGCACAGCCAGCTCCACTGCGAAGGGGAGGACTGGGACGGCGAGGGGGGTACACCGTGACCCGTCACCCGGAGGATGCGTTGCTCCTCGCGGCCTTTGAGGCGAGCGCGTCGGATCTATTCGCGTACCTCTCGCGTCGAGTCGGCCCCGACGACGCTGCAGATCTCCTGAGCGAGACGATGGTCGTCGCGTGGCGCCGTGTTCGTCGACTGCCCGACGAT
>NZ_JAWJBT010001075.1:0-254 GCF_046536035.1 Halomonas sp. SIMBA_159
TGAAGTATTTAACACTTAAAAACTGTTAATTTTTTAAATATTTAAGAAGAAAAAAACACCAATTTTAAAATAAACCCTATTTTTGTTTTGGGCGATTTAAATCATTAACAGCCACTTACAAGCCAATGAAAAAAAAATTACTCCTTCTCTTATTCCTGTTTTTTACTTTAAATTGTTTCTCGCAATTTAGTAAAACACATTATATACCACCTTTGATTTCAGTTGTAGGTTTTGCCAGCGACCAGTATCTTTAT
>NZ_JAWJBT010001076.1:0-254 GCF_046536035.1 Halomonas sp. SIMBA_159
TAAAGACTCCTCCAGTATGAACAGTTCCGAACCAGTACAGATTGTCAAAACTTCTACATAAACGAATGTCTTTTCTTGTGTCGATCCCCTCAGCGTCAATATTAAAGAACGATGAATCGTTTGTGGTCGGTTTATTTGTAAGGTATTGACCTGCTGCAGAATAACGGCCAGGGGGTAAAGATAAAATATCCGTTCCATCTAGCACAGTTGGGAGCGGTTTACGATCACCTGAATCTTGAGTGATTTTGTACAAT
>NZ_JAWJBT010001077.1:0-254 GCF_046536035.1 Halomonas sp. SIMBA_159
GACACTCGTTGTGCCAACCATGGATGAGCTTATGGTTGACCAGCCTGAGTGTGTCTACACCAATACAGATTCCGATGAGCACAACGAAATCATTCTGTTGTCTCACTAAAAAATGACATCTCGTTCAAATAGTATAAAAACAAACACCCCGCACCAAAGTGCGGGGTGTCTCACTTCCAGCTTACGGATTATTCACGCATAAACGACGAGTTATAGTGGCGGACATCAGGCACAATATTGTGCTTGTTCAGCAA
>NZ_JAWJBT010001078.1:0-253 GCF_046536035.1 Halomonas sp. SIMBA_159
GTCATCTCCAGCCACCAGCAAAACCGGGACGCCGTAATACCCAGCGACATAAGCATTGAAGCCCAGTTCGCCCACTTCCACCTCGTCGATCCACATCGTGCGGACGCCGAAAATCATGGCATGCGACATGACGCCTTTTTGGCCAGCGCGTGCATGGTAGCCGGCAAAAAAGGCTCCGTCATAGCTGGCATCTAGCCCTTCCACCATCGAAAACGCTTTGACGCCCCCTGTGATGAGCTCTGCATCTTCGTAG
>NZ_JAWJBT010001079.1:0-253 GCF_046536035.1 Halomonas sp. SIMBA_159
GTCGGTGCTCGCCGCGTGCCGCCTCAGCACGATCTACTGGATCAACGCCTTCGGCTGGACCTATCGGCTCCGCATGGTGAACGAGCGGGGCGAGACGGTGCCCACCAAGGGGCACCAGTCGCACTTCCCGATGATTACGTGGCCGGTGCAGGACGAAACCCTGCACACGCTCGACCGCTGCATCCGCGAGTCGGAGGACGCGAACCTCGACAAGTCCCGCGACATGGGCGCGACGTGGCTGGTGATCTTCAAG
>NZ_JAWJBT010001080.1:0-253 GCF_046536035.1 Halomonas sp. SIMBA_159
GGCACATCGAGATGCCATTCGTCTATATACGAGCCAGCACCGTCATTTCTTAGTTCAAAATCCCTTTGCGGTTCCGCATCGGGATATTTATACTTAATGGCTTCATATAAAATCATCAGAATCCTCCTACACTCTTGGGAAATTTCGTCCGCCTAATTCCATAATGTCGAAATAGTTGTACCAACCTGGATTATCAGATACATAGCGACTAACATCTCCGTCATATCCTATATATAAATAAATTTCTAAATAG
>NZ_JAWJBT010001081.1:0-253 GCF_046536035.1 Halomonas sp. SIMBA_159
GTATAATTTTATGGCAATTATCGATGGAAAATGAAAAACTATTCCAAATTACAAACAAGAGTTTAGCTATCATGCCGTTTTTGCATATAGTCAATGGCATTATTGACTTCGTAAACGAGCTCCATGCTTTCTTGTGATTTTCCATTAGGCTTTTTTCCATACCCGAAATGTAAAATTTGTAAGCAAAGTACTGGAAATTCCTAGCCGTTCATTCAAATAGCGCAATGTTCGGCTCTTTTTTTAGGCAGTGAAC
>NZ_JAWJBT010001082.1:0-253 GCF_046536035.1 Halomonas sp. SIMBA_159
CTGAGACTGCTCAGTTACACGTAGTCACTAAAGCCCCGATTCATTGCCAGCATCCTCATGTTCATATTTATAATCATGTTCAGGCCTATACCCCCGAATGGCTAAGACTTTATCAGCAAGCCGATGTTTTTGTTATGCCAACCTATGCTGATGCATTTGGTTATGTGTTTATTGAAGCGATGGCTATGGGATTACCAGTTATTACCACTCGAATCAATGCAATTCCTGAGATTGTCAGTCATGGAGAAACGGG
>NZ_JAWJBT010001083.1:0-253 GCF_046536035.1 Halomonas sp. SIMBA_159
TTCCAAGAGCCAAAAGGTTGTTGCTCCCATTTACTCGGTGCCTCCTTCTGCTTCTGTTTTAGTTGCGATTTCTGACATTGCAGATTCGCCACTCTCATTAACAGAAGTGACATTGATTGTTAACTTAGTATCAGGCGTTAGACCGTCAGTGCTGTATTCAGGCTTGGTTACATTCTTATCAAAACGCTTGTCTGCTCCCCTATAAACATTGTATGAATCCGCCCCAGCTACGGCATCCCAATTGACAGTCACA
>NZ_JAWJBT010001084.1:0-253 GCF_046536035.1 Halomonas sp. SIMBA_159
CTCCAACGACGGGTGGTCGGCCCTTTGCGAGAAGGCAGGGGCTTGCCGCCGCCGTTACTTGCGGGCGATCACCCAGACGGCGTGCACGATGCCGGGGATGTAGCCCAGGATCGTCAGCAGGATGTTCAGCCAGAAGTGACCGCCGATGCCGACCTGCAGGAACACGCCGAGCGGCGGCAGCAGGATCGCCAGAATGATGCGAACGAGGTCCATGGTCGTTCACCGTGCCCTTTGAACAATAACACCAACACCG
>NZ_JAWJBT010001085.1:0-253 GCF_046536035.1 Halomonas sp. SIMBA_159
GGGCCTTTATTGTCCTGTGTCCACCGTCACAGCCGTCCGCACCCGCGTCAGGTTAAAAACGCACCCATACCTAACCTGTGATCCCGAAAAGGTCACACGGATGTCGTAAACTCCATCTATCGATCGACGATGGAACCGTGCGGGAGGCTTGAAATGACCAACGAAGCGATGAGCTGGATCTGGATCGGTTTCGTCGTCCTGCTGGGCGTTGGCCTGGTGACCGGACATAAGGTTTTCTAGCGCCGCGTCTCCC
>NZ_JAWJBT010001086.1:0-253 GCF_046536035.1 Halomonas sp. SIMBA_159
GAAAAAATAGTTAACAGCAACCGTTAGGTGTGGGCACTACCAAGGTTTAGGGGTGTCGCCTGACTTTCGGTTACAAGGCAGCCTGCGCAGATGTTGGTTTGGTGTCTTGTCGGCAGCGGCCGCATCACGTCGGTGCGCGCAACTGACGCAGCCGTCAAACGCGTGTGATCTTCCCTGATTGGCAGCGGCAAGAGGTCCGCTGCATGTTGGCTGGGCTCAATCGGCGACTCGGGTGCCTGAGGCGTGCCAAGAT
>NZ_JAWJBT010001087.1:0-253 GCF_046536035.1 Halomonas sp. SIMBA_159
TGCGAGTTAGTGCAGCCTATGCCTTAGGACGTAACCCTCATCCGGATGCAGTTGTGCCTTTAATTAACCAGCTAGCAACAGACTGGAATGGCTATGTGCGGAAGGGGTTAGTATGGGCATTAGGAAACTCGCGCGATCGGCGTTCTATTCCTCCTCTCCTCCACGCCTTAGCCACTGATATTTCTGCCGTCCGACTTTGGGCAGCGAGTGCCTTAACTCATGTAGGAAAACTCAATTACGAAGACATTATCCC
>NZ_JAWJBT010001088.1:0-253 GCF_046536035.1 Halomonas sp. SIMBA_159
CCCCCTTCCGAGGGGCGGGCTTCGATCCAATAAATATCTTGATGATCGTAAACGACCCCCCCTAAGCCAATGCTTTCTGAAACAATTAAATCAGAGCTAATGGGAGATTTCCAACTGCCATATCCGCTAACGGTTAAACTTGCCATTTGATATCATTTCTACTTGCTGCCTAAACTCTATTTTGACATCTTCTTTGCTTGTGGTCTTAGCATTTTGGCTTTTCTTATCTCTCTTTTTGACGAAGGATACAGTT
>NZ_JAWJBT010001089.1:0-253 GCF_046536035.1 Halomonas sp. SIMBA_159
GAGGCCACCCTGGCCAACCTGCGCGCGGTCGGCATGCCGGTGGCCGATGACAGCGTGTTCCTGGGCCTGGGCACCTTCGTGAAGGACTGCGAGCAGAACGGCAGCGAGAAGAACTGCCGTCGCCGCCTGGCCGGGCAGAAGTACCGCGTGCTGATGCAGTTCGGCGACCAGCTGGGCGATTTCGTGCAGGTGGTCGCCAACACCCCGCAGGGCCGCGGCGAGCTGTACCAGCAGTACCACGACTGGTTCGGTG
>NZ_JAWJBT010001090.1:0-253 GCF_046536035.1 Halomonas sp. SIMBA_159
GAAATAGGCCAGGTTTTCACCGTAACACGCCACATCTTGCGAATATATGTGTAGAAACTGCCGGAAATCGTCGTGGTATTCACTCCAGAGCGATGAAAACGTTTCAGTTTGCTCATGGAAAACGGTGTAACAAGGGTGAACACTATCCCATATCACCAGCTCACCGTCTTTCATTGCCATACGGAATTCCGGATGAGCATTCATCAGGCGGGCAAGAATGTGAATAAAGGCCGGATAAAACTTGTGCTTATTT
>NZ_JAWJBT010001091.1:0-253 GCF_046536035.1 Halomonas sp. SIMBA_159
CCACTGCCTTCACACTCCAGCCCTTGCGAATCCACCCAGCCAAATTCCCAGTGCCCGATTCTTGCTTGCATACTTATATATGTTTAACCTTTCGCCACAAGAGAGCTGCAACCCTCTTCGAGTGCGTCCTTTATTGCAAAAAATGCAAATACACTGCGATATCGACCTGTTTTCAGACTCTATTATTCCGGCTGCCGAATCAGTAAATTGGACCTAGTATCCTAGGGTAGTTGTCTGTCATTTCTGACAATAT
>NZ_JAWJBT010001092.1:0-253 GCF_046536035.1 Halomonas sp. SIMBA_159
CTGGAGAACGGACCCCTTCAACGATGACTACTTCTTTCATTCACAATCACTCCCATATTTGAAATCGCTTTCATTTAATTAAACTGAATTGAATGACTATTCATTCATCTTGTTTCATTGTACAAGAATCCCCTATGGATTACTACACGAAAAACTATCGATGCCCATTTTGTGCAGAAAACCCTCTGCAGCGCAATGCCGCAGAGGGTTCTATCATTCTTCGATCAAGCCTTTTTCAATTAGGAAATCACGT
>NZ_JAWJBT010001093.1:0-253 GCF_046536035.1 Halomonas sp. SIMBA_159
CTAATATTTAAAGGTTTAATAAAGGGTCAAGTTGTCCGCTTGCATCAAGTGCCAGCATATCGTCGCAGCCACCGATGTGGCGGGAATCAATAAATATCTGCGGAACCGTGCTCCGCCCGCCGGCGCGCTCAATCATTTCAGGACGCAACTCTGGCTTCTCGTCAATCCTGATTTCCTGATAGCTGACACCCTTGTTGTCCAATACAGACTTAGCGCGAACACAATAAGGACAATATGCTTTGGTGTAAATAGT
>NZ_JAWJBT010001094.1:0-253 GCF_046536035.1 Halomonas sp. SIMBA_159
AGCGCCTTTGGCGCTGCTGGCTACTCTGGTTGGAGGCTGTGCTGCACAGCCTCAGGCTGTCAACTGGCTTACGCCAGAACCACTGGCGGTGTCGTATCGCACTGAGCTGGCTATAGCGCGGTTAAGTGAAATACTGTATCGCGCCGAATTATCAGAAGAGCAGTCTGCTCAGTTGTACTATGACCGTGGCGTCATGTACGACAGTGTTGGCTTGCGCACGCTGGCCCGACTGGACTTTATGCGGGCGTTACGT
>NZ_JAWJBT010001095.1:0-253 GCF_046536035.1 Halomonas sp. SIMBA_159
ATTTGGCGAGATTACCTTCTGTAATTTCAACAACGCCAGGGCCAAGAACATGATTTTTAAAAGACCATAGAGACATTAAATGATCTAACCCTTCATCAGAATTCTCCGCCATATCTAACATGTATGCGCCTGACTCATGATTTTCTCTCAAAATATAGTACTGACTGTCGTATTTCATGATTACAACTTCCGATGAATCCGAATATGTTGATCTGCATGCTGAATCTTATGCGCCAAATCTGGATGAAAATAT
>NZ_JAWJBT010001096.1:0-253 GCF_046536035.1 Halomonas sp. SIMBA_159
TGCCTCTGTTATTCACATAATCATCAAGAGAGATGGTTTGATAGGTCTTCATTTTGAATCACCTCTTTTAGTTGTGAGAGCAGGCCTGTCTCAATGTCTAATGTTTTCTGAAAGCGATTTGACGTCCGTTCAATCATGCTGCGGGGATTCTTACTGAGACCTACTCTAGCCGTAAAATTTGCGAGAACTGTCCAGCTTTGATATGCATCTTCAAAAGCTTGGATGAGAGGCTGTAAATGCCCATTTTCATAAG
>NZ_JAWJBT010001097.1:0-253 GCF_046536035.1 Halomonas sp. SIMBA_159
CGGCAAATGACGCCGATGATTGCCAGTATGTATTTGCGCTGCAAGATGGCAAAATAAGCCGGTTGATAGTGCAGACCAGGAGCAACATCAGGTGAACCGGGTAGACCGGCTGCTAGCCATTATTTTGTATCTGCAAAGCCGCCGCTATTGTACCGCTGAGATGATGGCCGAACATTTTGGTTTAAGCGTCCGCACTATATACCGCGATTTGGCCGCAATAGCAGAAGCTGGCGTACCGGTCATGGCAGAAGCG
>NZ_JAWJBT010001098.1:0-253 GCF_046536035.1 Halomonas sp. SIMBA_159
GGCGGGGCCAGCAACGAGGGCCACATGCGGCCGGCGTTCTTCATGGCCTATGAGGAGGACAACTGCGAGTTCGTCCGCCTGCACAGCCCGGAGGTGGACCAGCGCCTGGCCGAAGGCCCGGAGATGGTGTCGGCGAACTTCGTCATCCCCTACCCGCCCGGCTTCCCGATCATGGTGCCCGGCCAGGTGATCACCGCCGACACCATCGCCTTCATGCGCAAGCTCGACGTCAGGGAAATCCACGGCTACCACG
>NZ_JAWJBT010001099.1:0-253 GCF_046536035.1 Halomonas sp. SIMBA_159
GGTGTTTTATGCGTTTTTTTCCGGCCTGACCCTGGACGGCTATCAGAACAGTGTCGCGATGGCGACACTGGTTCACATGCCAGAGCATGAAACCTATTATCACCTGGGCTTTTTTTACTACTTCCTGCCTTTGTATCTGGTGATACCGTTTTTGCAGGCGTGGGTGAAGCGGGCTGATCCCACGGCGGTGAAAGGGGTGACGCTGGTGTGGATGCTGCTGACGGCTTTGTTTTTGTTTTACATCGACGGTCCC
>NZ_JAWJBT010001100.1:0-253 GCF_046536035.1 Halomonas sp. SIMBA_159
GGCGGCGGTAAGGGCGGCAACGGCCGATGACGGTATTCATCATCAGGCGATTGATGCAGGCCATCCTGGTCATGTTCATCATGTCCATCCTGGTCTTCGCCGGTGTGTTCGCGATCGGCAATCCGATCGATATCCTCATCGCCGCGGACGCCACCGAGGCGGACCGCCAACGCGCGATCGAGCAGCTCGGTTTGCATCTCCCCCTGTGGGAGCAGTATTTCGTCTTCCTTGGGAACCTATTCCAAGGTGAGGT
>NZ_JAWJBT010001101.1:0-253 GCF_046536035.1 Halomonas sp. SIMBA_159
GTCCTCCTCGTAGGCCTGGATGTTCTTCGGGTTGATCCGGATCCGATCGCCCGTGATCAGGGCCTTGAGCTTGTTCTTGAGGTGGTAGACCTCGGTGCGGGCGACGACCTCGTCGGCGAGCAGGAATAACTTGCGGCTAGCCCAATCGTTGAACTTGTCCTCCAGCGCCGCCTGGTCGAGCACGCGGCCGTAGTCGCCGAACAGCTTCATGTACTCGTCGAAGAACATGTTCTTGCCGGTGCCCTGGGGCCCG
>NZ_JAWJBT010001102.1:0-253 GCF_046536035.1 Halomonas sp. SIMBA_159
GAAATGGAAAAAGAGCGGGGCATCTCGGTAACCACCTCGGTGATGCAGTTCCCCTATGCGGATTGTCTGGTGAACCTGTTGGATACCCCAGGGCACGAGGATTTCTCCGAAGATACTTACCGCACCTTAACCGCTGTGGATTCCTGCCTGATGGTTATTGACGGCGCCAAAGGTGTTGAAGAACGTACCATTAAACTGATGGAAGTTACCCGTCTTCGTGATACGCCAATTATTACCTTTATGAACAAAATGG
>NZ_JAWJBT010001103.1:0-253 GCF_046536035.1 Halomonas sp. SIMBA_159
CGGCAGGACCTCTGGTAAGGACGTCCTCGTAGCTTCTGGTGCATTCAGCGGCCAAGTCCCTTCAGGCAGGAAGCGCTTGAGGGCTGTCTCCGCCAAAGCATCTTCCAAACCCTTCAATCTCCCCGTCGCCGAGTAGTGGCGTGCAACGTCAAACCAACGGCTTGCGGCTGTTTGCCCGTCGACACCCCCACCGAGCGCATACATCGTGTTCAGCAGGCTGGCGAAGTTCGGTGGATTTTTGGTTGCCAGGCTG
>NZ_JAWJBT010001104.1:0-253 GCF_046536035.1 Halomonas sp. SIMBA_159
CGATCAAATTGCCATGGTCGGCGATCGCGTTTTTACCGATGTTTTAGCAGGAAATCGTTTACAAATGTTTACAATATTAGTAGAACCGATGGTTGACCCCGCAGTTGTAGATCGCAGTTATCCCATCCGACGTTTGGAAGCGGAAATTTCTCGTTGGTGAGGAGTCAGCATCAAAGATAAAAGTCAAGGTTCGTCCCACGCTAACAAACCTTCATCTAGCTAAATCTAAAAAAAACATAAAGAAATAAATAGT
>NZ_JAWJBT010001105.1:0-253 GCF_046536035.1 Halomonas sp. SIMBA_159
CGGTGGAGGCCGCAGTATTCGAATGATCGACATCGGTATGTGCTACATCGTGCTCGGCATCCAGCGTCGTTATCTCATCGCTGTTGGTATGCGTATCTTCACCGCTTTCACTCGGGAAAGTATGCGTACTATCGTCATCAACGATGTTTTCAGCGCTGTGATCTTCCCCACCCACTTCAACCGTAATATCGATGTTGATCGATCCTGAATCGGTAATTTCTGTCGGTGAAGTCACGGTTAAGCCCATGTCGAG
>NZ_JAWJBT010001106.1:0-253 GCF_046536035.1 Halomonas sp. SIMBA_159
CGACTAATGTCGTCCGATAGGTTTTCTTTTTTTCGTCTGTCAATGCAATTTTTACAGCTTTCATTTTTCCATCTTTGTCTTTCAAATACTGATATTTGAAAGATGTTTTACCAAGATTCACATTGGATTTTTCTTTAAATGAGCTTTCAAAATTCAATTCGAAAGCCCTCTCAGATAATTCAACCTTTCCTTCTTCTGTACGGATGCTATTGTCCACATTTCTCATACTGGCTATACGAGACGATTCATTCAT
>NZ_JAWJBT010001107.1:0-252 GCF_046536035.1 Halomonas sp. SIMBA_159
CATGCAGGTGCCGATGCGCTTCAACCGGCTGGTGCTGCTGCGGCCGTGGCTGTGGCATACCGCCGGTCCGGCGTTCGGCGACCGGCCGGAGAACGCACGGCTGGTCTACCTGATGTTCTTCGAGTCACGCTGAACGGCCCGCTCCGTTGCCGATGAAACGGTTGGCGGAGCCGGAAAGCCGTGTTATCAATGCATCCCATGAACGCAAACCGCAGCCGCTTCTACTTTTGGTACTACGGTTTTCCGATGCCG
>NZ_JAWJBT010001108.1:0-252 GCF_046536035.1 Halomonas sp. SIMBA_159
GCGAGAACCGCACCTCCAGATCGGAGCTGCGATACATCAGCCCCATCAGCACCTCCGGGTCGACGTTCTTGGACTTGGGTTCCAGAACGATGCGGATGTCCTCGGCGCTTTCATCGCGCACATCGGCGAGGATCGGCACCTTCTTGGTCTGGATCAGCTCGGCGATCTTCTCGATCAGGCGCGCCTTGTTCACCTGGTAGGGAATTTCGGTGACGATGATCGATTCGCGACCGTTGTCGGCCACTTCGACCT
>NZ_JAWJBT010001109.1:0-252 GCF_046536035.1 Halomonas sp. SIMBA_159
ATCCATTAAAGTAATTGATTCCTTGACTGTAATTAGTACTATGAAAAAAGATATAATCAAGGTATATGATTCTAATCAACACCTTATTTCAGGTTTTGGAAAAAAAGGAAGAGGACCAAATGAATTTAATATGTCACCAGTGATTCAAGATGGTATAAAAACAAGAAATTTTATAAGAATATTTACTTTAGATCAACAGCTATTAACACTTAGCAGCATTGATATAAAGACATCAATAGACTCAAGTAAAGT
>NZ_JAWJBT010001110.1:0-252 GCF_046536035.1 Halomonas sp. SIMBA_159
GGGCCGGGCTTCCAGCCTGCCGGTGATCCTGGCCGAGGCAGGCCAGTCGCTGGTCGGCGGCCATGCCTACATCCTGTCCGATGGCGTGGGCCTGGCGCAGTCCGATGCCGGCCTGGGCTTCAGCGAAGGCGGCGGCGACCTGCCGGCGCTGGTCTCCGCGCTCTCGCCGGCCGACAGCGCGGTGCTCCTGCTCAGCGGCGCCAGCGAGACGCTGGTGGCCAGCGTGCTGGAACTGGCCGGGCAGGGCGCCTG
>NZ_JAWJBT010001111.1:0-252 GCF_046536035.1 Halomonas sp. SIMBA_159
CAGCGCTGGATCAGCACACGCGCCTTCCAGCGCGTGGCGTCGGTGTCGTGCACCGGGCGGACGTAGATCTTGCACCAGCCGTACGAGACGTAATCGACCATGGCGTCTTCCTCCTGTGGAATGACCGGCCATCTGTCTTCAGAAGCCAAGCCGTGGCGTCTTCTACGTCCGCCTTTTTCGATCAAATGCCAGCAAATAAACATCCGATCAGGACAACCGGGTACAGCAATTCCGAACCGTTGTCTCGATGAT
>NZ_JAWJBT010001112.1:0-252 GCF_046536035.1 Halomonas sp. SIMBA_159
GGGAGAAGCGTTATGGCGTCTGATGTATTGAGTGCCGGTGTGGTGTTTCTGGCGGCGGCCGTTGTGGCTGTGCCTGTGGCCCAGCGTCTCGGGCTGGGATCGGTTTTGGGCTATCTGCTGGCCGGGATCGGCATTGGTCCCTGGGGGCTGGGGCTGATCAATGATGTGGAGGAAGTGCTGCATTTTTCCGAGTTTGGGGTCGTTCTGCTGCTGTTTCTGATTGGACTGGAGCTGAACCCCAGCAAACTCTGG
>NZ_JAWJBT010001113.1:0-252 GCF_046536035.1 Halomonas sp. SIMBA_159
CGTTGAAGCAAGGATTCGAACGTCTTTGCGGCTTAATCCTACTTCTTCAAACAATTCACGGTACATCGCCTGCTCTGCGGATTCTCCGGGGTTGATTCCGCCTTGCGGAAATTGCCAGGAGTGCTGACCAAATCGCCGGGCCCACATTACCTGCCCCTGGCGATTACAAATCACGATACCTACGTTTGGGCGGTAGCCATCGTCATCAATCACCGGACTACCTCAAAATAAAGCTTTATATACGAATGATTG
>NZ_JAWJBT010001114.1:0-252 GCF_046536035.1 Halomonas sp. SIMBA_159
CTTAGTTTAGTTTTCTGTTTCCCACTCATTTTAATCACGCTGTGGCGTTTAACAAACTTATCTGATCTGAAAATTTTACTGATTAGTTTTCTAGTTTCTGTATTTGTGACCGGAATTATTTATGCGGGGTTAAAATATCAGGCAGATAAATGGCAATCTTGGTTAAAGCTAAAATCAGAAGTGGAAAACTATCAACAGATTATCAAAAAGTTAGAGTTATTAGAACAATTATCTCAGTTAGAAAACCAATCT
>NZ_JAWJBT010001115.1:0-252 GCF_046536035.1 Halomonas sp. SIMBA_159
GATTATTTGTAACCAGTCGCTTTCAACTACGCGGGGCAAATGCGTTATTAGTCAATTTATTAGTCGCTAGTGTCGTGCGCCAAGTGTTTACGCAATTGAAAGAACAAGCCCCCCAACTGGTGGCGGAAACGGAAGCGATTCCACAAAAAGAAGAAACTACAGATGGAGAAGTCAATCTACAAGGTTACGCGATCGCGCACGCCGTACTTGGTCGAGTACGGTTACGGATGCCCCAACTTGCTATTGATGCCG
>NZ_JAWJBT010001116.1:0-252 GCF_046536035.1 Halomonas sp. SIMBA_159
TCACCGTCGCGGTTCCGGCGCGCATAATAGTTTTCAGTAACTTCAGCATCTTCTGTCCTTACTTCAGCGGCGAACGGTTACGATCAATGCCGTAGCGTTCGATCTCTTTATACGGCACGGTTTTTGACTGGCGCTTGCGCACATCTACCAGCGTCACACGGTCGGTACAGGAGTAGCAGGGATCAAGGCTACCGATAATCAGCGGTGCGTCAGAAACGGTATTGCCGCGCAGCATGTAACGCAACACCGGCC
>NZ_JAWJBT010001117.1:0-252 GCF_046536035.1 Halomonas sp. SIMBA_159
GGGTTTCCATATCGGTGGGCGGGTGGCTGACGGTCAGCCAGAGAAGGGGATCTTTTGCGCTTGCCTGTCGGGTCAGCGCGTCCAGATCCACAACCGAAAGCAGTGCATGAAATTTGTGCACATAGTCGCGGGTTTCCTTCGGTAACGACAGCGCCGTGAACCGGCGGCTGTTGGCTTTTTTGATGGCCCGGCCGACCCTGCCTTCGCCGGCATTGTAGGCGGCCAGTGTCAGCGCAAGGTCGTGATCGAACT
>NZ_JAWJBT010001118.1:0-252 GCF_046536035.1 Halomonas sp. SIMBA_159
GGCTTCGGTGCCTGGCTGTACCCGAAAGCCGTTGGCATCTATCTGCCGGGTAACCGCTGTACACTGCCGAACCAATGTGAATCAGACAATGAGAAAGAAGTCGCGCAAGCCTGATTGCAGCGCTATCTATAATTAATCTAGAGAGAAGAGGACACTCAGATGACCACAGAACAAAAGTACATAGTCGCACTCGATCAGGGAACCACCAGTTCACGCGCCGTGATCTTGGATCATGACGCCAACATAGTCTGC
>NZ_JAWJBT010001119.1:0-252 GCF_046536035.1 Halomonas sp. SIMBA_159
TGGTGGGGTTCCTTCTCGCCTCGGATGCTCTGCGGGAGCCCCTGAGCAGGTTGCGTGACTGGCTCCAGGCCGAGAACGCGGTCATCATGACCGTTCTCCTCCTGGTGCTGGGTGTGGTGGTCATCGGCAAGGGCATCGCCGCGTTCGGGTGAGCGGTGCGACACGAAGGAGGCTCGAATGAGCGAGATGGATGACCTGCGCGAGCGTATCGCCCTGCTCGAGCGCGAGAACGATGAGCTTCGCACGCCGAAG
>NZ_JAWJBT010001120.1:0-252 GCF_046536035.1 Halomonas sp. SIMBA_159
AGTGGCAGGCCTTCGTGGAGATCTGCCTGGAGTTCGTCGACCGCCAGGTCAAGGACACCTACCACGGCCACAGCAAGCTGGTGACGCCGATCGCGATCACCCTGTTCTTCTGGATCCTGTTGATGAACCTCATCAAGATGATCCCGGCGGATTTCATCGCCAAGCCGCTGGAGCTGGCCGGCATCCACTACTGGAAGCCGGTGCCGACCGCCGACGTCAATGCCACCCTGGGCATGTCGATCAGCGTGTTCT
>NZ_JAWJBT010001121.1:0-252 GCF_046536035.1 Halomonas sp. SIMBA_159
TCGAAAACAGCCAGCGTGATATCAACATCGCCCTCATCAACGAATTGGCCATGATCTTCAACAGGATGGGGCTGGATACCGAGGCCGTTCTGAAAGCGGCCGGCACCAAGTGGAACTTTCTCAACTTCCGCCCCGGTCTTGTTGGGGGGCACTGTATCGGCGTCGATCCTTACTACCTAACGCACAAGGCCCAAGAGCTGGGCTATCACCCGGAGATGCTCTTGTCGGGACGCAGGCTCAATGACGGGATGG
>NZ_JAWJBT010001122.1:0-252 GCF_046536035.1 Halomonas sp. SIMBA_159
GCATGTCACTCAAGCTATCGTCGCTGATTGCTCTAATGAAGATACAGTGTCTGAGCTCAAGCTGGATGATTACGATATCGCCATGGTGGCTATTGGCGATAACGTTAACGCCAGTATTCTGACCACCCTGATTCTGAAAGAATCTGGCGTTAAGCAGGTTTGGGTCAAAGCAAAAGACAGGTATCACGCAAAAATACTGCATAAAATTGGCGCAGATCGTGTCGTTATGCCGGAAACAGAAATGGGGCAACG
>NZ_JAWJBT010001123.1:0-252 GCF_046536035.1 Halomonas sp. SIMBA_159
GTATTCGGTAATAAAACTGCAATTTCTTCTCCCCCATAACGGGCGACTAAATCAAGGGGACGGTTGACCACTGTTGTAATTGCTTTTGCAACTTCTTGTAAGCAACTGTCTCCGGCTTGATGACCTAAGGTATCATTGTAGAGTTTGAACGCATCTAAATCACATAAAATCAAAGATAGTTCCGCGCGATCGCGCTTGCCTTGTCGCCACTGTTCATCTAAATATTCATCAAAGCGTCGTCGGTTTGCAATT
>NZ_JAWJBT010001124.1:0-252 GCF_046536035.1 Halomonas sp. SIMBA_159
GCACCACCGGTCACGACGGGCGTGCCCACCGGGAGTCCCGTGGCGGCTGCCGCGGCGGGCGTGACGACTCCGACGACTTCACCGCATTCGACCACGGGAGGGAGGATGCTGCGGTCCACGCCCACGAGTCCCGCGAGCTCGTCCGACCAGTTCCTCGACCGCAGGTCGAACAGCGCCGAACTCGAGCCGCTGGTCGGCTCGGTCACGAACTCGCCCGTCAGGCGCGTCGTGACCCAGTCGCTCAACATCCCG
>NZ_JAWJBT010001125.1:0-252 GCF_046536035.1 Halomonas sp. SIMBA_159
CGGGTGAATGAACATCGGTCCGCGATCCTCCAGGTTCCACAGCGCATAGGCGACCGCGTCGCCGTCGGCGTTGGAAAGCAGCACGCCGGTACGCCGCGCCGGGATGGGCCCCTTATAGGCGGTGTAGCCATGGAACAGGCGATACAGAATGCCCGTGCCCCGCGTATCGGTTAGGAATTCGGAGTGATAGCCGATCAGCCCGCGCGTCGGCACGATCAGGCGCAGGCGCTGCTTGCCGCCGCCCGAAGGGCG
>NZ_JAWJBT010001126.1:0-252 GCF_046536035.1 Halomonas sp. SIMBA_159
GGGGAGATTATCCGCCCGCGATGGAGCGGATAAATCTGTCAACTATTAGCGAAAACGCATTGAAAGGTCGAGTGCTTGTACGTGTTTAGTTAGCGCACCGACGGAGATAAAGTCCACGCCCGTTTCGGCAAATTCACGCAGTGTTTTGTCAGTGACGTTGCCAGACACTTCCAGTAGCGCCTTGCCGTTGGTGCGTTTGACGGCTTCGCGCATCTGTTCTGTTTCGAAGTTATCCAGCATGATGATATCGGC
>NZ_JAWJBT010001127.1:0-252 GCF_046536035.1 Halomonas sp. SIMBA_159
GGCCAATCAGGGCGCTGCCAGTGAAATCACGTGCTGCCAGCAGGAAGAACAACACAGTCAAAGAAGCAAAGACAAACTGTTTGGCGCGTGGGTAATTGAGTGAACCAACAAACATAAAGGCAGTAAAGACGCCCCACAGCAGCAGATACCATGCCATGAACTCTGCAGGTGCGGCAGGCAGTCCCATGTAAGGCATCACAATCAGGCCAACCAGTGTCAGCCAGAACAGACCGTAAGAAGTGAAAGAGGTGG
>NZ_JAWJBT010001128.1:0-252 GCF_046536035.1 Halomonas sp. SIMBA_159
TGCGTAGCTGATTGACAACACGTTTGACTAAGATCAGGTGATCACGGATCAGCTTATCTTCGTTCACTACCGGGTTGTTACGCCCGGTGTCGTGTTTTTTCTCGTACTCTTCAGTCGGGTTGATATCTAGCATAGGCGCCTCACTGAATCACATATTTGGTCAGCAATACATTGTCGATGGCGCGGGCATAACGTGTCTGACTGAAAGCGTTCAGTAATGTACCTTTGACTTCATCCTGAAGTTCTTCAATC
>NZ_JAWJBT010001129.1:0-252 GCF_046536035.1 Halomonas sp. SIMBA_159
AGAGCCGGTGGAAAAAGGGCTGGAAGTGGAAGTGGTGGCGGTGGATGTTGGCCGCTTTACGGTTAAACCTGTGCATCAAGACTAAACGGTTGATTGTGATGATTCTTTCCCTTGAAAAGGGGGAGGGATCGAATCGAGATTGCAGGAATCACATTGATTCCCTCCCCTTGGCAAGGGGAGGGTTAGGGTGGGGTTGGTGAAGCCGGCACGGATTCTGATACAGAGAACAGTAACACCCTCCTAGCCTCCCAC
>NZ_JAWJBT010001130.1:0-252 GCF_046536035.1 Halomonas sp. SIMBA_159
ATCGATGCCGGCAACGCGCTGGTCGATGCCATGAAGCCGATCGCCAAGAGCACGGCGCGGCCTGGCGCCGCCGCGGGACTGGGCGGCTTCGGCGCGCTGTTCGATCTGGAGGCGGCGGGCTACAACGATCCGATCCTGGTCGCCACCACCGACGGCGTCGGCACCAAGCTGAAACTGGCGATCGAGAGCGGCAAGCACGACACGGTTGGCATCGACCTGGTGGCAATGTGCGTCAACGACCTCGTCGTGCAG
>NZ_JAWJBT010001131.1:0-252 GCF_046536035.1 Halomonas sp. SIMBA_159
CCTGATCATCAGCGATAGGCTCAGGATCAAAATAATAGCTTGCGCGCTGTAATTCCAGGCGCAATTGCTTGATAGCATTGCGTAAGACTTTCGTTTCCGGCCGGGTCTGCTGGTTGAGGCAATTGACCGCTTCACTGTCGACCAGCGTGCGCTGGACAAAGTGGGCCATGCTGTCAGCCAGGTTGGTGGTTTTCAATACATGATACCTGTCGTAGCGGTAACGTGGATGTTGAGCCAGATAGACATCATTCA
>NZ_JAWJBT010001132.1:0-252 GCF_046536035.1 Halomonas sp. SIMBA_159
GGCATTATTCAGGGTGATTTGATTGCTAAACACTGGGCGGCGAATCAGGGTTGGGATCTGAACAAAGACGGTCAGATTCAGTTCGTACTGCTGAAAGGTGAACCGGGCCATCCGGATGCAGAAGCACGTACCACTTACGTGATTAAAGAATTGAACGATAAAGGCATCAAAACTGAACAGTTACAGTTAGATACCGCAATGTGGGACACCGCTCAGGCGAAAGATAAGATGGACGCCTGGCTGTCTGGCCCG
>NZ_JAWJBT010001133.1:0-252 GCF_046536035.1 Halomonas sp. SIMBA_159
GCCGATCGTCGGGGACGACATGCTCCTGCTGCAAGGGTTGCGCGCAGGCGGGTCTGGCTCCGCGACGGCTATCGGCAACGTCCTGCCGCACAGGATCACTGCGCTCCATGCGGCGCATATTTGTGGACGCATGGACGTTGCTCGTGCGATCGCGCAGGAGCTCGCACCCTTTACGATGCGAGCCTCGATTCCGAAAGGCAGGTTCATCGCGAACTTCAAGTTCATCCTTCGCGAAATCGGCATTCTCGAAAG
>NZ_JAWJBT010001134.1:0-251 GCF_046536035.1 Halomonas sp. SIMBA_159
CTAGTCCAAATCATTGCGATCAGGCTTGCTGGTGTTTGCGCCTAGCTGCACTTGGGACGGAGGGAGCAAAAGTAATAATTTACTTAGTGAATATTTTTTCTTCTCTTCCTAGAGAGACAAAATATTGGTAGTCTTTTTGCGTTTTGTATGCCTTCGGACCACAGCATGATAGCCGATTTTTTCTTTGTCTTTTTTTCTTCATTTGCCGCACTTTTTTTACTTCGAAAGGTCGCCAAACGTGTTGGTCTGGT
>NZ_JAWJBT010001135.1:0-251 GCF_046536035.1 Halomonas sp. SIMBA_159
CGAGAAGTGTCGCACGCTATCGCATTAAGCTAAATCAATACTGGTATTAAGAAAGAGTAGGCTCTTGTATTCCAAAAGCAAATAATTCCGCAGTATATTGTGAGTCACATAACAAGAAACAGTGTGCATATTTGTTTTTCATTGCTTGTCGCATTAATGAAAAGCATCTGTCATCGGAATAATGAAAATCCACAGTATAATTAATCGGTTAAAAATCGTTCTTGATTTTTGATGCGCTGAGCAAGATCAAT
>NZ_JAWJBT010001136.1:0-251 GCF_046536035.1 Halomonas sp. SIMBA_159
GCCTTGAAGTTCGCGACGATCTGGTTCATCCAGCTGTAAGAATCGATCTGGATGACCTTGCCTTGCAGGCCATTGCTTTGCAAGGCCGCGTTCAGGCTACCGTTGAAGAGTTGCGACAACTGGGCAAGGTTGGCCCCACCGTCGGCCGAGGCAAGCCCTTTGGGCGACAGACCGATGTTTGGAACATTGACCACCACGATATGCGTGGCGCCGTTCTGTGCAATCTGCGCTACAACCTCAGCCAAAGTAGT
>NZ_JAWJBT010001137.1:0-251 GCF_046536035.1 Halomonas sp. SIMBA_159
GCTGTAACCTTTGTTTCTGCGCGCGCCAGCCTTTACCGTTTGTAATCGTCAGCGGAATTTGATGTTCGTGGCACACCGGCACCAAGGTGTCTTCTGCAAGGCCGAAAGATAAAATAGCAACGTTTAACCCCTGCCCGACCTGCTCCTGGCATAAGTCGATAACAAAACGTTCTGCCCCCCCGACTTTTAAACTACTTACAACATGAATTACCGACTGCCTACCGGTAGTTGACATATCAATTCCTTATGAT
>NZ_JAWJBT010001138.1:0-251 GCF_046536035.1 Halomonas sp. SIMBA_159
GGTTCATCGGCTGGCCCTCCTCGAGCTTCATGAAGATGCGCAGCAGGGCGATCGCCGAAATGGCGGTGATCGAGCCCATGAGCTTCATCTTCATGCCGGTGAAGTCCACCGTGCCCATCCACGAGGGTCGTTTCTCCTGCCCGGACTCGATCCGGGCGACGAAGTTCTCGTAGCCGGCGAGGGTCACGATCAGCAGCAGGTTGGCGACCAGCGACAGGTCGATCAGCGCCAGCGCCATCAGGATCGCCGCC
>NZ_JAWJBT010001139.1:0-251 GCF_046536035.1 Halomonas sp. SIMBA_159
GGTTTAGCACCTGATCCAAATGGCCGGATTTTTCCCCTGCTGCCACCATTGAACGGAATAAATGATCAAACACATGTGGAAACTCAGCCAGCCCTTCAGCCAGGCTGTAGCCCTCGACCACTTTTGAGCGCACTGTCATCATCATATTTTTCAGCCGCGGCTTGTCGCATTGCTCTGCCACTGCCAGCAGCGCGCTTTCAATTGGCAGCGCTGCTTCAACCAGTGTAGCTATTTGCCGGGTGATCAGTGCC
>NZ_JAWJBT010001140.1:0-251 GCF_046536035.1 Halomonas sp. SIMBA_159
GTATGATAAGTTAATACCAATTAAAAAGGAAGAATAGAGATAATTATATAAAGTAATATTCCCCTAAACCTTATTAAATCTTGACTTTAAGCAGCCATTGATAGTAAAAGAAAATAAACAATTGCTTCATCAAAGTCACTTTTTAATAAAATGCCGTCTAACTCGTTATTACATTTTATCGCTAACGTCATTAACTTTGAAGGATTTAAGGCAACTAATTATCATTTCATCAGTGAGGAAGAACTGCTCAT
>NZ_JAWJBT010001141.1:0-251 GCF_046536035.1 Halomonas sp. SIMBA_159
TCATTACGCGTGACGCGAAGCTGCTCATACCGGTAGACATCCGCAAGCGGTTCGACCTTGAGCGTGATTGCTGTTCTCACCACCTCACCGGAATGAGCCGATTGGCTCTTCAGTCGCGCAAGGATGTTCAGGACATGGTCTCCGCTCGGACGTCCGGACTCCAGTGCGAGCTCGACGGCAACCAGCACGGCCTCCAGACCGTGAACGGGAGTGGCCGCGAGGACCTGGACCATTACCCGGTCGCCGCCAGT
>NZ_JAWJBT010001142.1:0-251 GCF_046536035.1 Halomonas sp. SIMBA_159
GGCGCAAGCGTTATCCGGAATTATTGGGCGTAAAGAGCTCGTAGGCGGTTTGTCGCGTCTGCTGTGAAATCCGGAGGCTCAACCTCCGGCCTGCAGTGGGTACGGGCAGACTAGAGTGCGGTAGGGGAGATTGGAATTCCTGGTGTAGCGGTGGAATGCGCAGATATCAGGAGGAACACCGATGGCGAAGGCAGATCTCTGGGCCGTAACTGACGCTGAGGAGCGAAAGGGTGGGGAGCAAACAGGCTTAG
>NZ_JAWJBT010001143.1:0-251 GCF_046536035.1 Halomonas sp. SIMBA_159
TGACGCCAGTTCCAGCAGGTTATCAAACTGAAGGTTGCACCAGTTAGCGACATTCAGGCCAGCCTGTTTGGCGCTGCACGACAGCAGCGGGCGCAGGAAGTTATCCGGATCGCCATTATCCGCCACCCAGCCAGTCAGCGTCAGATCTATGCCTTTCTGGGCCACCGAACCTGGCCGGAGCGGTCTGTCCTGTAACAGTAAGGTGACATCAACCCCCACAGCCCGTAAGTCAGCCTGGATTAACTCGGCCG
>NZ_JAWJBT010001144.1:0-251 GCF_046536035.1 Halomonas sp. SIMBA_159
TGCGGAGGCGGCGCTCTCGCCGCATCGCTCGCCGACGAGATCGACCGGCTCGTGCTGAAGCGGCAGCCCCTGCTCTTCGGATCGGGCATCCCGCTGTTCGGCGAGCGCCCGTATCGCCCCGAACGCTTCGACATCGTCGAGACGGTCGCCTACGAAAGCGGCGTCGTCTTCACCGAGCTGAAGCGTCGTCGCGAGGGGTGACGCTGCCGCGGACCGGGTGCTAGCATTATGCTGTCAGGAGGCAGACATGG
>NZ_JAWJBT010001145.1:0-251 GCF_046536035.1 Halomonas sp. SIMBA_159
CGAGAAAAATTATTGTGCAGATATTATGCAGGTTGTGAAGTATCGACATGTCAAAAATACAGGGTTTATCTCTTTTGACGGTAAAACCTTCGTCTATTACCTCTATCCGGTAACTCACAATCGTAGTCTGATATTTTTGCTTGGTCTGGAGCGTTTTTCTTTACTGTCAAAATCGCTGGCGATGGACAGCGAGAACCTGATGTTCTCTCTATTTAAGAACGGTAAACCGGTGACCGGTGATGAATATAATG
>NZ_JAWJBT010001146.1:0-251 GCF_046536035.1 Halomonas sp. SIMBA_159
GTGGTGAGCTTCTGCGGGTCAAGCAAACGCTCAAGCTCCTGCCGCGACAAATCGGTTTCCTCTTCCGCGACATCCAGAATATCTCTGTGCTCTTTGTAGGCTTTCTTGGCAATCTCAGCCGCTTTCAAATAGCCGATAACCGGGTTGAGCGCCGTCACCAGAATCGGGTTTTTCGCCAGTGCTTCCTGCAATTTGTCTTCCCGTACATTAAAGCTGGCAATGGCTTTATCCGCCAGCAGCTTGAAGGTATT
>NZ_JAWJBT010001147.1:0-251 GCF_046536035.1 Halomonas sp. SIMBA_159
GTAACCGTCAGGATGAACCTTTGCTGGGATATCTTTAGAAGGCGGCTGCTCACATAACCACTGATAAAATGTTGGTCCTGAAAGAATATTTCCAGCCTCAACGACAGAGTCATCGGCAAACATTGTGATTTGCTCTGCAACAGTATTAACTAACAAGTGGTCAGGTTGATCAGTGCTATGACATCCGGACCCAGGTAAATATGGGTCAAATATCAGTAAATTAATTTCCGCTTCGATATTATTCATTGCCG
>NZ_JAWJBT010001148.1:0-251 GCF_046536035.1 Halomonas sp. SIMBA_159
GGGTGCCGTCATCGCCCGGCTCGCCGCCGAGCACTTCGACGTGGTCCTCGGCGACGGCGACAGCGGTCACCTCGCCTCCCTGGTCCTGACCCGGATCGTCGCGCCGGGGGAGGACGCGACGAGAGAGGTCGCGCGCAGCGGTGTGGACCCGGCCGTCGAAGCCGCGGTCCGGGCGGAGATCGCCCGCGCCGCCGAAGACTTCCAGGTCGATCTCGTGGACGAGACCTTCGTCCTCCGACTCGCCCTGCACG
>NZ_JAWJBT010001149.1:0-251 GCF_046536035.1 Halomonas sp. SIMBA_159
CGAAACCGGCTGGCAAACTTACCATTATTTATGCTTCGCAGACGGGTAACGCCAAAGGCGTGGCTCAGGCGCTGAAGGAAGAAGCGGTCGCGGCCGGTATCCAGGCTGACGTGTTTGCCTCTGGCGATTACAAAGGCAAAAACCTGACCAAAGAAACCCACGTGATCATAGTGGCTTCAACCCACGGTGAGGGTGAAGCGCCGGATGACGCCATGGAGCTGCATGAATTCCTGCAGTCCAAGCGTGCGCCT
>NZ_JAWJBT010001150.1:0-251 GCF_046536035.1 Halomonas sp. SIMBA_159
CTCCCAGCCGATAGTGGTAGACCAGCCGGTCATGGTGGCGGTAAGGCAGTTCCTGCCAGAACTCGATACGCCGGGCCGCAACGCGAAAGCCAGACCAGTGCGGCGGCCTTGGCACGTCGCCGCCGTCGAAGCGCTGGCGCGTCTCCTCCAGCCGGTCGAGAAAGGTCTGCCGGTCGTCGAGTGGCTGGGACTGATCGGACGCCCAGGCACCGAGCTGTGAATCGCGCGGCCGGCTGGCGAAATAGGCATCG
>NZ_JAWJBT010001151.1:0-251 GCF_046536035.1 Halomonas sp. SIMBA_159
TCGCACGCCGTAGCGATAACGGCAAAGACGACAGGAGTGACATTCCATGCAAAACCGCTTTTCGTTAACTCTGCCAGGTCTGGCTTTACTGAGTGCACTTTGCGCCTGCCAGCCGCAAACTACACCCGACACCAGCAAGCCAGCACAGGATAGCAGCGAACCAACAAACAGCAGCGCGGCCCCTGTGGCACAGTTTGACTGGTTTGAATATCAGGGCCAGGATGCGGTTTTTGCGGCGCCGTTAGAACCCG
>NZ_JAWJBT010001152.1:0-251 GCF_046536035.1 Halomonas sp. SIMBA_159
GCGCAAAGACCTGGCATCGGCGCAGTATGCAATCGGCGATCGGGCGTTTGTCGTCATTTCAGGGCAACAAGTCTCGGTGCATAATCTGTCGGACGGAAAAGAAACAACATCGTTCAAGCTGGCGGACGGTTTTCGCATAAGCGCTTCGGGGGCAGATGTCGCCATCGAGTCCGGGCATGTGCTGATCACCGGCAATCTCGGCGCGCGTTTACTCGTCTACAAACTCGACGGCAGCCCGGTTGCGGATATAG
>NZ_JAWJBT010001153.1:0-251 GCF_046536035.1 Halomonas sp. SIMBA_159
CGACGCGACCTTGTAGCAATAGTCGTAGAGGTCATCGAACGCGCGATACCGCGTGGGCTCGAGGTCGGCGAGCTGCCCGTCGAGCATCGCGTGGAGGTGCTCGGCCTTGACCGGATAGGTCTCGACCACGTGGGCGAAGGCGGGCCACATCGGCCCGTCGGGGACGCCCCGGCCCTCGAGCAGCCTGTCGAGGTCGGCCCGGAACCGCTCGACCCGCTCGCGGCGGACCGCCGGCTCGTCCTGGCCGGCCC
>NZ_JAWJBT010001154.1:0-251 GCF_046536035.1 Halomonas sp. SIMBA_159
CCAGCTTTGGGTCAACGCGGTTCACGATAAAGCGGGTGACGGCGCGAGGCGTATAGAATTCGCCAGCGTTGCCCGCGCTTTGCAGGTCGCGCAGGATTTGCTCATAGATGCCGCCAAAGGTGTGCCAGTCTTCGCGGTTATTGAAATCGACTTCGTTGATCTTGTTAATGACTTGCCGCAGCAACGTGCCGGATTTCATGTAGTTGTAGGCGTTCTCGAAGACGCGCTGGATAATGAGCGCCTGCTCTCGT
>NZ_JAWJBT010001155.1:0-251 GCF_046536035.1 Halomonas sp. SIMBA_159
CGGGCGAGGTCGAGTCCCTGCTCGGCGGCCAGCCGCCGCGCCTTGGGCGAGGCCAGAACACGTCCGCCCGGCGCGGGCTGCGGCGCGGGCTTTTGCCGCGGTTCGGACACGTCGGGTTTCGCCGCCTGCTCCGCCGCCGGGGCGGGGGCCGCCGCCTCGGGTTGCGGCGCGGGGGCGCCCGACTTGATGCCGCGCTGGACCGGCGCGTCGGGCCTGGCCGTCGAAAGCACGGCGATGGGCTGGCCGACGGG
>NZ_JAWJBT010001156.1:0-250 GCF_046536035.1 Halomonas sp. SIMBA_159
CCTCTAATGAAACGAATTGAGCACGGGATGGAAGCGGAAAGTGGACAGGCGAGATACAAAATAACAAAAACAGCGATTACTTCAGTCGGTGAAATGGGGAGATTACTCAGTTGAAGCGATTATATGTAAGCAAGTCAGTGGTGCTAGCCTTGTTAGGGAGTATGGTGTTAGGGGGATGTGGCATGGCCAATGGGCAAGAAACTACAGTGCAGGAAACGGTTGAGTCCCATTACGTGAATGACGAAGGAGT
>NZ_JAWJBT010001157.1:0-250 GCF_046536035.1 Halomonas sp. SIMBA_159
CTTCAGGCGCAGTTGCAGCCGCGGCCGTCATGGCGGGCAAAGCTGGCGCACAGGGACAAAATATCATCGCGGTGATCTCAGGCGGCAATGTCGACATCCCGCGCTTTGCCGGGTTGTTGAAGCCTGCTGAAATAGAATAGAACGAGTTGTCTGGAGCCGGTCCCCAATCTATGGGAACTGGCTTTTTTTGGGTAGGAAGTCAATTGCATATTCTGGATGAAAACGGTAACATAAAATTCAAGTATTCTGA
>NZ_JAWJBT010001158.1:0-250 GCF_046536035.1 Halomonas sp. SIMBA_159
GTAAGCAGTTTATTGGTGACTGAAAAGCAATTTGCCAATATGGAGCAGCACAATCGACCGCAGAGAAGCGAAGAACAAGTAGAGACAATAGAACGGACGATTGAATTATGAAATGGCATTGTAATTTATTCGAGACCATTCCGCTGATTGGGGGAGACGCCAATGTCCTGGTATTTTCAGATTTAGGTAAACAATTTACTTACCGTCATCTAGTTAAAACTTGGATCGCCAATTTACGCATGGAATACCC
>NZ_JAWJBT010001159.1:0-250 GCF_046536035.1 Halomonas sp. SIMBA_159
GGGTTTCTGCGGTGATCGCCATCAGTACTATGCGGCTGAAAATGCCTATCTGGATAAGGTCATTGAGCGTCGTAAAGGCATTCCGGTCAGTCTGGGGGCCATTATGATTTATCTGGCTCAGCATCTGGAGTTACCTGTCACCGGTGTGGCTTTTCCCACTCAGTATATTCTGCGTGTCGACTGGCCCAACAGTGAGCCTCAGTTTATTAATCCGTTTGACGGTGAATTTGTCAGCCGCCAGACACTCAGT
>NZ_JAWJBT010001160.1:0-250 GCF_046536035.1 Halomonas sp. SIMBA_159
CTGTCGAACATGCTGCGCGAGCCCGGCTACGTGCGCCGCAACCTCGACGCCGGCTTCCGCTTCCTGGCGCTGTCGCACGTGCTGCTGGGCTACCTGTCCGCGCTGGGCGCGCATCGCGCGCGGCTGGAGCTGGATGCCGCCACCCGCGAAGCCGGCACCTACGTGCAGCAGGCCCTGGGCGGCATCGCCGCGGCGCTGTCGCAGCGTCTCCCGCTGCCGGTGGCCGACGAAAGCCGCGAGGCCGGCATGG
>NZ_JAWJBT010001161.1:0-250 GCF_046536035.1 Halomonas sp. SIMBA_159
GATGAGAATCTAGCATTTGGTCTAGGTACGTACAGGCTCTTTCTTGCTGTCATAGTACCTTTGCTACAAGTCAAATTGAAGGTAGCGCCATTGGAAGGAATGGTCACAGGATAACCGATAGCATTCGATTTAAGGACGCTTTCTGTTTTACCCTTTGACTCCAAAGTACAACGGTCGACATTTCTGGTGCCCCAGTAGAGCTTTGTCGCACCGTTTATAACATTGCTGTTCATGAATGATGTGATAGTTG
>NZ_JAWJBT010001162.1:0-250 GCF_046536035.1 Halomonas sp. SIMBA_159
GGCTTCGGTTTTAATCCCTTGTCCGGAACCAATCGGGGATCCCAGAGGCATCACCGTAGAACAACCCACCTCTTCTAAGCGTTTGGCGAGAACGGGATCGGCGTTGATATAGGGTAAAACGGCAAAGCCTTCTTTAATCAGTTTTTCCGCAGCCTCTAAGGTACCAATGGGATCGGCAAGCAGGTGTTTCGCTTCGGGGATGACTTCTAACTTCACAAAGTTATTATCTTCTTGTCCCAGTAACTTCGCC
>NZ_JAWJBT010001163.1:0-250 GCF_046536035.1 Halomonas sp. SIMBA_159
CCAGCTTCTGAAGGTGTCGAACAAGATCCTGATGCCGGTCATCCTGATCTTCACGATGGTCGGTGCCTACGCGATCAACAACTCGATGATGGGTGTGGCGGTGGCGCTGGTCGCCGGGATCGTCTCGTTCCTGATGCAAGAGAATGACTATCCGGTCGCGCCGCTGATCCTCGGGATGGTGATCGGCACGCTGCTCGAGAAGAACTTCATGCAGGCCATGATCGCGCAGCAGGGGGACCTCACGGCCTTT
>NZ_JAWJBT010001164.1:0-250 GCF_046536035.1 Halomonas sp. SIMBA_159
CTTCGGTATTGGTCCTGCCGGTACGGGGAAAACCTACCTGGCGGTTGCCGCTGCGGTTGATGCGCTGGAGCGCCAGGAAATCCGCCGTATTCTGCTGACCCGCCCTGCCGTGGAAGCCGGTGAAAAACTGGGCTTCCTGCCGGGAGATCTGAGCCAGAAGGTCGATCCGTATCTGCGCCCGCTTTACGATGCCTTGTTCGAAATGCTGGGTTTTGAGCGGGTAGAGAAACTGATTGAGCGTAATGTCATT
>NZ_JAWJBT010001165.1:0-250 GCF_046536035.1 Halomonas sp. SIMBA_159
GTATTATCGTAGCTGTGAATTTGTTCAAAAGTACTGATACTGGAAGCAGAATAGGCTGCAGCATCATATTCATCTTCAGTGTTGTCATAGCCACCCAGCATGCCATCGAACGTCAGGCTGAAGTTGTTATCCGGCTTATACTGCAAGGATAAAGTCGCGCCCCATTTGTCCTGATCATTTAAGTACACACGATCGCCGGCTTTATCCAAAAACACAATGCGGTTAGTCACGTCAGTATCAAAACGGTCGT
>NZ_JAWJBT010001166.1:0-250 GCF_046536035.1 Halomonas sp. SIMBA_159
GTAGTGCAAAAAATACTGATGCTGAGCGCGAAGAGGCAGAGCATCGCAAATCAGTCGCCGTTGTACCATTAGCGATGCCAATGCTTGCCGGGCCTGGCGCAATAAGCTCCATTATTCTGTATGCCAATCGTAGTGATGGTTGGCAGCATTACGCTATTATGTCTGCCGAGCTTGTGTTAATCGGTTTCGGCTTGTGGGCGTTGATGCGGTTGGCAGATAAAATTTCGGCACGTTTAGGTCAAACCGGGAT
>NZ_JAWJBT010001167.1:0-250 GCF_046536035.1 Halomonas sp. SIMBA_159
CCCAACAGCATCACTAGCAGCACCGTGATTGATGTTAATGGTGAAGAAATTGGTGTTGTTGGCGCGACTACTCCTGCTTTGGCAAGTATTTCTAGCCCTGGTGATGTTGGCGTTCTCCCTGAAGACTCAACCAATATCGAGGCTCTAGCAGATCTGATTCAGGAGGAAGTGGATACCCTAACTGAGCAAGGCATTAACAAAATTATTCTGTCTTCTCACTTCCAACAACTAGCGATTGAGGAAGAAGTTG
>NZ_JAWJBT010001168.1:0-250 GCF_046536035.1 Halomonas sp. SIMBA_159
CCGCATGACGGGCGGAGAACCGGCCGGGACAGGTCCGGACCGTCTTAACCTGACCGCCCGGGGGCGGTCATTGTTCCTTTCCGCGTGGTGTCCGCACGGGGCTTGCGGCCCCCGCGACACCTCGCGTTCATGCCTGCCCCGCTCCCGCCACGGTGGAATCGCGCACGATGAGCGTGGGCTTGAGCGTGACGCTGCCCTGCCCGCCGTTGGCGGCCGGCTCGATCAGCCCCAGCAGGCGGCTCATCGCCTG
>NZ_JAWJBT010001169.1:0-250 GCF_046536035.1 Halomonas sp. SIMBA_159
CTGAAAAAGAAGGCCGGCCTGTCCGATGATGAAGAGATTGATCTGCACCGCCCTTATATTGATGACATTACGTGGGAAGGTCCCAACGGGGGCACGATGCATCGCATCCCGGATCTACTGGATGTCTGGTTCGATTCCGGGTCCATGCCTTTCGCCCAGTGGCACTACCCGTTTGAGAATAAAGATAAATTCAAGAAAAACTTCCCGGCCGACTTTATTGCCGAGGGGGTGGATCAGACGCGCGGCTGGT
>NZ_JAWJBT010001170.1:0-250 GCF_046536035.1 Halomonas sp. SIMBA_159
GGAAGGTCAGAAGCAGAGCAATAGCGACACAAAGACAGAGCGCATTTATCTGGCGTAATGTCATGCCGATCTCTCCGAAAAATGTAGCACGTTTGTTTAGGGGGATCGCTGGTTTACCCCTTCAGCAGGTAAGGACCAACTTACCCAGAAGCCTAGAATGCGCAGATGACACAATCATGACAGCTGGCTAAAAAAAGCGCATTTTTTCGCTGAGCTTTTGACTCTCGGATCAAGATCAAAGTTTGTTCGT
>NZ_JAWJBT010001171.1:0-250 GCF_046536035.1 Halomonas sp. SIMBA_159
TCGGCCAAGCAGGCACCGACGGAAGAAGTGATGGCACTGGCGGAAGAACTGGCGGCATTTGGTGGTATTTATACCACCCACATGCGCACTGAGTTTGAGCAGATCCTTGATGCCATGGATGAAGCGTTCCGTACCGGCCAGCACGCTAAAGTGCCTGTGGTGATTTCGCATCTGAAATGTGCCGGTGCCGGTAACTGGGGCCGGACGGTCGAAGTGCTGGAGCGAATGGAATCGGCCGCTCAGCGCCAGG
>NZ_JAWJBT010001172.1:0-250 GCF_046536035.1 Halomonas sp. SIMBA_159
GGTTTTCCTGCAAATCGAACTGCTGCTGATTTGAATCCCGCTCTACACGCCTGAGATTGACTGAAATATCTGAATGCTCATTCAGTTCAACCTTCAGTCCGCCTTTAAACTGAAGATTTTTATCTTTACGGTCTTCCAGAGAGTATTCTATTTCATAAAAATTTATCTCTGATGTTAATGTCATCAGCGGCGTTAACCTCCAGCTTGCATTCAAAGATGCCCCTTTAGTCTTGTTCAGCCGGTTGCTTTC
>NZ_JAWJBT010001173.1:0-250 GCF_046536035.1 Halomonas sp. SIMBA_159
CCGCATTTCTCAATTCAGTGATTTTTTTAGTTGTTGCGTTCTTGAGATCCGCAAGCTCTTTGGTCGCTTGTTGGCTTGCCAAGCTGTGTTTTTGTTTCCATAGAGAGATATATTTATCTAGCTCTGGAGCAGACATAGAAGCAATAGCTTTTATTTGATCAGCTGACCCCACGCCCATTTGTCTTAATTCATCAACGAATTCTTTCGGGGCACTGCCTGTTAGTTTTGATAGGTCAGACTGGAAACCTTT
>NZ_JAWJBT010001174.1:0-250 GCF_046536035.1 Halomonas sp. SIMBA_159
GGGCCGGCATGAATCTGGTCGCGATGGTGGGGAGGATAGGGGGGAGGCCTCGCAGGGGGCGCTAGCGGGACGAGTCGGATAGGCGCGGTGTCGCGACCGCCGACCCGGCGAAGGTAAGCGGACGCGTGGCGGACGCCAAGGCTTCGTACGGGCGGTTTCACGCCGAAATGATCGCGGGACGGTCCGCCGGGCCTTCGATGCGCGCCCGAGAGCGGCGGTCGGCGTATGGCTAGTCGGCCTCCGCGGCGTC
>NZ_JAWJBT010001175.1:0-250 GCF_046536035.1 Halomonas sp. SIMBA_159
GGCATCACCGAGCGGGTGCGGCTCGCCGGCGGCACGCTCACCGCGCACGGACGGGATCTGCGGGGATGGATCGTGACGGTGGATCTTCCGACCGAGAGGAGCATCGGATGACCCTTCGCATTCTGATCGTCGACGACCAGGAGCTGTTCCGCACGGCCATCGCGCTGATGCTCTCGCGCGACCCGCGCCTGTCGGACGTGGCCACCGCCTCGTCGGGTGAAGCAGCGATCGAGCATGTGCGCGCTCATGC
>NZ_JAWJBT010001176.1:0-250 GCF_046536035.1 Halomonas sp. SIMBA_159
GATCGCAATGCGGTTCTTGCCACCTCGCGGCACAATAATATCGGCATACTGTTTGGACGGTTCAATGAACTGCATAAACATAGGGCGAACGGTTTTCTGGTATTGCTGCAGTACCGATGACATTGTCCGGCCGCGTTCTGCCACATCACGCTGCAAACGGCGCAACAGGCAGATATCCAGCGGGGTATCCATAAACACAGTCGCGTGCATCAGATCACGTAAACGGGGATCCGTCAGCAGCAGGATACCT
>NZ_JAWJBT010001177.1:0-250 GCF_046536035.1 Halomonas sp. SIMBA_159
GTGATGGACATGTCCCGCACTGTCCCTGATGGCGGCTGGGCTGAGCGTCCTGCACTGGTGAACCGCGAAGATGCGGTGATTTATGAAGTGCATGTCCGCGATTTCACCATCGATGCCAGCTCTGGTGTCAGCGCAGACAAGCGCGGTAAGTACCTGGGGATGGTTGAAAGCGGCACCCGTTACAACGGGCTGAAAACGGGCATTGATCATCTGGTCGATCTGGGCATCACCCACGTCCAGCTGCTGCCCG
>NZ_JAWJBT010001178.1:0-250 GCF_046536035.1 Halomonas sp. SIMBA_159
GGGTTCGGCCCTGACCAATAAGTGGGTAACCACGGACTTTGCTGAGTCTCTGCTGGAGTTTATTACCCCGGTGTCGCGAGATGTCGATGAGCTGTTATCTCAATTGTCCGATATCCATAAATTCAGCTACAGCCAGCTGGGCAGCGAAATGCTCTGGCCTATGTCTATGCCTTGCTATGTCGGTGATGAGTCGGATATCGAACTGGCGCAATATGGCAGCTCCAACATTGGCCGGATGAAAACCCTCTAT
>NZ_JAWJBT010001179.1:0-250 GCF_046536035.1 Halomonas sp. SIMBA_159
TTTGATAACTTCAAGTATCCGAACGAAATTGGCCCGGGTGTCTATGATATCCACTCGCCCAATATTCCGACTGAAGCCCAGATGGTGAAACTGATGCAGCAAGCAGCAAAGCGTATCCCGGCCGAGCGCTTATGGGTGAACCCGGACTGCGGCCTGAAAACCCGCCAGTGGGCAGAAGTGGTGCCTGCACTGCAAAACATGGTGGCCGCCGCCAAGATGCTGCGCGCTGACGGCTAAGCAGGGCCGGAGG
>NZ_JAWJBT010001180.1:0-250 GCF_046536035.1 Halomonas sp. SIMBA_159
TGGACAGCTCGCTGGACGGCATCCCGCACTGGCGGCTTTGCTGGTTTCGACGGGGGAAGGTGCAGCCCGTATCGCCGGACGGCTCCCTGCGCACACTGACGCCGCCGCTCTTGTCGTCGCCGATGCTGTCATCCGGCGGCCTCCGCCCGCCCTTGTACCTGCCCTTGGGCCCGTCCAGGTCCCGGCTGCGCCGCCCGTCCCCACGTCCACGCCCGACGCCGGTGTGCAGGTCATCCACGGGAAAGGCCTG
>NZ_JAWJBT010001181.1:0-250 GCF_046536035.1 Halomonas sp. SIMBA_159
CTTGGTTATTCTTTCCCAAGTGCCATATTTCTGTTCGTAATAATTGAGAATCTCTTGGCAATATTGTTTTTCTTCGGAGGAAAAGGTGGAGGAATAGCTTAATTGTAGTCCTGCCACCTGACTTTGAAAGTAACTAAATTCAGATGAAGATTGGGGGAGAATCTCAACTTCAAGACCATCTAGTTGTCGTAAATGGGCAGCAATTTCCCGATAAACGGCAAGGGGAAGTGAGGTGATTTTGATTGTTTCT
>NZ_JAWJBT010001182.1:0-250 GCF_046536035.1 Halomonas sp. SIMBA_159
TCAGGTGTGATAGTACCAAAACCACCAAACACGTTTAATGGCACACAGCCAGCGCCACCGGTTAAACATTCTGTTTCAGAAACCGCGTTTAACGCATTAGCGATGTTAGCAACGTTTGTATAACCAGCGTTAGTGTTTACACGGTTTGTTTCACCATGCTGGATTGATACATCATACGCCCAGCTGTCATTGATAAAACCTTCGATCCCAGCAACGATCTGGAATGGGTCAGTATTAAATGACGTAGAAC
>NZ_JAWJBT010001183.1:0-250 GCF_046536035.1 Halomonas sp. SIMBA_159
CTTTGCAAAGGATTTGCCAATTTTAACTATTTGAAATTAATTGATTTTTTGTTTTTGGCGTTTGGGTGGTGTTGCGGTTTTTACTAATAAATAGCGGAAAAGACTAATGACCAACGGGTATGATTTACTCTGCAGGATCATAGCGACGAAAAGCAATATACTTGCTCATCGCGATATGCAGCGTAAATTTGCCGTGTGGCGATTTACCGGCATGTCCCAGTAAAATAAAGTCTGCGCCGCTTAACGCATC
>NZ_JAWJBT010001184.1:0-250 GCF_046536035.1 Halomonas sp. SIMBA_159
GGCGGCGGCGATGCCGTGGCCGAGCTTGCTCGGGTCGGCGAGGTTCTTCATCACCGCGATCAGGCCCAGCACCGCGCCGATGATGCCCAGGGTCGGCGCGTAGATGCCCATGCCCTCGAACACCCGGGCCGCGGCCAGGTCGTGCTTCTCCTGCTGCTCGACCTCGATCTCCAGCATGTGCCGCATCTGCTCGGGCTCGACGCCGTCGACCAGCATCTGCAGGCCCTTGCGCAGGAACGGGTCGTCCTGG
>NZ_JAWJBT010001185.1:0-250 GCF_046536035.1 Halomonas sp. SIMBA_159
GCTCAGTTCCAGGCCGAGATGCGCAGCTGCAGGCGCCCCTTCACCCCCGGTCGGGTCGGCACGCGCTTGCCACCGGGCCCGACGGTGAAGCTGTCGAACGTAATCTCGATCTCCACCCATTGCTGCTTCAGCTGCGCAGCGGAGATCTTCACGTACTGGGTCGGACCGCTGACGCCGGCCTCCTGCCAGGCGTAGCGCACCCTCCAGGCGTCGCCGGCCTGCAACGGCGGCTCCATCGACAGCACGATCG
>NZ_JAWJBT010001186.1:0-249 GCF_046536035.1 Halomonas sp. SIMBA_159
GAGCAGCAGGATTTATTGGTTCTACATTAATAAAAAAACTTTTAACACAAGGACATATCATAACTGGTATTGATAATCTAAACGAATACTATTCTGTAAATCTAAAAGAGGATCGATTAAAATTATTAGAAAACCCTAATTTCACTTTTCATAAAACTGACTTAGAGAACGATGTACTAATTAGTAGCATATTTGCAGAAGAGCAACCAGAAGTGGTAATAAATTTAGCTGCCCAAGCAGGAGTTCGCT
>NZ_JAWJBT010001187.1:0-249 GCF_046536035.1 Halomonas sp. SIMBA_159
TGACCTCTATATATTTATCTCCGGCGGTCATACCCGTCGTCTTTCAGGCCGCAGCGGCGTTAGCTTCACGCCCTCACCCCAGTCACTTACTTATGTAAGCTCCTGGGGATTCTGGCGCTTGCTACCTTGCTGCACCCAGAAATCCATAGGGTATGTGAAGTAATACCCTAACCACCACCGGGTCGTTCTATCCGTCGGTATTTTACAAAATTGTTAACAATTTTTAAACAACAAACGGCAACCGATTTG
>NZ_JAWJBT010001188.1:0-249 GCF_046536035.1 Halomonas sp. SIMBA_159
TGGAGATACCCATGTGCACCGGGGTTCCGCGTGGTACGGCGCGAAGGAGATCAGCGACATCGTCACCACGGCCGACGAGCTCGGCATCGACGCGGCGGTGCACGCGATGGGAAACTGGTCGGTGGACGCCGCGTTGGATGCGTACGAGGCCGTGCGGCGGAGCCCTAAGGACCGGGAGCGGCTCTTGCGCATCGAGCATGCTTTCGTGGCGGCCCCTGAGACGCAAGCCCCGCGGATGGCGGCATTGGG
>NZ_JAWJBT010001189.1:0-249 GCF_046536035.1 Halomonas sp. SIMBA_159
CTTTCTAATTTACCTATTGAATTAAAAGCAAAGTCGATTGAACATAGCCAAGTAAGCTCTATCGCAACTCCTCCGCTGGAAAAAACTGCTTCAACTAACGTAGCATTTGTTACAAAAATCGATAAGAAAGATTTAACAAAGTACGAGCTTTCTAGTATTTCTGATGATGAAGTTTGGGGAGTGATAATAGAGCCGAACTTTTTTTATGGCCTTCATCAAATTCATGGTACTAGACCACTGGTGAGTTAT
>NZ_JAWJBT010001190.1:0-249 GCF_046536035.1 Halomonas sp. SIMBA_159
TGGATAACTGGGCATCTCAAGACGAACCTCCTCATTTAAGAACGATTCGCGATCGCGTGCTGCGTAGTGAGCAACGGGCGAGTGGTCTCCTCGGACTTTATCTCCAAATTCTGCAAAGGGGTAAAATTCCCGCTGACGACTCCTCAGAAGTGATTGAACTGCTCCTCTCTGGGCTAGTGGTCAAAAGGCAAGGATACTTACAAGTTTATAATCCCATTTACCAAGTGGTTTTTAACCAAGAATGGGTGG
>NZ_JAWJBT010001191.1:0-249 GCF_046536035.1 Halomonas sp. SIMBA_159
TGACCGGTGCGTTCGCGAGTCACGTGCAGCTTCGGGAGGGTACCGCCATCGTCCGCGTACCCAAGACAATCCCGGCCGCCGTGCTCGCCCCGGCGGGGTGCGCGACGGCGACCGCGTGGGCAGCCGTGGCCAGGGCTGCCCGGGACCATGACCTCGATGGTGCCGCCGTGCGGATCCACGGTGCGGGGCTCGTCGGGCTCTCCGCCGCCGCGATCGCCGCGGAGCAGGGGGCGACGGTCGAGGTGCTCG
>NZ_JAWJBT010001192.1:0-249 GCF_046536035.1 Halomonas sp. SIMBA_159
GTGTCATGCCATAATCCTGCCGGCTGTCTTTCGATCCTCCGATAAAACCGCCGCCGTGAACCCATAAGACAACGGGCAAGGGCCCAGTAGCATCCTTGGGGTAATAGAGGTCCAAGAAGGCGTTGTCAGACGCGTGGTAGCGAATATCTTTGACCACTTCAACATGCGAAGCGATTTCCGCAATGTTCGGAGGCGGGCTGTAGATAGCGGACCCGATAACCGGCGCGGCTGCTTCGTCTTCCTTTAAGT
>NZ_JAWJBT010001193.1:0-249 GCF_046536035.1 Halomonas sp. SIMBA_159
GTAGTAATTAGCGGAAATCAAGCTACAGGTTTGCATCGGTTCCAGGGGGTTTTCGGAGCCAATTCTAACCGTTACTCTTCCTTCATTGGTGGTTGCTTCCACTACATCAAAAATTACTGAACACAGTTGATCTTGTTCTGCTTCTAATAAATGGAGTAGTGTTTGCACTTGTTGTAATTGGGAAAATTCCGGTTGGCGTAAGACTTCCGAAATTCCTCGCACTAAAATCTGCGATGAGGGACGAGTTTG
>NZ_JAWJBT010001194.1:0-249 GCF_046536035.1 Halomonas sp. SIMBA_159
CGAGACAACCCCGACGAAAATACTTGGATGGAATTGGAAAACCCCTTTCTGGCCAGGTGACACATTGGTTTTAGCTGCCAGTAGCTTTCCATCACGATAGATATTGGCATTAATCGAACCACTGCTCAGGTTATTACGCACTTCGACTTCTTGCTGAGATACGGCGGGTGTACTGGCAAGCCGCAGGACATCACCCGAAGTATCTTTTACCATTTCATAAGCCTGGCCGTCGTAGGCTGTCATCTGTGG
>NZ_JAWJBT010001195.1:0-249 GCF_046536035.1 Halomonas sp. SIMBA_159
CTCTTTACGTTTTTTGTCTCATAGAATTTATTAGAAAATATCATTCGTGCTATTTTCTGCCTATGATAAATTTTTTTGTAGTTATGATGAAAGATGAAATACCACACAAAAATTAAAGCCGCAGGTACTATG
Source organism: Halomonas sp. SIMBA_159 (assembly GCF_046536035.1). Lineage (NCBI taxonomy): Bacteria > Pseudomonadati > Pseudomonadota > Gammaproteobacteria > Oceanospirillales > Halomonadaceae > Halomonas > Halomonas sp. SIMBA_159. The sequence continues at coordinate 133 of NZ_JAWJBT010001195.1, forward strand.
AGAGACACCAATAAACTCTTAATAATTAACGGCTTATTAAAGGTGAAGTTTTGAAATGTAGCCTCTAAACCCTTATCATATATAATCCAAAGATGATCTTTCCAAAAGAGTATCATG
>NZ_JAWJBT010001196.1:0-249 GCF_046536035.1 Halomonas sp. SIMBA_159
AGCAAGAAACTTAAACCGCCAGTCCTGTTCGCGTTCTACGTACGCGACATTCTCCAGCGATAATGTCTGCTGTACCCCGTTAATCAGCACGGTACGGCCATTGATCTGATTAACCAGATCATCGAGATCTGTGGCCATAAAATCGATGACATTTTCTTTCAATGCCCCTTCGGCATCCAAGCTTGCCGCTTCCCGCACCGCTTTCTCTGCCCAGACTTCATTTCTGCCATGCAATTTAGCCAGGCTGGT
>NZ_JAWJBT010001197.1:0-249 GCF_046536035.1 Halomonas sp. SIMBA_159
CCTATATTTACATGCTTGGCCATATGAATACCCTGCCATCCGGCAACACTCGCTCTTTTTCTCTATGGGCTCAAATAGATTTTTTTTAGAATTTCCACCAAAAAGGGAAAGCTCAAATTCGAGCTTTCCCTTTTCATCATTTATGTATTTATACATCCATCTCATTGGAATACTCTTTGTTGGAATAGAAACTACTCCCGACCTCAATACGTAACCGTTCGCTCTTTCCGATTTGCTTTAACCGACTTT
>NZ_JAWJBT010001198.1:0-249 GCF_046536035.1 Halomonas sp. SIMBA_159
GATTACGGGAACGGAAAGCCATTTCTTTTCCTTCCTACTGTGTGAGTTATCTCCACGGGATTGATCCTCTTTTATGTGTTGGAGGAACAATTCTGGGCAGTATTAATAAAGGCGATCACGAAACCCTTGCTTGTGCCGATGACATTATTGGGGGTTACCAAGATTTAGGATTGGATGCCTTAATTGCCATTGGCGGAGATGGCAGTATGGCAATCTTGCGGGAATTAGCGCGGAAAGGAAACTGGAATT
>NZ_JAWJBT010001199.1:0-249 GCF_046536035.1 Halomonas sp. SIMBA_159
ATTTAGAAGTCGCACTGGCCCGTGATATCCGTATCGCCGAGCAGCAGGCGCAGATGGCGCGGCCGGAAGCCAAAGTCGGGTTACTGCCTTGCGCGGGCGGTACACAAAACCTGGCTTGGTTAGTAGGTGAAGGCTGGGCGAAACGTATGATCCTGTGTGGTGAGCGTATTGGCGCGGAAAAAGCCCAACAAATTGGCCTGGTTGAAGAAGTCGTCGCAACCGGTATGGCTTTGGAAAGTGCGTTGGCAT
>NZ_JAWJBT010001200.1:0-249 GCF_046536035.1 Halomonas sp. SIMBA_159
GTGTTCAATGTGAAAAGCATGGACGGCAATTGGGTCCAGCTTGAACTTCAGGACGGCAAAACTGGCTGGGTCTATGCCTTCTACGGCGAATTATCTGACCAGCCAGCGCAGCAAGCGAGCACCACGAATGAGCAAGTAACCGTTCTTACGGATGGCACCAACCTTCGTGCACAAGCTAACACCTCTTCCGAAGTGGTCACGCGGGCAAATGCCGGGACGCAACTATCGGTTGCAGGCAAAGAAGGCCAG
>NZ_JAWJBT010001201.1:0-249 GCF_046536035.1 Halomonas sp. SIMBA_159
GTTCATCCATACCGTAGCCGAAATGGCAGGCAAAGCCAGAATCCCGTCAGTCAGTTGCCCATGCCCTTCTTTGCATTGCCATTGCACGGCATTGAGAAACGGTGACGCGGGTAGCACCACTTCACAGGCCTCGCCACGGTTGATTGCCACCAGTACACGTTGCTGATTCAGCACGCGGACAAATACCACCACGTTATCTTCCGCATACAGCACCTGACAACCGCCATGACGTAGCGCCTGACTTTTCTT
>NZ_JAWJBT010001202.1:0-249 GCF_046536035.1 Halomonas sp. SIMBA_159
CTGAGCGTAAACGTTGCCCGGGGTGGCATCTTTGCTTGGGGATTCCATACGAGCTTTGAAATTCAGTTCCTGATAGCTGTTGGTATTGTTGAACGTAATTACTACCGGAGTACCTAAAGTTACTTCGCCGCTCTGGCTGTCCAGAATACGTACGCCAACGCCAGTGGCGCCGCCGATTTCAGTTTCTTTGGTATTTTTCAGAAGATCAGACTGACCCGTCATGGTATTTGCTGTAGTGAAAGTAACCTT
>NZ_JAWJBT010001203.1:0-249 GCF_046536035.1 Halomonas sp. SIMBA_159
GCCTTGGCCGGCCCGCCGCGCAGGTGGCCCAGAAGGGCGAACGCAACCTTGATGAAGTAGTTGCCGGCCCCGGCCTTGTCGAGCAGCGAGCCGAACAGCACGAACAGGAAGACGAAGCTGGTGGATACGCCGAGCGGCACACCGAACACGCCCTCGGTCTGCAGCCACTGGTGCCACATCGCCTTGTCCAGAGAAGCGCCCTTCCACTGGATCACGTTGGGCACGAAGTCGGACGAGCCGAAGAAGATG
>NZ_JAWJBT010001204.1:0-249 GCF_046536035.1 Halomonas sp. SIMBA_159
ATAACTCTATAGGAGTTCTCGTGAGACTGAAAAAGATTTAGGCTGATCAGGTGCAAAGTTTTTCCACAAATGAAACCCTTTGCACTGTTTTGATTGTAATGATGGATTACCATCTCATTTCACTTAGGTTTGAGTGTAATGTAGCCTACTCCAAAATAGAAAAATGGTCATTTTCTTGATTACGCAGTCTAGGATGAAAATACAGGAAACTGCGTCCAGTGAGAATCCAAACCATGCTGCGGATACTGT
>NZ_JAWJBT010001205.1:0-249 GCF_046536035.1 Halomonas sp. SIMBA_159
GAGAGCACCGAGCGGCGCGTTGGCGAGCCAATGACGAGCGCGCGCTGGCAGGCGATTGCGAGACGCTCCTTGCCGTACTTGCGAGCGAGCCCCAGCAGGCCAAGGCAGGCCCGGTAGCCCATTTCGGGATGCGGGCGGTTGGTCAGCAGGTGGTTGACGATGGCTTGAGCGCCGGGGCCGATCGAGGCGCCCCAGTTCAGAAGGCTACCCGCGGTCCATTCCATGTGGGCACGATGGGCCGCTGGCATG
>NZ_JAWJBT010001206.1:0-249 GCF_046536035.1 Halomonas sp. SIMBA_159
GGTGGTTATTGGCGGCGGATCGCTGATGGGCGGACGTTTTAACCTACTGCTTTCGGTGGTGGGGGCGCTGATTATTCAGGGGATGAACACCGGAATTTTGCTTTCGGGCTTTCCGCCAGAGATGAACCAGGTTGTAAAAGCGGTGGTGGTTCTTTGCGTGCTGATTGTCCAGTCGCAACGCTTTATCAGTCTGATTAAAGGAGTACGTAGCCGTGATAAAACGTAATTTGCCACTGATGATCACCATCG
>NZ_JAWJBT010001207.1:0-249 GCF_046536035.1 Halomonas sp. SIMBA_159
GGCTGTCCTCATTGGAAGTACAACCGGCTCTATTATTGGGACGTATTCGCTCACTCGTCAACAAGTTAACTCCGATGTCAACTGTGAAAATCATACCATTGCTTCACCTCAGGAACGGTTACAATTTTTGCAAAAACAAGTTCATCTCTTTCAAGATCATCTGCAAGAACTTGCTCAAGATTTAAGCCAAAACGAACATCAAAGTGCCACCTCTCTTTCTCCTAAACTTTCTGATCAAAGAGAAGAAAT
>NZ_JAWJBT010001208.1:0-249 GCF_046536035.1 Halomonas sp. SIMBA_159
AGGCCGTAGCGCAGCGGCTGCAGCGGACCGGAGCGCTCGAACAGGCAGACTTCTAGCCGCGAGGTCCAGGTCCGCGCGTCGGGCGCCAGCACGAAGCGGCCGGCGTAGAAGTGGCGGGTGCAGACCACGACCTGTCCGGCGTCGTAGACCGTGCCGTCGATCTCGACCGTGTAGCGCGGATGCACGAAGCGGGCTGCGACCCGCAGCGCGGCCAGCACATACGCACCCTTGCCGAGCCGCCGCTTGATC
>NZ_JAWJBT010001209.1:0-249 GCF_046536035.1 Halomonas sp. SIMBA_159
CAGCGTACCGCCGGCGGCGATCGATCCCGTGGCCAGGCTGTCGGCATAGCCGTAGCGCCGCATGGGCGGCATGGGCACGCGCGACATGGTCGCCGTGGTCTCCAGGCTGGACCCGCACACCGCGGTGAACGCGCCCGCTGCGGTGACCGTGGCCATGGCAAGGCCGCCGCGCAGATGGCCGAGAAAGGCGCAGGCCGCGTCGTAGAGTTGCCGCGACAGCCCGGCCCGGGTGAGGAAATTGCCCATCAG
>NZ_JAWJBT010001210.1:0-249 GCF_046536035.1 Halomonas sp. SIMBA_159
CAGCGGCCGCTATGTCAATCAATCCGCCCAGACCAAAAATACTGTTAATCCAGAAACGGGTAAAATGATCCAGCGCCTTTTCCGGGTTCTGCATCAGAAAGCTGTTCAGCATGTTAGCCGGCTCTTCCAGGTTAGACAGGAAGTTTCTTAAACCGGTACGCACTGGTGACGGCACATAATCGACATAAGCCAGTGACACAGGACGGACAAAGTAGGGGTCAAGATAATCGTAGTTTACTGTCCACATGG
>NZ_JAWJBT010001211.1:0-248 GCF_046536035.1 Halomonas sp. SIMBA_159
CATCATCTTCATGGCTTCAACGATGCACAGGGTATCGCCAACGTTTACGCTTTGACCGACTTCCACAAAGGATTTTGCTTCCGGGCTAGGCGCGCGGTAGAAAGTACCGACCATAGGCGACAGTACCTGGTGACCGGCAGGCGTAGCAGGAGCAGCTGGTGCCGCCGCTTCAGCAGGTGCGGCAACCGGTGCCGCAGGAGCGGCTGGTGCCGGCGCTGCGTACATTTGCGCAGGTGCAGCAACCGGTG
>NZ_JAWJBT010001212.1:0-248 GCF_046536035.1 Halomonas sp. SIMBA_159
GGCCACCGGCGTGATGCCGCTGGACATGCCCGAGTCGGTGCGGGTCCGCTTCAAGGGCCAGATGCAGCCGGGCGTGACCCTGCGTGACCTGGTCAACGCGATCCCGCTGTACGCGATCAAGCAGGGCCTGCTGACCGTGGCCAAGCAGGGCAAGAAGAACATCTTCTCCGGCCGCATCCTCGAGATCGAGGGCCTGCCGGACCTGAAGGTGGAGCAGGCGTTCGAGCTGTCCGACGCCTCGGCCGAGC
>NZ_JAWJBT010001213.1:0-248 GCF_046536035.1 Halomonas sp. SIMBA_159
GGCGAAGTCCATGCGCTGCACGTTGGGGAAGCTGGTGGCATCGACGAAGCCGGCGCCGAACCAGGCGCGCATGCTGTCGTCGTCCTGGTAGCGCTCGGCCACCGCGCTGTAGTCGGTGCCGAATTCGAGCAGCAGTGCTTCGTAGCCGGCCAGGAACGGCGTGGCCTCGAGCAGGCGCGAGTTCCAGAACACGATGGCCAGGCCGCCCGGGCGCAGGATGCGCGCCCACTCGTGGCGCACGGCGCGGG
>NZ_JAWJBT010001214.1:0-248 GCF_046536035.1 Halomonas sp. SIMBA_159
GGGGTTTTGTATTACAAAGTGCCCGGCTGGCCGGTTGGCTTTGGTAGTGACAAAAAGGCCAGACAGCTGTTGAATAAGGCGTTAGAGCTTAATCCTCAAGGTATTGATCCTAATTATTTTTATGCAGAATTTTTGACAGAAGAGCGCGACTACAAAGCCGCAATGCGCTATCTTGAAATAGCTAAGCATGCTCCGGTCAGGCCTGAACGACCACTGGCTGATAGTGGCAGGCAACAGGAAATTACGGC
>NZ_JAWJBT010001215.1:0-248 GCF_046536035.1 Halomonas sp. SIMBA_159
CATGAATACCTCTGCGCTGAAATCGCAGCAGATAAAGCGGTCTTGATAGCACAGGAAATGAACCGAAAGAATGGCATCTTCCAATTTTGGGCCGACTTGTTCCAGCAATTGTGCGGTCTCATTTTCAAAGCCCTCGATAAAGTCGACTTCGAGGCCACTGCGGATGTGCATGCCGGGGTATGTTGATTGTGCTTCTTCAAGCGCCTTGAAATAGGCGGGCAATGTTGCCATCTCCATGCCGCTGTCCT
>NZ_JAWJBT010001216.1:0-248 GCF_046536035.1 Halomonas sp. SIMBA_159
GGAGCGACGTGGTAAAGATGTTGAAACCACTCGGCGTTCTTGTGAAAAGTTTCGCCTGCATCCCACCACCATTGTCAATTTCGTTGAAGGCTCCCGTTTCACGCAAGAAAAACATCAGCAAACCCACTCCACTTTTCAAAACTTGTTGCCACCAAAGGCGGCAGGCATTGCGATGGCGCTAAATGTACTGGGTAAACAATTCGATAAACTGCTTAATGTTACGCTGTGTTATCCGGACAATAACCGTC
>NZ_JAWJBT010001217.1:0-248 GCF_046536035.1 Halomonas sp. SIMBA_159
TGCGGCTTAAAGTGAATTACCAGCTTGCAGATAATCAGACTGAAGCGGTTTATGCCCCGGAGGTTGATATTCTTCCGCCACTGGCCATTTTAATTAACGGCGAAACAGCGTTTAGCCTAAGCGGTAAGGCGGGCGATAAAGTCACCCTGCGGGCGCAAACCAATACGCCTGCCAGCCTGAACTGGCAACAAAGCAGCGGGCCTGCTGTGGCAATTACCCAGCCAACAGCCGCCGAAATTAGCTTTACG
>NZ_JAWJBT010001218.1:0-248 GCF_046536035.1 Halomonas sp. SIMBA_159
GCCAGATGATCCGCACAACCGGAGCAGAACCATGGCAACGAAAGCTGCAAAGAAGGCCGCACCGGCCAAGCCCGCGTCCACCAGGGCCGCCGCGCCCAAGCGCGGCACCGCCGCCGGCGGGAAGAAGCCCAACATCCTGGTGATCTGGGGCGACGACATCGGCATCAGCAACCTGAGCTGTTACAGCCACGGGTTGATGGGTTACCAGACCCCGAACATCGACCGCCTGGCCAGGGAAGGCATGATGT
>NZ_JAWJBT010001219.1:0-248 GCF_046536035.1 Halomonas sp. SIMBA_159
GGGGCGACGGCAGGCGTGAAAACCGGGGTGGAAGGGCCGTTCGATGGCCCGGGGCGGCGTGGCGTGAGGGCGGGATTCATCGGGGAAACGCCGGGTTTGATGCGGTGTGGGCATGGACTTGCATCGCTTGCGGCGGGGCGGCGGCATGGCCGCGCCGGGGCGGGGAGCCCGCCGGGCGGGCGGGTCCCGCGGCCGACTCACGCGACGCCGACCGGCTCAGGGACAACCCTGCCGGAAAAGCGGGAGAT
>NZ_JAWJBT010001220.1:0-248 GCF_046536035.1 Halomonas sp. SIMBA_159
CTCCAGCGCCGTGCGAGGCGCTGTTCAAACGCCCGCTCTTGTATGCGAATCGTATACGGTAATCGCCTTAGATGGAAATAGGTCGATGGTCGTGCCTAGCAGACATCGCGTCGCATAAGCCTCTTTGCGGCGCCGACCGGATTGTGTAACGGCGCCGAGGGACAAGCTTGGAAAGTTTTGCTCTCTTATAAAGTTGGCGCGCCGATCAGCGCCGTGACCCCTCGCCGCTCCACAAGTTCGGCTTTTAT
>NZ_JAWJBT010001221.1:0-248 GCF_046536035.1 Halomonas sp. SIMBA_159
GCAGCAGTTTGCCGTCGTTCGCATACACCGGGAAGTATTTCTGGTCACCTTTCATGGTGTAAACCAGCGCTTCAGCCGGCACCGCGAGGAATTTCTCTTCGAATTTTGCGGTCAGAACGACCGGCCACTCCACCAGCGAAGCCACTTCTTCCAGCAGGCTTTCGCTTAAGTCAGCGTTACCGCCAATCTTACGCGCTGCTTCTTCGGCATCGGCTTTAATCTTCGCCTTACGTTCTTCGTAATCAGCG
>NZ_JAWJBT010001222.1:0-248 GCF_046536035.1 Halomonas sp. SIMBA_159
GTCGCTTTTATCGGTTGTGGTGGCAGCAACCATTTTATCGGGGTGCGGTGGTTCGGACTCAGATAATGACGATGGGAAGAATCTCGACGGCAAGGTTACTGTTCAGGTGATCGACGGTTATTTGTCGAATGCTGAAGTGTGTGTAGATAAAAACAGTAATTTTGTGTGTGACACCGGTGAAGCTTTATCAGACAGAACAAATGACACAGGGAAGGTCACCCTGTCGGCTAGTGACAGCCAGTATCCTT
>NZ_JAWJBT010001223.1:0-248 GCF_046536035.1 Halomonas sp. SIMBA_159
CTCGTAGTGTGTTTACCCGGTTATCAGCCCGTCAAAGTTGCGGCGACGGATAGCACAGTTACGTTAACAAAAGCAGAGGCCTGACGGATGAACATTGCAATCTTTACCAACACTTTTACGCCTCATGTGGGTGGGGTCGCCCGCTCTGTTGAAGCCTTTGTCGCGGAATATCGCAAACTGGGGCACAGAGTGTTGGTGGTGGCACCCGAATTTGCCAATATGCCAGAGCAAGAAACGGATGTCTTCCG
>NZ_JAWJBT010001224.1:0-248 GCF_046536035.1 Halomonas sp. SIMBA_159
TTGTCGATCAGCTTTCAAATGGTTGTTTTCCCGATCCATATGACCTGATTGTGGCGAGCAAGCCGCCGTAAGGAAGGGCATCGCCAGATCTTCAAAGATCGGAGTGAGAGATCTGCCAAGCGGATAGATTTCTAGCTGCAGGCCAGCTCGATGTCGTATAAAATTGAGGCATTGCTCAATCGCATTCGTTGATCTTGAGTTGCGCCACCGACCATTCTCTGAGATTGATGAAATTCGCTTTGGCAGAC
>NZ_JAWJBT010001225.1:0-248 GCF_046536035.1 Halomonas sp. SIMBA_159
GGGCCGGGGTTTCTGGAAGCGACTTATCAAAAGGCTTTGTCGATTGAATTGCGACACCAGCGAATCACGCATCAGTTGGAAGCACCCGTGCAACTCGCTTATCGCGGTGAACCCATCGGTGAAGGTCGGCTCGACCTGATTGTCGAAAACGCGCTCATCGTTGAACTCAAAGCCGTCGACCAGATTCACCCCATCCACAAAGCTCAGGTGATCTCCTACCTCAAAGCCACCGGCCACGAACTCGCGCT
>NZ_JAWJBT010001226.1:0-248 GCF_046536035.1 Halomonas sp. SIMBA_159
CTGAGAAAGACGTGCCGGGTTTCGGCACGTCTTTCTTTTTTAAGTGGTCGGCTTTTCGCCTGTGAGGACAACTTCAGTGGCGCCAGTTTCCTTGGATTGCTTAAAACTCACGGCCCATAGTAATAGCGAGATGCCAGCCATGACGAGAACCGAGACAATTACCACCGGCTGAACGGTGGCTAGTTCTGATGCCAAGCCGATGATCGCCGTGACAATAATTACTAACACCGCTTCTACCAAGCTAAAGG
>NZ_JAWJBT010001227.1:0-248 GCF_046536035.1 Halomonas sp. SIMBA_159
GGGCGTTATCGTCTGCCGCCGCAGACGGATCAACAGCAAGCGATGGCAGTGAGCCACTAAATGACTGAGCCGCCTTTGAACAGGCGGCTTTTTCTTTTTGGTGATTGTGTGTCACAAGGAGTAGATTGGACACTACGGCTGAGCATCAAATTGGCGCTACGCTGAACCTGAAATACGATTATAGGCATTAACATAAGGGAGTATTTATGACAGCGGGTTGGATTATTGCCATCATTTTTGGTGCGCTG
>NZ_JAWJBT010001228.1:0-248 GCF_046536035.1 Halomonas sp. SIMBA_159
GTATGAGGAAGCTTTGCGCGAGCGCATTGTTGCCGAAGCGGTCAGCGTGTACAACAGCAAAGAAGAAGCTGTTGGCGCCCCAGTACTGCGCAACTTTGAGAAAACCGTGATGCTGCAGAACCTGGATACACTCTGGAAAGAGCATCTGGCGGCGATGGATCATCTGCGTCAGGGGATTCACCTGCGCGGTTACGCTCAGAAGAATCCGAAACAGGAATATAAGCGCGAGTCGTTTGAACTGTTCCAGG
>NZ_JAWJBT010001229.1:0-248 GCF_046536035.1 Halomonas sp. SIMBA_159
GCGCTGACTCTGTAGCCGAACTCGCTACCCGAAGCTGATCGACGAGATCACGGACACTCGCTCGTGCAAGAGGTGCGGACGCAGAGATCACCAAACCTGCTGCCGGGTTTGCGGCGGCATAGGCGGCTGCGACGTGATCGGTCACACAAAGGTCTACATGTAAGCCTGTCGCGAAAGGACGCCGGCGCGTCAGCCGCTCTGGACCAGTTTCTGTTGCGCCTTGTCGTACACGTAGTCGGTGATCTCGC
>NZ_JAWJBT010001230.1:0-248 GCF_046536035.1 Halomonas sp. SIMBA_159
TTTTTTATCTACCATTTCGATGGCGTGGGTAAGCGCTGTCCAGAGGCTCCCTGTGTCCGCCTGTCCGGTACCGGCGAGTTCCAATGCGGTACCATGATCAACTGATGTTCGGATAAAAGGTAATCCCAGAGTGATATTGACGGCATTACCGAACCCTTTGAATTTCAGCACTGGCAGACCCTGATCGTGGTACATCGCCAGCACGGCATCGGCTTCGGCCAGGTATTTATCCTGGAAAATGGTATCGG
>NZ_JAWJBT010001231.1:0-248 GCF_046536035.1 Halomonas sp. SIMBA_159
CTGGCTGCCGGCGCCGGCGCAGGGCCCTTTCAGGCTGGCCATGCGCCTGTACGCGCCCAAGCCGGAAGTCGCCGCCGGGACCTGGCAGCCACCGGCGGTCCGTCGCGTGGAGTGAATACGACTGCCGGGCCGATGCTGGCTCAGCCCGCCCGATAGAAATCGATCGGGATCAGCTCCACCGCCCATCCGGCCGCCTCGCCCAGCGTCGCGGCCGGATGCATCGCGGCGATGCGCAGCGCCTCCTCGCG
>NZ_JAWJBT010001232.1:0-248 GCF_046536035.1 Halomonas sp. SIMBA_159
TGTCAAAGAAGATAATAATGCTCTTGCACTTGCTATGGTTGATAAAAGAGCTAAAGAACTATCTCCTGTCCCTTTTGAGCAGGCTATAAATGTTAAACTGAACTGGAAAATTGCTCCTTATCTATTTGGAGTCATCCTTATTTGCGGAATTATTTATTTTTTAAATCCCTCAATTTTTTCCAGTTCCACTCAGCATTATATCCAGTACAATATTCCTTTTGATAAAATGGCTCCTTATGACTTTCAAT
>NZ_JAWJBT010001233.1:0-248 GCF_046536035.1 Halomonas sp. SIMBA_159
CTAAAAAGCGGCCCTTAGGCCGCTATCAAGATCAGTAATCGCTCTTAGATAATCCCTAACCAAACAAATCCGGTTGTCGGTTAGCAATTTCTAGTTTACGGATCTTAGCACAGACTTCGTAGATGGTTTTTTCGGTCACGTCATATTTACGAGCCAGCGTTTTGACATTACGGCCATTGAATTCATTCCATATTTTCATGTCACGAATCTGTAGACGCAGGCGATCGCCACGAGGCAGGTAAACTTGC
>NZ_JAWJBT010001234.1:0-248 GCF_046536035.1 Halomonas sp. SIMBA_159
ATAAATCTTTCTGGCGACTAGGAATTACCACATAATACCCCCGGCTACGCTCTTTTTTCTCCGCTTCAGGATTCGGACTAGCAGCAGCACTTTCCACCGCTAGAGGAATAAACTCAGGTGTTTCTGGCGTTTCCGAGACAGAAGGGTTAGGGTTGCTGCTAGAAGATAGAGAAATATATTCCCGTGAAGAAGAAGACACTCCTCCTGAGGAAAGATCACGGGGTTTTGCCACTTCGATGATATCAGCC
>NZ_JAWJBT010001235.1:0-248 GCF_046536035.1 Halomonas sp. SIMBA_159
GGCGACCGGGCGTCATCTCAGGCCTCGCCCCTGCCGACGGCCCGTGCGTCGATCGCGGACCCCGAGGTTCGGCCCTTGTCCGCGAGTCAGGCCGCGACGGCGGTCGCGACGGCGCGCAGGCGCTTCCGGTCGACCGGTTCGTCGATGTAGTTCGGCGTCGGATTGTTCTCGATCGCCACGGGGCCCGTACCGTCGACGACGATATCGACCTCGTTGACGACCGCGCCGATCGCGTGCGTTGCCCGGAC
>NZ_JAWJBT010001236.1:0-248 GCF_046536035.1 Halomonas sp. SIMBA_159
GTGCAGGCGCCCGGCGACTCGAGCGAGCAGGGCCAGATCCACATGGACGATGCCTTCGCCCCGCGCGACCGCCAGGCGTGGATCGAGGAGACCCGGCGCAAGGCGTTCGCGGACACCAGCTGGGACATCCAGGCGCGGTCGTTCTACCTGGACCGCGACAAGTCCGCCGACACCGAGAGCACGGCATGGGCGCTCGGCGGATCGGTCGGATTCAAGACCGGCTATTTCCGCGAGCGCCTGGCCCTGGG
>NZ_JAWJBT010001237.1:0-248 GCF_046536035.1 Halomonas sp. SIMBA_159
GGAAGAAAGCGGCCGGCCGATCGCGGTGATGGCCGACCTGCAGGGCCCGAAATTGCGCATCGGCGCGCTCGAGACCGGCAGCATCACGTTGTCGCCCGGCGATCGCCTGCGCCCCGATCTCGACGATGCGCCGGGCGACCAAGGCCGGGTGCAACTGCCGCATCCGGAAATCTTCGAAGCCATCGAGCCCGGCCACACCCTTCTGCTGGACGACGGGCGGGTGCGCCTAGAGGTGGAGAAGTGCGGAC
>NZ_JAWJBT010001238.1:0-248 GCF_046536035.1 Halomonas sp. SIMBA_159
CCATCAAGCGTCCAATATTTCTGCTTAATGATTACACTTCCGCTTTGCTCATGTGATACATGAGCAGCCATGCGAAATGTCATTTTACTTTTTTCTTTATTTACGTGTTTGAAACGAGATCGAAGTGTAAGAGCTGCTTGTTGATCCGTTTCGTGTTTGGCTCCTACCATGACATATCTTGTACGACCAGAAACTTTCATTTCTTTTTTGAGCTTCATGGCCAATTTTAAAGACTGCCTAAACCGAAC
>NZ_JAWJBT010001239.1:0-247 GCF_046536035.1 Halomonas sp. SIMBA_159
CGTACACTCGTGGCCTGACTCATAACCCTCATCGCGCGGTCTCAACTCATCACCGGGCATAACGACTTCTGACGAGCCCTATTAGCCCTCAGATGACGTAACAACGCGCCTGCGCGATTTTCTTGAGGTCCTGGCAGGCTGCGGCCAGCAGACACTGCTCTTAACGCGCGCCAAGCCTCGCATTCGTGCATAGCGGTGCCCGTGCAACTGCTTGGCGTCGGCGAAGCTGCGCTCCACCGTCTCCTTG
>NZ_JAWJBT010001240.1:0-247 GCF_046536035.1 Halomonas sp. SIMBA_159
GCGACTGGAGTGCCATGTCCGGTTTTCAACAAACCATGCAAATGCTGAATGAGGGCATCGTTCCCACTGCGATGCTGGTTGCCAACGATCAGATGGCGCTGGGCGCAATGCGCGCCATTACCGAGTCCGGGCTGCGCGTTGGTGCGGATATCTCGGTAGTGGGATACGACGATACCGAAGACAGCTCATGTTATATCCCGCCGTTAACCACCATCAAACAGGATTTTCGCCTGCTGGGGCAAACCAG
>NZ_JAWJBT010001241.1:0-247 GCF_046536035.1 Halomonas sp. SIMBA_159
TATATCAACACCTTGAGTGAATTTGCGCTGCATATCACATCAAGGCAATCTATCTGCATTACTGTAAGAGCATCGAGCACAGATGATATTTTAGATAAAAACAGCATGTAATCTTGACCTGACACGAACATCTAACAACACACCCGGAATCGCATCCTTATAAACTCATAAAGGTCCCAGGTAAATACAAGGCGGTCGATCTCAGGTCGGGACCGTTTTGTATATGGCCATGATGTCAGCCGTATAG
>NZ_JAWJBT010001242.1:0-247 GCF_046536035.1 Halomonas sp. SIMBA_159
GATTGCGCTATTTCAAATTCTCAGGCATCAGATATCTAGAGGCTGAAGATGCGAAAATTCTTATTGAACGCTTGCAAGCACGATATAAATTCTCGGATGATTTAAAGGCTGAAGTGATTGGGAATTTTTAAATTTTGGCGTGCTTGCCCGAGCCATAACTGTCTTAGCTCTCTCTGATAAATAGCAAGACTTTCCCTAGCTTCTCACTACAATAGCACTGCTAAAAATTTACTGTGCAGGGCTATAG
>NZ_JAWJBT010001243.1:0-247 GCF_046536035.1 Halomonas sp. SIMBA_159
ATTTTTAGATAGTAAGTTTGATATTACATTGGTGAGGGGGATGAGAAATGGGAAAACAACTAATTGGGCGCCGACTTCTGACTTGCATCAGCCGCAACTTTCTACTGGTAGCTGGCACGACGGTCTCTACAGTCTTTGCTGTCTGGCTAGTATCCGTCTTTATTTACGAACCGGAATATACGGCAACTAGCCAAGTATTTGTTGAACCGTCAACATCCGATACCATTCACGGCGAGGCTTTAGCCAT
>NZ_JAWJBT010001244.1:0-247 GCF_046536035.1 Halomonas sp. SIMBA_159
GGCCCATCGCGGCGAACGCCAGCCCGGACAGGAACAGCAGCTGCACGCCGACGCGGTGCGACCAGGCCGCCTTGGTGCCGCCGACCCCGAACACCGCCAGCGCGGCGAGCGCGGCCAATGCGCCGGGCAGCACGAAGCCGAGCAGGTCGAACGCGAGCGCATGCGCGATGCCGGTCGCGCCCAGCAGCGCGACCGGGTGCCGCAGCTGCGAGTAATCGTCCAGGGCCAGGCCGAACCCGGCCACCGC
>NZ_JAWJBT010001245.1:0-247 GCF_046536035.1 Halomonas sp. SIMBA_159
GTACGGATAGGTGCCGTGGTCGATGTCCAGCAGCGCGCCCTGCGCGCCTTCGAACAGCACCCGCTTGCCCTGCTTGCGCATGTCGTGGAGGATTCCGGCCACGTCGGACTTCATCGGCTGGACGTACTCGCCGAAGGCCAGGGCCTCGTCGAAGGTCTTCTGGAAGTCGACCGCTTCCACGCCCAGGTACTGGGTCAGCACGAAGTTGTGGTAATCCAGCGCGGTGCGCAGCAGCTCTTCCAGCTGC
>NZ_JAWJBT010001246.1:0-247 GCF_046536035.1 Halomonas sp. SIMBA_159
CCCAGCGTCTCGGCCAGATCGGTCTGGGTCCGCCCGGTTTGGCGGCGGATCTCGGCCAGCAGCATCTCGGCCATCATCTGATGCGCCGCCGCCTTATTACGGTGTCGACGTTGAGCGGGCATCTTTTCACGGAGTTCGCTGAAGCTGCGCGCCATCAGATCAGACTTTCCTCGAGAAGCAGACCCACATACCGAACTCTTCCGTGAACTCGACTTCCCACACCATGGCATTATACCTCATCGGCTAT
>NZ_JAWJBT010001247.1:0-247 GCF_046536035.1 Halomonas sp. SIMBA_159
GACGAGAGAGCGCGTCGCGCAGAGCAGATGCGAGGTCGACACCTGAGCGCTTCAGCACAGCGAGATGGTTGTCCTTGGCCATCACCGCGTCCGACAGCGAATACCGGTGATTGTGCCCGCCGCCGGAGAGCACGGCGTGCCGTTCGAACGCACGAAGGCCCGGGGTCGTCTTCCGGGTGTCGGCGATGCGTGCCGATGTCCCCTCGACCGCGCGCACGTATGCGGCGGTGGCTGTCGCGATACCGCT
>NZ_JAWJBT010001248.1:0-247 GCF_046536035.1 Halomonas sp. SIMBA_159
GTCGTGGCGGCCCCAGGGCGAGAACATGCACGGCACCGAAACCTCGGTGCTGGTGCCGCAGGAATGCATGTCGGGGAAGTTGACCAGGTTGTCGACCTGGGCCAGCTCCGGCGTGGTCTGCCGCGCATAGCCGTCGATGCCGAAATTCTGCGCGCGCATGGTCTCGCCGAGCACGATCAGCAGCAGGCGCGGGCGCGACTGCGGCGCGCGCGGCGTGGCCATCGCGTCCTCGCCGATCGGCAGCTTG
>NZ_JAWJBT010001249.1:0-247 GCF_046536035.1 Halomonas sp. SIMBA_159
CATTAAAAGAGGCTATAAATCAACTCACCCCCAAGGAGCGTGAAGTGTTATACCTGAAATTTTATGAAGGGATGAATTATGAAGAGATCGAGCAGATTATGTCTGTGAGTTATCAGACCTCACGGAACTATGTGTACAGAGCACTGCAGTCATTAAAAGCAATATTGACCTCAGAAGTGGCCCTGGGAGTGCTGTTATTGGGACTTTTATCGTTTTGAGCATGGGTAAAACCGTTCTTTTGCCCTTT
>NZ_JAWJBT010001250.1:0-247 GCF_046536035.1 Halomonas sp. SIMBA_159
CCAAGCTGGACGGTGTCAATGCGGTGTCAATAATGGATATGCAGCTCACTGAAACGGTGTCCCAGGCGATGGATATCCAGCTACCTGGTCAGACGCAGGACAATACATTACCACCGGTTTCACAGATAGGTGTCGGTTTTAATGTTGCTAAAGCCGCAGGCTTAACCTTGTTAGCTGGCCGTGATTTCAGCGAGAACTATCAAAGTGATTGGTATCAGACGCATGACGACCATGCTACCGCTTCAGT
>NZ_JAWJBT010001251.1:0-247 GCF_046536035.1 Halomonas sp. SIMBA_159
GTGTGTGTATAAGTGTGTATGCATGTATGATGCGCAGGACGCACACATGGAGAGTCGTGCCTTGATCAGACTGTTGCAGGCCGATGGATTCGAACTCGTGTCGGTCCGCGGCAGCCACCACAAGTTGCGCAAGGGTTTGCGGACAGTCATTGTGCCGCACCCCAGGAAACACCTGCCGCAAGGCACCGTCGCCAGTATTTTCCGACAAGCCGGTTGGAGGAAGTGATGCTCTATCCCGTCTATATCC
>NZ_JAWJBT010001252.1:0-247 GCF_046536035.1 Halomonas sp. SIMBA_159
GTTCAATGTTTAAGCGATCTTCACTCAGTTCCACTTCACCATTCAAGGTTAAATTTTTGTCGAGGGCAGTGGTGAGAACAACCGCCTCTTCAAGGGTGATTTGCCCTGTGAGATCTAAGTTATCAATGGCAGCACGGGGGTCATCGGTGTAAGCAGTTTCCGCAGCAATGACCATCTTTCCTTGTCCTTCTACCCATTCGATTTGTCCTAAACTAAAGGCACTCAGCAAGGCGAACCCGCTTTCTCC
>NZ_JAWJBT010001253.1:0-247 GCF_046536035.1 Halomonas sp. SIMBA_159
CTTGGCTTTAAATCAGATTCGAGATCCGTCTTTAACCAGTGAGTTTATTTTTTTAGATCGTCGTCAGGGATATGATCAAATTTGGAGAAAACTGAGTGATTTACCGTTAGAGATTTCGCAAGTGTGGGTGATTGGAACCGGCTTAAAACAGGTTGATTTTCCTGAAAATTTAAGTTTGATTGCAAGTGGAATTTGTCAGCGCGATCGCGCAAATTATTATCGGATTGGGATTCCTTATCAACGCTAT
>NZ_JAWJBT010001254.1:0-247 GCF_046536035.1 Halomonas sp. SIMBA_159
GCATCCAATCTGCCCAGTGTCTGGAGCAATGTGTTTGCTGCCGCGCTGATAGCGCAGGCCAGCTTGAGCCATGAGGTTGTGGGAAGCGAAGAAGAATGGATACCGGGCAGTCTTAGCTTACAAATTATGCTGTGGGCCGGTTGTCTGTTATCACTCTCACTGATGTACCTGGCCGGTATGTTTCTCAATGATGCCTTTGACGCCAACTGGGACAGGCATAATAACAACGCCAGGCCAATCACTCAGG
>NZ_JAWJBT010001255.1:0-247 GCF_046536035.1 Halomonas sp. SIMBA_159
CGCGTCGTACCTCGCCGGTCCCGACGATGTGCGCCGCTCGGATCTCGTCGATGCGTGGATGGACCCGGACGTGGACGCCGTCGTGGCCGCCCGGGGCGGGTACGGGGCACTGCGACTGCTCGACGGCATCGACTGGGCGGAGATGCGCCGCGGAGCGCTGCGGCGCGACGGTCGCCCGAAGCTCCTCACCGGCTCCTCCGACATCACCGCGCTGCACGAGACCATGCGCGCGCACCTGGACCTGGCG
>NZ_JAWJBT010001256.1:0-247 GCF_046536035.1 Halomonas sp. SIMBA_159
GGGAGTTGCTGCGGCGGCTCGGGCGCGAAGAGGAGGCACGGAGCGAGTTCGCGGTCGCCGCCGGCCTCGCGGGCAACGATCGCGAACGGTCGCTGCTCGAGCGGAAAGCCGCCGGCGCAGAGAAATGACCCGCCCCCTTCGGGAAGCGCGAGGCTGCCGAAGGGGACGGGCGTCGAGGATGCGGGAGCGTCAGTCGTTGACCTTCTGACCGCGACCCGCGATCAAGCCGTAGATCAGCAGGACGATG
>NZ_JAWJBT010001257.1:0-247 GCF_046536035.1 Halomonas sp. SIMBA_159
TTATATCATATGCCTTTTTGTTTTCTTCTTCACAGGTGCAAAATGCTCCCGAGAGAGTGATAAGGAATTGAACGTCTTCATCGTCTAAACCATTGGCTTTTTGGAACTGAATAAATTGATTTTGTGACATATATAGTTACCATCCTTTTATCTAAAGTATGAGTAAATCAGCAGTGAGAACAATGTATTCAACAACAAGTCCGATTGTATCAGCTACACCCGAATCTATATGTTTTTTAAGTTCTGC
>NZ_JAWJBT010001258.1:0-247 GCF_046536035.1 Halomonas sp. SIMBA_159
GGTGATGGACGATGAGGGCCGCCATCGCTTTACCGTCATGGCCAAGGCGCACCAGGCCGATTGCGGCAACGCGTTGCCGACGACCTATATGGGCGAGGCCGAGGATGTCTACGCCGAAGGCGCGCTGATCTTTCCGGCGGTTCAGGTACAGCGCGACTATCAGGACATCGGCGACATCATCCGACTGTGCGAGATGCGCATCCGCGTGCCCGATCAATGGCGCGGCGACTTCCTGGCGATGATGGGC
>NZ_JAWJBT010001259.1:0-247 GCF_046536035.1 Halomonas sp. SIMBA_159
GACCTATTGCGATCAGTTCAAGTTTCGTTTTCAAATGCGTTCGCGGGCAGCGGATTCCATTGGTGCAAGAAAGCCGGATGTTCGTGGGTTGATGGCAGAGTAGGCAGGGACTCTATTTCCATGAGCTTAAAATAGAAAATAAAGTTTGATAATGGCTAAAAAAAGTCTGTTAATTAATGGGAATATTCTTTAAAGTAGATACAGGGCTAATCAGCATCAAAAGATATATCGAAAATTCACGAATTCG
>NZ_JAWJBT010001260.1:0-247 GCF_046536035.1 Halomonas sp. SIMBA_159
CCATCATTTCAGCTGCGCCTGTGACAACTTCATGGAAGCGTTTCTTCAATAATTTTTTGGTGTCGTCCGATAGCGAACGGATCGTGCCTTCTAGTACGACGCTATCTGCCACCACATTATAGCGGTAGCCACCCGAGATTTTACCGATGGTGATGACGCCGGAATCCATTGGGTTAGCGTTGCGGCTGACGATGGTCTGGATCGCTGAAATCACTTGGTTGGCGATCACGATGGCATCCACCGTTTG
>NZ_JAWJBT010001261.1:0-247 GCF_046536035.1 Halomonas sp. SIMBA_159
GCAGGAAATGCTGGACAACTATGCCGGCCATCATGCCCTGATGGAAAAAGTCAGCAGTGATTATCAAGCCTGGCGGCATGCCAAAAATGAGCTGAACCGCCTGAGCCAGAGCCGTGCCGATAACGAGGCGCAAAAACAGCTGATCCAGTATCAGGTCAAAGAGCTCAATGATCTGGCACTGGGCGAAGACGAATTTGCTGAGATGGAAGAAGAGCACAAGCGCCTGTCCAATTCCGGCGATCTCGCG
>NZ_JAWJBT010001262.1:0-247 GCF_046536035.1 Halomonas sp. SIMBA_159
CTGCCAAAGAAGGGACGGCGCGTATACGGCGATGGGGTGCAGGGGCTGAGACAGTTGGTGCCGGTGGGGACGCCACGAAGGTGCGTGTTGGTAGACCCGAGCTACGAGCGTAAAGCGGAGTAGCAAGAGGTCGTTGAAAGCGTTGCTTATACCCTGGAAAAATTGCGCCACTCCGTGGTGATGATTTGGTACCCGCTTCTGCCTGCTGGACATCACGAAATGTTGCTCAGCGTGCTGTAAGCGAGCG
>NZ_JAWJBT010001263.1:0-247 GCF_046536035.1 Halomonas sp. SIMBA_159
CTGGCGTTTCGAAGTGCCGGGATACCCGCGCCTCACAGAGGTGGGCGCTCGCCGCGCGGAGACGCAGCTGGGCCACGGGCCTCACGCCACGGTCGAACCGGGGCTGCACGGGGCGGAATACACGGATGCCGAGCTGCGCGACCTGGTGGCATACGCCGCCGAGAGATTCGTGACGGTCGTTCCCGAGGTGGAGCTTCCCGGGAACGTCCAGGCGGCTCTCGCCGCGTATCCCGCGCTCGGGAACACG
>NZ_JAWJBT010001264.1:0-247 GCF_046536035.1 Halomonas sp. SIMBA_159
GGGTGTCTGTTCTGAATCCGGTATTACCATGGGTTCCAGCTGCTACACCAAACCCCATAGTGGCACGGACGACTACGCGGCGCGCTACTTCTACCTGGTCGGCCATATCGCAATGCTGGCAGGCTAAAATAAATTCACCTCTGCTGTAAGCTGTCAATATGCAAGCTTGTTGCAGCTGCTCACGCATTACCGGGTCACGTAACACGCGAAAGAATGTCACTATGTGTTTATCAAGGTCGTTATATAC
>NZ_JAWJBT010001265.1:0-246 GCF_046536035.1 Halomonas sp. SIMBA_159
CTGCAACTCGCTCGCGCAAACCTCGCCGCTCTCCAACCGCTTTTCATCTCGGGCCCGCGCGGCGGCCTTCTGTCTGGCTCGAACTTTGATGGAGAAGGTCATCGTGGCATCTATCGCGTAAAATGTCGCATCCGCTTCTGACCATGATAAGGTGAGAAACACATGGGCTGCAAATCCCGGTGCTCAATCGCAGATATCCTGAGAGAAACTCGATTATCCAGATCGCGCGAACTTGCATAAAGCACT
>NZ_JAWJBT010001266.1:0-246 GCF_046536035.1 Halomonas sp. SIMBA_159
GCCGACACCGGCCGCCCACTGGACTTCACGCAGGAGCAGAAGGGCTCCCTTGACGCCATTCGCGGCAAGCTCGGCGAGGACGCGCGCGACGCGGTTTATCGGGCCGCCATCGAAGACAAGGACGGCGACGCCATCGGTGCCATCGTCGCCGCGAACGCGCCGCACGCCGTGAACGCCGCCCGACAGATGGAAGGCCCCGGCTCGGTCGCTGATTTCGAGTCGCTGGTCTACGCCGGCGTGAATAAG
>NZ_JAWJBT010001267.1:0-246 GCF_046536035.1 Halomonas sp. SIMBA_159
GGTGTCTTGCGCGCAACCGCAATTTGTTGGTTTGGGTGTGGGTTTCCTGGGCGTTGTCGATGCTCCCGGCCAGCGCGCCAACGGCGACGGTGCCGTTAGCCAACTACACGGGGGCTTATGCGCTGACATGGACGGCCGTGGAAGATGCAGCACGGTATGAAGTGCAGGAGGGCGCTGCCTCCAGACCGTTCGTAACGATCAGTTCCCCGGCCCCGTGCTCACCGTGCCGGCGACCAACAGCAGTGG
>NZ_JAWJBT010001268.1:0-246 GCF_046536035.1 Halomonas sp. SIMBA_159
GGCCTCGGTCTGCAGTTCCACGAAGCGGTGCTTAACAACGTCGCCGATACTGATCAGCCCGACGAGCTTGCCCTGCTCGACCACCGGCAGATGCCGGATCCGGTGCACCGTCATTTCGTGCAGGATAATGTCCCTCGTCTATTGAGTGCAGCCGATGGAGTAATTGTGGCAAGTTCTCTCAAGCGAAATGGGAATATTCAGAATCCGATTGATCCGATTCGGGTCAGTCAGTTTGTAGAAGCGGTG
>NZ_JAWJBT010001269.1:0-246 GCF_046536035.1 Halomonas sp. SIMBA_159
GGCGGTATTGGTGGGGCCGCCACGGACCCCACTTAGATTCGTAAATCGCGCGGTTTTTGTCGAACAGCGCCTGCTTGGCCTGGCTCTTGAGCTTGTCGAAGCTTGCCGACAGATGGTGGTGGACAAATACATCCTCCGCGCACAGCACCTCGAAGCCGGCCTGCTCGAGCCTGCGACAATAGTCGTCGTCCTCGAAGAATCCCAACCCGAAACGCTCGTCCAGCTCGCCGACGCGGTCGAAGGCCG
>NZ_JAWJBT010001270.1:0-246 GCF_046536035.1 Halomonas sp. SIMBA_159
CTGCCGTTATTCGAGGCGAGGCGGATCAATGCCTCTCCGCTGCCGAACACAGTTTCTTCATTGTCACGCCCGTAAATATCGATGCTGCCGTTGCCGGTGCGCACTTCAATGCGGGCATTCACCGGTTCCGTATCTGTCCGGATTTCGATGCGCCCGTTGTCCGTGTCGAATGCCACAGGAAATTCGAGCATTTCAGTCTCCAGCTCGATGCGCCCATTATTTGCGCGCGCTTCCAACTCGCCCGAT
>NZ_JAWJBT010001271.1:0-246 GCF_046536035.1 Halomonas sp. SIMBA_159
GTTTATGGCCTTGTTCTTCGCACAAGAGATCGGGAAAGTTGCAGCGGGGCTATTCTTGATCTGCACGGTCGTCATCGGTTTCGTGATTAATTTAGTGGGCGGCTATATTTCCGATCGCTTGCCAAGAAAGAACGTGTTGATTGCTACTTCATCGCTAAGCGCCTTGTTCTTTGGCGTAATGACAGCCAGTTTAGTGCCGGAGTCGAATTGGATTTGGCTATTTGCTTTTGCCTATATCGCTTTTAT
>NZ_JAWJBT010001272.1:0-246 GCF_046536035.1 Halomonas sp. SIMBA_159
GATCTTAGGTCTGGCGGTGGCAATGCAGCGTCGCATCAGTATCTGGTTTTACTGGAGTAGCGTTTTCCTCGCGTTAGGCACGGTGCTGTTCAGCGGCAGCCTTTATTGCCTGGCACTGTCCCATCTGCGTTTGTGGGCGTTTGTCACTCCGGTTGGCGGCGTGAGCTTCCTTGCGGGCTGGGCGTTAATGTTAGTTGGTGCTATCCGTTTAAAGCGCAAGGGCGTAAGTCATGAATAAGGTTGTAT
>NZ_JAWJBT010001273.1:0-246 GCF_046536035.1 Halomonas sp. SIMBA_159
GGCAGTATGCAGCCAACTGATGGCTAAACCGCTGGTAAAGCAACTGCGGCCTTTGCAGTTTTTGTTGTATGTCGGTATTTATCAGCTGAAGTTTATGCGAATTCCGGATCATGCGGCGATAAGTGAAACAGTAGAAGCAGCGCGCGAGTTAAAAGGCCAGTCGTTAACCAAATTGATTAATGGCGTGCTGCGCAATGTGCAGCGCCAGCAAGACCTGTTTAATTTTGATGCCGCACCGACCGCAGT
>NZ_JAWJBT010001274.1:0-246 GCF_046536035.1 Halomonas sp. SIMBA_159
CTGATGGCTGCCTGTGATGCTGACACTATGTTATTGCTGACTGCTGATCATGGCTGCGACCCTACCTGGCAGGGTACTGAGCATACGCGTGAATATATTCCGGTGCTGGTGTATAAACCCGGCATGCAGGCAACCGATTTAGGTGAGCGTCAGAGCTTTGCCGATATAGGCCAGACGCTGGCCGATTATTTTGGGCTGGACGCTATGGCGTACGGCGATTCGTTTAAAAATAAAATTAACTAAGAG
>NZ_JAWJBT010001275.1:0-246 GCF_046536035.1 Halomonas sp. SIMBA_159
GAACTGGTATTGCGTCCCGAAAAGATTGATGGTGCTTTTTATCACTACAGCCACGGCCTGAAAAAGCATGACGGCAACTGTCAGCGCATAGCACACGGTCACCGTTCACCGATTGAGCTGTATGTCGATGGCCAGCGTGACCCTAAGCTGGAAGCCGACTGGGCGAAACGCTGGACGGATATCTATCTGGGCACTGACGAAGATCAGGTGAGTGTCTCTGAGCTGAATCTGAGCGAGCACGCCGCT
>NZ_JAWJBT010001276.1:0-246 GCF_046536035.1 Halomonas sp. SIMBA_159
CTAATCGAATGCGTCGCCATATACCCTTATCGCTTCCCTTTACAATTGGTTTATGGTTTGTCGTAAAAAACACTTTAAATTCCGGTGTAAACTCAAAATACTCCTGGCGCAAGAAACGTGCGGACATCTTTTCGCCACCGGTGATCTGCTTCACTAATGATTCTGAAAGTTGCTGGCCTTCTTCACTCTCTACAGCCGACACAAAGCGTGCACCATCAAGACGGGCTATGTCATTATTAATGCTGT
>NZ_JAWJBT010001277.1:0-246 GCF_046536035.1 Halomonas sp. SIMBA_159
GCTATTCGCCTGTTTAATGACCCTGCGGGTTGGGTAGCTGACTTTACCGGCAGCAGCATCGCCAGTCGCTTTCCGTTGCTGGCCTGAAACTCCACCATCCATACCCGCGACATCGCTATTAACTGGAAAATGTCGCCTTAACTGATACTTTTTAAGGCATGCCTGCGCCAAAATGATGCAATCGCTGCTAATGAGCCTGCTATAAGCCGCGAGCTTATAGCCATATCAGCCTTGGTGCATTTTATG
>NZ_JAWJBT010001278.1:0-246 GCF_046536035.1 Halomonas sp. SIMBA_159
GCACGATTTCACCCGCCCCGCGGCGCTGCACTTCCTCAATCCAGTCAGCGGTTTGCCACTGGGTGACCTGGGTACGGCTTTCATCACCGGTGAACTGGTAAACCTGATACTGGCCGGTTTTGGCATCAAAGTAAGAATCGATCCCCACCACAATACACTGCACACCGAATTTATCGGCCAGCTCAGTGATCAGCGCAGGGTTGGCTAATGCCGGCGAATTGATAGAAATTTTATCCGCGCCAAATT
>NZ_JAWJBT010001279.1:0-246 GCF_046536035.1 Halomonas sp. SIMBA_159
TTTCAACTTTGTTCTTGCTAATTAACCTATAAACAGTAGGCATGAGTAAAACATAATGCACTGCATTAAAATCAGAGCTATTATATTTAGCTTCAGCAGCAAATCCCTTTAATGTGAGAAAAGTATTTACAAGGAAGTTTAAATCACTATTAAGACTGTTAATGTTAGTTATAGTAACCTTGCGTATACTTGCATCCCCATCCCCATCACCTTTATATACTTTAGATAAGCCTAGAAACTTCATAT
>NZ_JAWJBT010001280.1:0-246 GCF_046536035.1 Halomonas sp. SIMBA_159
CTGCAGACCCCTTATCGAGACATTAGTTGGTGTAGGAGAATCTTCGACGCCAGCAGCTGCATAAAATGTACATGTTCCTTTATCTTTAATCGCATCAAAGATCCTTGCATTGGCCGGCACATTGATTAGCTGATTCCCATTATCTGCTGTAATCTTATAGCTCTGCGAATCGTTCCATTTTTTCTTTTCTGCCTCAGATATATGTGGTCTCGTATCATTTGTATGGTTTGTGAGCTGCTCTAATAG
>NZ_JAWJBT010001281.1:0-246 GCF_046536035.1 Halomonas sp. SIMBA_159
GCCGCCTGGGATACGACTCGGAAGCCTCTTTCAGCCGCGCATTCAAGCGCATCATCGGGCTGCCGCCGAGCGCGGTGCGGACGCGCGAGGCCGTGCAGGCACGCTGATCCGGGCGCGGCGGCCGCCGCGATCGTCCAAGCCGGCGGCGCGGGGCGCATGGCATCATGCCGGCCCCGCATTGCCATCCCGTCCCATGTCCGCGCCCCATCGCACCACCCTGCCGATCCTCGCCGTCCTGGGTTCCAT
>NZ_JAWJBT010001282.1:0-246 GCF_046536035.1 Halomonas sp. SIMBA_159
GCAAATTTCCCATTCTGCTCCCGGTATTCAATAATGTTCTGAGCTTTATCCGGACCAACGCCTAATAGCAGCTTATCCAGTTCCTCAGCATTGGCACTATTGATATTAATTGTTATTTCAATCCCTTCATGCTTATCGGCCGCATCCACCACTCCAGGTAAGACAACGCTCGATGCCAGCAAAATTAATGCAAATGTGTTTTTCATTTTTTCTCCTTCGTGTTAATTCAGCACAAGGATAATCATT
>NZ_JAWJBT010001283.1:0-246 GCF_046536035.1 Halomonas sp. SIMBA_159
GCCGGCGCTTCGACGCCTGGTGCTCGAGAACCTCGCGGACGTCGAGCGCGCACTCGCCGCACAGGCACGCGACGCGGAGGACTGAGCGCTCCGCCTCAGCCGCCACCGGCTCTCGAAACGGAGACTACCCACCTCGCTCTCGGAGCGTCCCGCGCGGACGCGGCGCAGCGAACGTGGATGGTCTCCGTTTTCGCACGGCGCATCCGCCCAGCCTGCACAGAGACCCGCTCGCTAGGATCGTGACTG
>NZ_JAWJBT010001284.1:0-246 GCF_046536035.1 Halomonas sp. SIMBA_159
GGTGGGTGGCTCGGGTTCACAATCGGTGCTCTATGCCACGACGCTGGCCTGTTTAGTCGCCTACTCTATGATGTTGTTCAGTAAGCGCTTTAAGCATCAGCAGCTGGTTGATATTGGCTTTAAAGGCATGAGCGAGTTACTGCCGCTGGTGACGATAGTACTGTTATCACTGGCGCTTGGCAGCAGCCTTAAACTGCTGGGTACCGGTACTTTTATTGCCTCTATCGTCAATGACAGCTTGCCGCT
>NZ_JAWJBT010001285.1:0-246 GCF_046536035.1 Halomonas sp. SIMBA_159
GTTGATTAAAAGACCACGTTGAATGTTGTTATAGGTTTGAGCCAAATCTTGACCAATAAATTCATTGGCAATAGCTAGGTCAACTTTTCCTTGATGCAGTTGCTCAAAGAGGGCTTGAAACGTCGTTAACTCCACCCAGATCGGTTTGATCTTTAATTTCTGAGCGCGATCGCGCAGTAAGTCTTCTTGGATACTACCATCAAGCACCGCCACTTGCTTTTGATCCAAATCCGCTAAATCATCAAT
>NZ_JAWJBT010001286.1:0-246 GCF_046536035.1 Halomonas sp. SIMBA_159
GTAATTAAGTCTTATTTTTTAAAAAGATTATGAACAAGCAACCTTTATACGAAGTACCTAATATTGAAGATGCAGACGTTTCCCGGATCCAAAACAACAGCCTGGTGCCCATGGTGGTTGAGAAGACCGAAAGGGGCGAACGCGCTTTTGATATCTATTCGCGACTGCTTAAAGATCGTATTATCTTTTTGGGAACGCCGGTTAATGATGCCGTAGCAAGCTCCGTCGTTGCTCAGCTGTTGTACC
>NZ_JAWJBT010001287.1:0-246 GCF_046536035.1 Halomonas sp. SIMBA_159
GAGATAGGTCTAAAACTGCACCATTGTTGACATAGAAACTGAGTCCATCAATACTGTCCAAGTTAGTGAGGTCAATGCTTGAAGTTGCTCCATCTAGAGTAAGTGTCAGTCCTTCTAAAGTCGTGAGATTTTCGGTTCCTAAACTCCCTCCATCTCTAGCAGTAAGGCTGGAATAACCTGTAGAGTCTACAAAACTGGTCAGACTGCTTAGATTAACACTACTTTCCGTATCCTCAGCCCAGACAT
>NZ_JAWJBT010001288.1:0-246 GCF_046536035.1 Halomonas sp. SIMBA_159
TTCTAAAAATCCCAAATTTTTGATTGCTTGTGTTGATGATAGTCCGCAAGTAACGCAAACTGTGGAACAAATTGTGCGCGAAAATGGGTATGATTTTATTGGGATTAATGATCCCCTGCGAGCAAATGCTACCTTATTAAAAGTCAAACCTGACCTCATTTTCCTTGATTTGATTATGCCCAACACCAATGGCTATGAAATTTGCACTCAACTGCGTCGAGTTTCCAGCCTTCAAGAAATTCCCAT
>NZ_JAWJBT010001289.1:0-246 GCF_046536035.1 Halomonas sp. SIMBA_159
TCGCGTACCGCGGCGAACTCCCGGTGGCGCTGCTGCTCGACGGAGCGGTCGCCGCGTTCGAATGCGAGCAGCTCCTGGTGTCGGATGCTCGCGAGGCGCTGCCGCGGGCGTCTGCTGGTGCCGATCTTCACTCGCTCGTCGTAGCGGATGTAGTACACGACGTCGACGCGGGGGAGAGGGAGGTCGGTGTCGGGGGAATCGCCGTAGCGCCATCCGCAATCGGCGCAGCACCAGGCGCCGTCGATC
>NZ_JAWJBT010001290.1:0-246 GCF_046536035.1 Halomonas sp. SIMBA_159
GCTACTTTAACAAAATCAGGCAAAGCTGCAATTTCTTCTTGTACAGCAGCACCTTTCATGGCGAAAAAGCGCCCAGTTGGGGCGGGTAAATGCCTGCACCAGTTCAGCATATCGTTCATCGAAGCAAAAGCACGACTGATCACGCCATCATAGCCTTGCTCTGGCTGATGGTCTTCCACCCGGCTTTGTAACGGGAAAATATTGCTCAACTTCAGCTGCAATTTCACCTGATTGAGAAAACGAATG
>NZ_JAWJBT010001291.1:0-246 GCF_046536035.1 Halomonas sp. SIMBA_159
GGAGATCACCGCCTCGACCAGCGGGGCGAAGCCGTGGTCCTTGGCCCGCGGCGCGGGATAGCCGACGCGCGCGAGGCCCGCCGCCACGTCGGGATCGCGGTCGGCGAGCGCATCGAGCGCGGCGTTGAGGCTTTTCTGATCGCGCATGCATCCATCCCCGTTGCCGGCCTCATCCTAGGCGCGGGGCCGGCCTGGACAAGCGCCCCCTTCCCGCGCCGGGTGCGCTGGCGTAAAAGGCCGGCATGG
>NZ_JAWJBT010001292.1:0-246 GCF_046536035.1 Halomonas sp. SIMBA_159
CCCTCGCTGACCGAGTATTCCTCGACGTTGTCGCGCTCGATGCCGTTGAAGCGCACGCCCACGCCGCGGGCCAGGACGGCCTCGTCGTGGAACGGGCTGCGGGGATCGACGGCGAGGTGGTCGGGCGGGGTCTGGCTCATTGCGGTGCGGTCTCGGGCGGGCCGGCAGGGGCCGGCGGGCGCACAAGGATAAAGGATCGCGCCCCGGCATTGCCCAAGGGGCGCCCCGGCGGGCATTGCATTGGCC
>NZ_JAWJBT010001293.1:0-246 GCF_046536035.1 Halomonas sp. SIMBA_159
CGGCCGGACTCGCTCTTCACCCCGTGATTCGTATCGCTCCGCCGCCAAACCGGCGTGACCGCTCGGGGTACGCGCCGCACGGATGAGCGTCCTTCGCCGCGGCCGTGCTGGAATTGGAAAGTGCCGCCCTTGACCGCCGTCGCGACCCCGCCCACCCCCGCCCCCTCGGCGCGCGTCCGGGCGCTGGGCGGCGAGCTGCTCGCCGACGCGTTTCGCCGGGAGCGGGGGCTCTTCTCCGCCAGCTAC
>NZ_JAWJBT010001294.1:0-246 GCF_046536035.1 Halomonas sp. SIMBA_159
CAATCGGCGCTGATAGCGCCGCTGGTGTGGAACTCGGTGTCCCCTCCATAATTAGCCACCGTGTTCATAGTCGTCCCAGATTAACGCATCGATCCACTGCTGGCTTACGCAAACGCCGGTGGCATGCGCCATGAAGCCACTAAGTTTCGGTGGGCTCCATGCGGCCATCAGTGGAGCAGGGACCCATCGAATTAGGCTTGTCATTCTCGTCGGCACTTTGCATGCTCGGCGTCGACTGGGAGCACT
>NZ_JAWJBT010001295.1:0-246 GCF_046536035.1 Halomonas sp. SIMBA_159
CTGGGCAAGCAGGAAAAGACCGTGCGCAATCAGCTTTCCTCCATCTTCGCCAAGCTCGGCGTGCACAGCCGTACAGAAGCCATCGTGCTGGCGCGCAAAATGGGGTCCTAGACAGGATCACGGATTGATGGACCCAGGACTGGTGCCATCAAAGCCGTGTGAATCCTGTCTACTATCAATGATTTAGTGCGGATTGACATTCGGATCCGGGACATTTGCCCCCGGTTCGGGCGCAGAATTCGGTCC
>NZ_JAWJBT010001296.1:0-246 GCF_046536035.1 Halomonas sp. SIMBA_159
GTGTACTCCGCCGTGCTCGACTACGCCTACCTTGTCGTGGCCTCCAACCATGTGAAACAGGCCCGCAGCCTCCTCCCCGCCTGGTGGGGGATCATCGAGGCCGTTCCCGTAGGCGAAGCGGTCGATCTGCGTCACCGCCGCAAGGCTCGATGGAACTCCAAAGTCGACGCGTTCACTCTGTGCACGTTGCTGTGGCGAGACGAAGCCTTAGAGGAGCTGGAGTTGCGCGGCTGGGCGACCGGCGTG
>NZ_JAWJBT010001297.1:0-245 GCF_046536035.1 Halomonas sp. SIMBA_159
GAAAAAGCCCCGGGACGACCGAGCACTTCCGCCAGCGGAGCGTGCCGGGAGCCGGGGATCGCCCCGAAGGCGACCTCATCCGCCTCGCGCACATCGAGCACGAACGCTCCGGCGGTGACCTCGTCGTCGAGTGCGTCCGCGGCGACGTGAGGTACCGCCGGGCGCGCGGGAACCGAGGTCGCCTCGCTGGTCGTCGCCGCACTGGCCGTCTCCGCGCGCCCGCGCAGCGGAACCTCACTCATCCG
>NZ_JAWJBT010001298.1:0-245 GCF_046536035.1 Halomonas sp. SIMBA_159
CGCCCATTCCGTGTTGGAGTCATCTACTCCGGCTGAGGGTTCAGTAATCGCTGAGCCATTGGAACAAGTGGTGCTTGATTTCAGTGCCGGCATCGAACAAGGCAGTGACATGTCGATGACGATGGATGGGACCGCTGTCGATTTCAGCGAAGTGGCCGTGATGGAAGATCAATTGATCGGCACACCGGCTCAGGAACTGGAAGACGGTTCTTATGTCGTGGAATATGATGTATTGAGCCAAGATG
>NZ_JAWJBT010001299.1:0-245 GCF_046536035.1 Halomonas sp. SIMBA_159
GGCGCATTACTGATGTAACGGACTGCACCGGCAATAGCTGTAGCACCAAACAAGGTGCCTTGCGGGCCTTTAATCAGCTCCACCCGGGCTACATCGCCTAACAGGCCGTCAAAAAACAACCGGCCACCTGCCGCAAAACCGGTATTACTGGTCATCGGCACATCATCCAGATAGATTGCCGTCACCGCCGAGTCATTTTGCTGGCTAACCCCACGGGCACTGATAGCCCCACGCCCCGGCTGGCC
>NZ_JAWJBT010001300.1:0-245 GCF_046536035.1 Halomonas sp. SIMBA_159
GCTGCCCCAGCAGGGCGAGCCGACTCTCGCCCCGAAGCTGACTCTCGACGACGGCCTGCTCGACTGGACTCGGCCGCTCGGCGAGGTGTTCGGGCGGTTCCGCGGAGTCACGCCTGAACCGGGCGCGCACACCACAGTCGATGGAATCCGACTGAAGATCCTCGAGGCGACACCGACGACGGTCGAGGTCGCCATGGAGCCAGGGCAGATGGTCGCGACCAAGACCGCGCTTCTCATCGGAACCG
>NZ_JAWJBT010001301.1:0-245 GCF_046536035.1 Halomonas sp. SIMBA_159
CTCAGCAAAGCATGGCCGCAAGTGAAGGCTATTGTGTCTGCAGTCCGTCAGCGCCCCCTGCTATGGCTGGGCTTGCCCTTGTCGGCATTCTTGCTGGGCGTCCAGTTCTGGCTGTTCATGTGGGCGCCGATCAATGGCCGTGCTCTGCCGGTTTCTCTGGGCTATTTCATGATGCCGCTGGTCATGGTGGTGCTGGGCCGTTTCGTTTATCAGGACAGACTGAGCGGGCTGCAAAAAATCGCGGT
>NZ_JAWJBT010001302.1:0-245 GCF_046536035.1 Halomonas sp. SIMBA_159
CACTGAATCGGCAATTGCTGCCAAAATATCCGGTAAAAGAAGGCAGCGATAAACATGAAGTCATCCGTGCCCTGTGCCTGAAAGGGCTGGAAGAACGGGGGCGACAGGCGGGACAAGACTATTCGGAGAGGCTTGATTATGAACTGGGCGTCATTTCGGCAATGGGCTATATCGATTACTTCCTTATCGTTTCCGATTTCATGGCCTATGCGAGAAACAAGGGCATTCTCACGGGGCCTGGCCGT
>NZ_JAWJBT010001303.1:0-245 GCF_046536035.1 Halomonas sp. SIMBA_159
CCCGCCTTGAGCGCCCCGAGCCAGCAGGCGACCGTCCACGGGCCGTTGAGCATCCGCAGCAGCACCCGGTTGCCGGGCACGAGGCCGTGGTCTTCGACGAGGACCTGAGCGAACTGGTCAGCCCGCCGCCGGAGTTCGCCATAGCTCCACGACGATCCGTCTGCGAGCAGGATCGCGGCTCGGTCGGGCCCGAAGCGGTCGATCGTGCGGTCGAGGAGCTCGACCGCGGCGTTCAGCCGTTCGGG
>NZ_JAWJBT010001304.1:0-245 GCF_046536035.1 Halomonas sp. SIMBA_159
GGTAAAGCTGAATTTGGCGACCCGGGGGTCCTGCGTTAGCACTTCACCAATCGCTTTGGCATCGGTACCGCAAACCACATTAAACACGCCGGGCGGAATACCTGCCTGCTGCGACAACTCTGCCAGCGCCAGTGCTGAAAGCGGTGTCTGGTGTGCGGGTTTCACCACAAAGGTGCAGCCTGCCGCCAGCGCTGCCGCAGCTTTGCGGGCCAGCATAGCATTCGGGAAATTCCACGGCGTAATGG
>NZ_JAWJBT010001305.1:0-245 GCF_046536035.1 Halomonas sp. SIMBA_159
TCGGGAGGCCGCGTCAGCGTGCTGAATCGGCGACGGCGGCCGCGAAGGGAGTCGCCGGGGAGGCGAGCACCTCGGCGACGGCGGCATCCTGAACGATGCGCCCGGCCTGCACGATCACCAGCCGCTCCGCGAGAGCCTGGGCGTCGAGGATGCCGTGCGAGACGAGGATCGTCGTGGTGGCTCCGCGCTGTTCGCGCACGACCTCGCGCAGCTGGGCCGCGGCCTCGACGTCGAGCGAGGTGAAC
>NZ_JAWJBT010001306.1:0-245 GCF_046536035.1 Halomonas sp. SIMBA_159
CATGAAACGCTCACCGTCTTTGTTCAGCAGGTAACCACCTTCACCACGGCAGCCTTCTGTTACCAGTACACCGGCGCCGGCAATACCGGTTGGATGGAACTGCCACATTTCGATATCCTGCATGGGTACACCCGCACGCAATGCCATACCGACACCGTCACCGGTGTTAATGTGTGCGTTCGTGGTTGACTGGTAGATACGGCCGGCACCACCTGTTGCCAGAATTGTGGCCTTGGATTTGAAGT
>NZ_JAWJBT010001307.1:0-245 GCF_046536035.1 Halomonas sp. SIMBA_159
CGCGATGTTTTAGCAAAGAAGCAAATTCGGTAACAAACTTTGTCAGTACAGCGGAAGCTTTAATATCAAGGCAAGTGGGAATGAACTTGTCATCAAGTAATACAGTACCATCACTTTTGACTTCCGAAATTTTCAGAATAGGGATAGACGTAAAAGCCGAACGGTCTTCCGTCTCTAGCATCAAACGGAAATTCAGGCTGCCGACATGAATGGTTGTGGTATCTTCACTGTCGTACAGACAGTCG
>NZ_JAWJBT010001308.1:0-245 GCF_046536035.1 Halomonas sp. SIMBA_159
CGATGAACAATTGAAACAAGTCATCTCACAGGCGGATGTCGTAATCAATGCGCTGTTCTATACGTTCAATGAAAAAGTGGCAGAAATCGCTATTGAATGCGGTGTTCATTCCGTCGATCTTGGCGGGCATATCGGGGGCGCTACAGAAAAAGTGCTTGCCATGCACGAACAAGCAGTAAAGCAAGGCGTGACGGTCATACCGGACCTCGGCGTTGCGCCGGGCATGATCAATATCTTGACCGGAT
>NZ_JAWJBT010001309.1:0-245 GCF_046536035.1 Halomonas sp. SIMBA_159
TGGATCAGCAATTTCGGACGGACTCATCCTGCCGCTGCGCGTCGTTCATGGAAGATCAGCCGGTCCATGTTGTAGGCGAGATTGGCGAGCGTCAGTTTGGCCTCGGCCCGCTTGGTCCCGATGGTTCGGATGAACAGGCCGTAGCGGTTCTTCTGATGGGCGAAGACATGCTCGACGCGGGCGCGGATCGCGGACTTCTTCGCATTGGCGCGGGCCGTGGCCTTCGGCATCGGCTTGCCCACGCC
>NZ_JAWJBT010001310.1:0-245 GCF_046536035.1 Halomonas sp. SIMBA_159
CTTTTCTATATGCCCATTGCACAAGACCACTACAGTCAAAACCAGCGGAAGGAGAAGAACCGCCCCACTCATATGGATCACCTTCATACTTAAGAGCTTCATTCATTACAGTTTCATATCCCTCCATTGCTCCATTGACTGGCTTTACAGTGCCACCGCCCTTCAAATAGCGCATAACATGATCTACATAATGAGGATCACCGTAGCTTTTCCATCCCAATTTCAGAGCTTGGAAGTTACTAAAT
>NZ_JAWJBT010001311.1:0-245 GCF_046536035.1 Halomonas sp. SIMBA_159
CAAGCTGTCCTGCACCATTGGAAAACGGGTGAGTTTTTGGCCGAAAGCATTGCGGCGTTCGGCATATTCCGCCGCCTCATCGAGCGCCCGCTTCATGATGCCGATCGAAGCAACCGCATTGCAGATGCGCGATAAATTCAACGCTTCCATCATATACTTCAGCCCATTTTCCGGATTCCCGAACACAAACGCCTGCGCGCCGTCGAATTCGACTTCACCGGACGGCACTGCCCGCACGCCGAGCT
>NZ_JAWJBT010001312.1:0-245 GCF_046536035.1 Halomonas sp. SIMBA_159
CTATTATACATATCCTGCCAACCACCATTTAAGTGGCCTGCTGCAACCTGACCTGAAGCATCACGAATCGCTTTCAAAGAGGCTAAACTATCAAGTGCCGGACTTTTTACCCCTTCAATAGCTGTTTGGTTTGCTAAAAACTTTTGCATACCTGCTAAAAGTTGCGGAAACTGGAAAATCAGACTTTCTTCGAGTGAAATCATATCGCCTGATACAATTGCAATTTTTCCTAACGGATTTTCTGG
>NZ_JAWJBT010001313.1:0-245 GCF_046536035.1 Halomonas sp. SIMBA_159
GCCGGTGGTCGAGCCTCCTGTGGTTGAACCTCCTGTGGTTGACCCTCCCGTGGTCGAGCCGCCAGTGGTCGAGTCACCCGTGACGATCGACTGGCGCATCGATCCATCGACGGCCTTCGCACCGGACATCACCGGCACCGGAACCCCCGGCGCGGAGGTGGAGATCGTCGACGAGACCGGCCTCGTCATCGCGACCGCGGTCGTCGACACGGACGGTGTCTTCTCGGTGCATCCCGACGTCGACT
>NZ_JAWJBT010001314.1:0-245 GCF_046536035.1 Halomonas sp. SIMBA_159
CTGTATCACATCGCAGAAGCGCTGGTTCGCTGGATGGCACCAATCCTCTCCTTCACCGCTGATGAAGTGTGGGGCTACCTGCCGGGCGAACGTGAAAAATACGTCTTCACCGGTGAGTGGTACGAAGGCCTGTTTGGTCTGGCAGACAGTGAAGCAATGAACGATGCGTTCTGGGACGAGCTGTTGAAAGTGCGTGGCGAAGTGAACAAAGTCATTGAGCAAGCGCGTGCCGACAAGAAAGTGGG
>NZ_JAWJBT010001315.1:0-245 GCF_046536035.1 Halomonas sp. SIMBA_159
GTTCTTCTTCCCTAGTACTATTGCTCTCGCCGTTCCACTCGTTGGATACCTTTTGCATTTCAGCATCTTGGCAATTTATGTGCGTGCCAGGTAACTAATTGGGTGGTGAAGTGTTACCCCTTTTTTACCCTTTTTTTCGTGTTGTTGTGTGGGAAGGTAACAGTGGCTGGTTAACGGTTTTTGAATATTTCTTATGTAAATCAATCTATTAAACGTTAGTCTTAGTGTCGGCTTATGTTGGGCGA
>NZ_JAWJBT010001316.1:0-245 GCF_046536035.1 Halomonas sp. SIMBA_159
ATTTTCACTGCAATTATGCAATTGATTGCATTTAAACACTTAATAAATGTATTAAAAACATATCAAAATGAATCACTTGGGTTAGATTGATTTAATTAATTAAATCTAGAGAAGAGCGCCAAACGTGGCAAAGATGAGCTTCAGTTGCTTTTAACATCTGCATACCATGCTGTTGTCGAGAAAAACAGTATGGCTAATGATACTAAAGCTAAACTTTTCAAAAAAGGAACAGAAAAAATATACAT
>NZ_JAWJBT010001317.1:0-245 GCF_046536035.1 Halomonas sp. SIMBA_159
TGCTGTTGGCCGATATCCAAAACGCTGTTACCAAAGATACAGACGTTATTCTTTTTAACATCGATTCGCGAGCCAATACAGATGACCGAGAAAATGCCATTCTTAAGGTCTTCCTCAAAGTATTTAATGAACGTGTAGGGTACTGCGCTGATTTTCCTCATATTGCTCACTTAGAACGCGAGCTTGATAAGCGTAATCAATACATGTCTTTCAAGGACAAGTTTGCTGAGTTGACCCAATCAACT
>NZ_JAWJBT010001318.1:0-245 GCF_046536035.1 Halomonas sp. SIMBA_159
GGTGTCAGCACCAGGTCCATGACGTGGACGAGCTCGCCCATGGCCCGCCGGAGCTCGTCGGACAGAACCGAGAAGTCGTCCTTGACGGGCAGGAATATGTAGGTGTCCGGCCGCTTCCGGCCCTTGTAGACTGAAACATGCATGGATCAAGTATGACGCCGCGGCGGTCGTTGCGAAAGCGCGGCCGGTGAACCCCGGCGCCACCGCGATGCCTAACACGTGGCCCTGCCCGACCGAGCGTAGCC
>NZ_JAWJBT010001319.1:0-245 GCF_046536035.1 Halomonas sp. SIMBA_159
TCGGGGTAAGACAAACCCGGGCCGCCGTTTGGCCCACTGCCCGCCCGTGGCGTGGCAGGCGTGCCCCCCACTGCCGTGGGAGCAGACGGCGTTAAGCGGGGTGAAGGCGTCTCGGTGCAAGGCAATGCGGTGATTGACGCAGGCGTGGTGTTGGCAGAGCGCGTGGGAGTGGGGGCAGGCAGCGTGATCGGTGCGGAGTGTCTCATTGCTGATGCTACGCGGCTGCAAGCCAATGTGACGGTATG
>NZ_JAWJBT010001320.1:0-245 GCF_046536035.1 Halomonas sp. SIMBA_159
CCGGAGCAAGTTGCCAAAGCCCTTGTAGACCAACTTATCAGTGGTCGTAAAAGGCGTTATCTCGGCAGCGCCGAAAATATATTTGTTCGCTTAAACGCGTTGCTTCCCGGGCGTGTCGACAAGGCTCTTGGCAGTAAGCTGCAGCAAATTAAGCAGTATTTCAAACCGACTTCAGCAAAAAACAGTGTGGGGGTTTAATATGAAAACAATAGCGGGGATCATTCTGGCTGCTTTTGTCACAATAC
>NZ_JAWJBT010001321.1:0-245 GCF_046536035.1 Halomonas sp. SIMBA_159
GTGATGGGCATCGACCTCGGCGGCTCGGCTTCGATGACGGCGGCGGCGTTCTATTGGCCTGAAACCGGGCGGCTAGAATGCCTCGGCACCTTCCCCAGCATGCCCAGCCTTCTTGATCGGGGCCAGGCGGACGGCGTGGCCGGCCGATACGTCGCGATGCACGAGCGCGGTGAGCTGACCGTCCTAGGCGATAAAACCGTGCCGGTTGCCCCATGGCTGGCCGAAGTCATCCGAAATGTTGAAGG
>NZ_JAWJBT010001322.1:0-245 GCF_046536035.1 Halomonas sp. SIMBA_159
GGGGGAGCCGGCATCGATCCGTGCGTTGACCGTCGACGGTATCCGGGGCGCGCCGAATCCCGGGCGTGCGGTGTGGAGTGCGTGATTCCTAATTTCAGATAAGCCGCGATGAGCAGGTGTTGTCGTGCGGCGGCGCAGTCAAGCGGCCGTACCTGCGGGTATGGCTTGGGACGTTTGATTTGAACTGTGCGCAGGGCCACCGCGCGTACGTTCGTCAGCAGGGAGATTAGTCGTATGAAGAAGAG
>NZ_JAWJBT010001323.1:0-244 GCF_046536035.1 Halomonas sp. SIMBA_159
GACGTCAAATCGGCCAATGTCACGATTGTGTCAGTCATGCAAACTTTCCGCATCCTGCTCATCGTTTTCACCGTTCCCCTCGCGGCGGGGTTCTTGTCGGGACGCGCGCCGGGTGAAATCGAGGAAGCAAGCTTTCAGTTCTCGCCTTATGCATTTGGCATCGCCCTTGTCGCCGGTTATGTGTTGTACTGGATTATGAAACGCATTTCATTTCCGGCGCGCGAATTGATGGCGCCTGTTCTGG
>NZ_JAWJBT010001324.1:0-244 GCF_046536035.1 Halomonas sp. SIMBA_159
AGCCATGGATGCGTACATATCCAAAAACTTCCGGTTCGGTATCTCTCTTAGTACTTCATCTGTTTTTGTATCGATGACTTGCACGTAATAGACTTCCAATTGCTCGTGCAGCTGGAATTTAACGTTCGTCGCAGCCGGCTCTAACATTTCGTTCACGATGGCGATTTTATCGTGCAGCATGTCTTTTGTAATTGGTTTGGCAGTGTCCTGATAGTGATTTTCTTTAAAAATTCCCGGTTCTTTT
>NZ_JAWJBT010001325.1:0-244 GCF_046536035.1 Halomonas sp. SIMBA_159
GGCCGCCCTGGCGCCGTGCAACATAATCAGCGAATTGTTGCTGCACCTGATTATGATCATCTGCTACTGAAAAGTACCGCTGCCGGGCCGCAGCGATTTCTGCTTCATCCAATGCAGGGCCGAACACAAAGCGATAACGCTGCTCAGCCCCAGGCGCCAACTGCAAACGGTATTGCATAACACAGGCCGGCGTTTCATATAAGGCATCATCTTTACTCAGCTCAGGCTGTTGCAATGCATCGGG
>NZ_JAWJBT010001326.1:0-244 GCF_046536035.1 Halomonas sp. SIMBA_159
GTGCCGGAACCTCAGAATCGCCGCTGGGTGCAATATTGCATACGGTAGAAGGCACACCCGGCGAGACGGTGATCGAAGCGAAAGAACTGACCAAGAAATTTGGTGATTTTGCCGCCACCGATCACGTCAACTTTGCCGTTAAACGTGGGGAGATTTTTGGTTTGCTGGGGCCAAACGGCGCGGGTAAATCGACCACCTTTAAGATGATGTGCGGTTTGCTGGTGCCGACTTCCGGCCAGGCGCT
>NZ_JAWJBT010001327.1:0-244 GCF_046536035.1 Halomonas sp. SIMBA_159
CTAGCCGCCAAATCATGCTGCCTGCAGTGGACATTGAAGGGCAGGAGCGCTTGCGCGCTGCCCATGCGCTGCTTCTCGGTGCCGGTGGGCTGGGCTCGCCGGTGGCGCCCTATCTGGCGGCGGCGGGCGTAGGCACCATTACCATCGCCGATGCTGACCAGGTTGAGCTAACCACTTTGCAGCGCCAAATTGCCCAGCAGCAGGCAAGCCTGGGGGTGAACAAAGCGCGTTCAGCCAAGGAGCG
>NZ_JAWJBT010001328.1:0-244 GCF_046536035.1 Halomonas sp. SIMBA_159
TATTATCCCCAACTGACGATCTCTCAACCACACAAGCAAAAATGAACGAGTACATGACTTGTGGGGTAAAACTCGGTTGGTTAATTAATCCCGATGCTAAGAAAGTCGAAATTTATCGTGTGGATCTAGATAAAGAGGTAATTAATCATCCGAGTCGTTTGTCTGGTGAGGAGTTATTGCCAGGATTGATTGTCGATTTGGCTAATATTTTCTAGCAAGAACATGACTTCATTATATGACCAAG
>NZ_JAWJBT010001329.1:0-244 GCF_046536035.1 Halomonas sp. SIMBA_159
GATCGGGAAAGCGGCGTGTGGGGAGGGCGGGGAGGATAGGGAGTGCATCTCGGTGTTCGCCGTAGCATGGAATGGAACGCAGACCCCAAGATAAGGAAGTGGACCATGGTGAACGTGGACGACATGCTGGCATCGCTGCTGGAGCTGGACGATGCGTGCCTCACCGGATGGGAGATGGACTTCGTGAGCGACGTGTATCGCCAGCGTGAGGCGGGCGAGCGCGACCTGACCGGCCGGCAGATCG
>NZ_JAWJBT010001330.1:0-244 GCF_046536035.1 Halomonas sp. SIMBA_159
TGGTCTTGGTGATCTTGATGCGGTCGAAATCAACCTGGAACGCCTCGGCCACCACCTGCGCGACCTTGGTGTTCAGGCCCTGACCCATCTCGGTGCCACCGTGGTTCAGATGGATCGAACCGTCGTTGTAGATGTGGATCAGCGCTCCGGCCTGATTGTACCACGTGGCGGTGAAGGAGATGCCGAATTTGACCGGGGTCAGCGCGATGCCACGACGGATGATGCCGCCCTTGGCATTGTCGGC
>NZ_JAWJBT010001331.1:0-244 GCF_046536035.1 Halomonas sp. SIMBA_159
GAAACAGTGATTGCATGCCACCATACATTCATGGAGCGTTTTGGATAATTCTGCGTGTTTTGCATGTTCTACCATTTTGTAAAACCTCCTGCATTATTTGTAATGAATCTCTTACTTCTTGGATTTCCCAAATAACAGAAAACTAAACAAGAAAAATGAATTCGTCCGCTTACAGGAGGAGGAAATTTATCCCATATGGCAAGTGGGATATGCTAGGCTTATAAAAAGAAAAAGGGGGATGTTG
>NZ_JAWJBT010001332.1:0-244 GCF_046536035.1 Halomonas sp. SIMBA_159
CTCTGAAAGTTTATGCTGAAACCGGTGAATTAACCGGAGATCTTAAAATTTTAGCTCGCTTCCTCGATGACGAAATGATGGCTAAGTTGCGAGAAGGGCTGCAACAACCGCTTTCCTATGATGCTGTACAGGCTTATCAACTCACCCATTCCCCCTTGGGTCGAGATGTATTAGAGGAAGTGGGAAAAGTGATCCGCTATACTCCCCATCGCAATGGGTTTTATGGACTCAGAGCTGCAATTGT
>NZ_JAWJBT010001333.1:0-244 GCF_046536035.1 Halomonas sp. SIMBA_159
GAGTGACGCCATCCGCGAAGACACCATTCTTGTTTCCATTATGCATGTGAACAATGAAATCGGTGTGATTCAGGACATTACCGCAATTGGTGAAATCTGCCGCGAACGTGGCGTGTTTTTCCATGTTGATGCCGCTCAGTCTGCCGGTAAGCTGCCGATTGATGTACAGGAAATGAAAGTTGATCTGATTTCCCTGTCTGCGCACAAAGTTTACGGTCCTAAAGGTATCGGTGCACTGTATGTG
>NZ_JAWJBT010001334.1:0-244 GCF_046536035.1 Halomonas sp. SIMBA_159
GCTCCTTTTGGCAGGCTCCCGAGTGACAGGGATGGCCTCCGGCCTCGGATCCAGGGAGAGCAAGCGCATGTTTCAGCTAGTCGGACGGGTGGAGGCGCTCCACAAGCGCCGCGATCAATACGCGATTCTCGAGCTTCGGCGTCATCAGGCGGGCCTGCTCGGCGACATGGTCAAGGTGCTGGTTCCGGCGCTGGTGCTGGTGCGCGACGGCGAGCCGGATCAGGGCGCGCACGTGGAAGTGGGT
>NZ_JAWJBT010001335.1:0-244 GCF_046536035.1 Halomonas sp. SIMBA_159
GGACTTTGTGGATTGAAACCTACAGTGTCATGCTCGGCTGGCGCTTTTTAGCCGGGTTATTCGGTGGGCTTTGCGTCGGTCTCGGCTTTTCTGCACTGGCCAGGTTAAACAATGCGGATCGTGCTTTTGGCACCTTGTTACTCATTCAGTTCAGCCTGGGCGCTGTGGTGATTTACCTGCTGCCGTCACTTGAAACGCTGCTGAGCGCTTATGCCGTTTTTTATGTCATGGCAGGCTTTGCCTT
>NZ_JAWJBT010001336.1:0-244 GCF_046536035.1 Halomonas sp. SIMBA_159
CACGCACCAGAGTTACGCGTTCGCACGACGCGACCGGCGCGAATGCACGCACCAGATCCAGCACGTTCACTGAGCCCGGCAGCGTTTTCTCCGGTTTGCAGATCGTGAAGCTGACCTTGTGCTCGCGATTGAACGGGCTCGGCCACTTGCCCTTCTCATACAGATCTTCGTCGGGAACAGTCAGGATCGCATAGCCGCCCGGCTTGAGCAGTTCCAGCCATCTGGCCAGTCCCTGAAACGGATT
>NZ_JAWJBT010001337.1:0-244 GCF_046536035.1 Halomonas sp. SIMBA_159
TGCATTCCCGTTCAATAAAAAAACGGTTACACTTCAATAGCTTGCCCACATAAGAAACGCTTTTTTAACGACAAAATTGCATAAATAGACTTTAGTCTAATTATGCAACAAAACCCCATGCCGATAGCGCATAAGCCATACGGATTACATCACTCTACCGTTCAAGCGCCGGTTCGAGCATAAAAAAACCCGCCGTTAAAAGGCGGGCTGTTAACGATCAGGCGACCCCTTGCCCTCGGGGATA
>NZ_JAWJBT010001338.1:0-244 GCF_046536035.1 Halomonas sp. SIMBA_159
GGGGAACAAGTCCGGCAACTGGCGCTGCAAGCTAAAGGATAACGATATTGTTTAAACAACGGGTAATCACTGCGCTGATTCTGGCGCCTCTGGCACTGATGGCGGTTTTTTATTTGCCGTTAGCCGGGTTTGCATTGTTTATTTCTGCGGCATTTTTACTGGGTGCCTGGGAATGGAGTGGCTTGTGTGGTCTTGCCAGCAACGCTATGCGCGGGGTATATGTCATACTTACGGCCATTATTTT
>NZ_JAWJBT010001339.1:0-244 GCF_046536035.1 Halomonas sp. SIMBA_159
TCGCCGAGCGCAGAGTCGATCGCGGCGAAGAGGCCTTCGGAGTCGAAGCGCCCGTTATCTTCATCGGCGCCGGATGCGGGACTGATGATCTGGTGAGTCGACGCGCTGACGCCGTGACGCGCGAGCGCCTGCACGCTGCCCGGCCCGACCACGCCGACCGGCAATGCGTGCGGCCAGATCGCGCCGCTCTTAGCGAACGCGTGATCGATCGCGTTCGGCGACACGAATATGACGAGCGCATAGC
>NZ_JAWJBT010001340.1:0-244 GCF_046536035.1 Halomonas sp. SIMBA_159
GGGTGCCGATTTACCCACTTACCTGAACGTGTATGACGACACCCTGCCGGATAAAGGTGCCAATGCTAACGGCATGGTCGATGCCGGAGATGTGGGTTCATCCATTGCCCGTATCCGTAATGCCAGCCAGGAAAGCAAAATCAAACAGGTAAAACTGGACGGCAGCTACGAATTTGACGATGGCCGCTTTGATTTTGGTGCCGAGCTGCGCCGGATGGAGTCACGCTCTATTCAAACCGCCGGT
>NZ_JAWJBT010001341.1:0-244 GCF_046536035.1 Halomonas sp. SIMBA_159
CAAGAAACTGTACCTTGACCGCTTATGAAACTATAAAATAACCAAATAGCTGCTAATATAATAAAAAACACTGTGCTTCCGCGCCAAATATTAGACATTCTGCCCTCCGTATTCGCATTCCTGATATACCCCCCTGCAACACTATCATTTGCTGATAAATTTAGCAGTTCTCTTATTTGTTGATAGTCGTCATTTGCATTATTTATGTATTTTTTCATTTGAGATTGATATTGCTTATAACTTT
>NZ_JAWJBT010001342.1:0-244 GCF_046536035.1 Halomonas sp. SIMBA_159
TGATGGCACTGTGCTGGATACTGAAGATGCACAAAGCGTGGCGTCATTCCGGCAAAGCCATGCCGGTTTACTGGCTGAACTGGCGCAGCTTGGCCAGCAGACACGCAGTAACCCTGAACTGTGTCATAAAATCCGGCATAAATACCGGCTAAAAAACACCACCGGCTTTTCACTAAATGCGCTAACTGAATATACCGATCCGATAGATATTCTGACCCACCTGATGGTTGGATCTGAAGGCTGT
>NZ_JAWJBT010001343.1:0-244 GCF_046536035.1 Halomonas sp. SIMBA_159
TGCTACGCCTCTTGCCTCAATACAAAAATTTGATAGCTGGAAAGCTAACAGTGAGGTGGGCATAGACCCTGCTTTGGAGCATTTAATACGTTTTCGCGCATTAAGGTGTTGGGTTCAGTTTTCAATACATTTGTGTAATCAAGGCAGGTCTACAAAACATGACCAAATACGCTAGGGTTTGTCGATCTTTTCAGTAAAGCTTTACAAGCTGCTCACTATATTGGGCAGTACCGGAAAGACTAAC
>NZ_JAWJBT010001344.1:0-244 GCF_046536035.1 Halomonas sp. SIMBA_159
AGCCGACAAACGGCGACCATGCCACCCACCATGCCCAGAAGAAGAGCGTCCAGTTATTCATCCACTCAACTGGACGGTCGAAGGCAAAACTGTTGAGCGTCATGCCCATAAAGCGATTCACATAGTCGCCAACATTCAGCACCAGTGCATTAAGCAGGAACGAAGTGTCGCCCATAAACAACACGAACAGGATCAATCCCAGCGCCAGCGCGACATTAAGCTCCGATAACACGCGAATGCCCTT
>NZ_JAWJBT010001345.1:0-244 GCF_046536035.1 Halomonas sp. SIMBA_159
TCCCGAAATGACCAATACCGTGGTCACTGTGACGACCAGTTATTACGGTGCCAGTGCCGATCTGATCCAGGGCTTTATTACTCAGCCGCTGGAGCAGGCCATCGCGCAGGCTGACAACATAGATTACATGACGTCGTCATCGGTACTGGGTTCCTCGACAATTACCGTCAACATGAAACTCAATACCGATCCCAACGCGGCCCTGTCTGATGTACTGGCGAAAACCAACTCGGTGCGCTCTCAG
>NZ_JAWJBT010001346.1:0-244 GCF_046536035.1 Halomonas sp. SIMBA_159
CAAGTCCACCAACCTGACGGATACACCATTTGCGGGAACAATAACGTTTGCAATGCATCAAAACCAGCGTCCTGCATAGCCTGACGCATATCTTTCAACAACGGCATATGAATAAGTGGCGATTCACTTTGCTGCACTAAAATTCCGCCCTGACGCAGGGCTTTACGGCAGCTGTCATAGAAAGCGCGGTTAAACAGGCCTTCACCCGGGCCAATAGGGTCGGTTGAATCGACGATGATCACAT
>NZ_JAWJBT010001347.1:0-244 GCF_046536035.1 Halomonas sp. SIMBA_159
TTGTGCAAAGCTCCTTGAACGGCGCTCACTTGAACGATTTCATCATCGAGCAAATAATGCAGCAAATCGATTTTATGGATGCCAAGGTCCCCGCCCACACCGTAGCCTGAGCGCTCTTTTTTGAAGAACCACGTCGATTTTGTTTTATTGATGCCCTAAGTTTCAGGGCCGGAATGGCCAAAAGCGGTGCGAAGGGTCAAGATTTTCCCGCGTTCCCCGCCCGCTAAGATGTCGCGTGCTTTTT
>NZ_JAWJBT010001348.1:0-244 GCF_046536035.1 Halomonas sp. SIMBA_159
GGTGCGGCTTCTCGATCTGAAGGCCGAGACGGAAGCGCTGCTGGCAGGCTATCGAGACGAGACTCTGACTTGGGTCGGACTGGGCGCGACTCTCGGCTTGGCTGTGTTGATCTTGGGATTGCAGCGTCCTGGTCCAGTCGGACGTGTTGGCGCGGCCGTTGCAGTATCGGTCCTTGTCACAGTGGCGGTCCTGGTGCTTGCAGGTACGGCGTTGACGCTCTTCCACCTGCTTGGACTCATGGTG
>NZ_JAWJBT010001349.1:0-244 GCF_046536035.1 Halomonas sp. SIMBA_159
GCCCGACCGAGCTGGAGGATTTCGCGACCGGCTTTGCGCTGGCGGAGGGCATCGTCGCCGCACCGGGCGACGTCGAAAGCGTCGACATCGCCCGCGATGGCCCGGGCTACCGCGTCGCCTTGCGCGTGCCGGCGGCCAATGCGCGCCGGCTGGCCGAGGGGGAGCGGAGCGTTGCCGGCACGGCCAGTTGCGGGCTGTGCGGTTCGCGCACCATCGAGAGTGCCTTGCGGTCCCTGCCCTATCG
>NZ_JAWJBT010001350.1:0-244 GCF_046536035.1 Halomonas sp. SIMBA_159
CATAAACACCACCAGCGTAGTGGCGGTTGACGCGATAATGGGCCACGCCATACGGCCGGCTGCGTTGGCCCAGGCTTGTTTTGGTGTTTGTCCTTCTGCCAGATGCCGGTCTGCCAGTTCACTGACGACAATAGCACCGTCTACCAGCATACCTGCTACCAGAATAAGCGCGAACAGCACGATAATGTTCATCGTATAGCCCAGCGCTGCAATCATTAAAATGCCGGCAAAAAAGGCGCCGGGT
>NZ_JAWJBT010001351.1:0-244 GCF_046536035.1 Halomonas sp. SIMBA_159
GCCATTTTACTGCTGGATAATGAACCGCAATTACGTAGCGCTGTGGCCGAGCTGCTACGTAGCTGGCAAATAGAGGTTATTGCTGTCGGTCAGCCGTCGGAAGCACTGCAGGCGCTGCAGCAAGGCTTTAAACCTGATGCCCTGCTGTTTGATTATCATCTGGATAATAACGCCACCGGAGTTGAAGTGGCAGAGCAGCTAGCCGCGCATTTCGGTGTCAATGTACCGGTCGTCATTCATTCGG
>NZ_JAWJBT010001352.1:0-244 GCF_046536035.1 Halomonas sp. SIMBA_159
TGGTTCTGGAAAATGAGCTACTGAAGGTTCCCTAGCTACGCGCAGGTACAGATGTTGCCACAAAGCTTCATCCTGCACCGTGGATTTCAATTCACTCGAATTCAATAGTTGGCTCTGTATGGCAAATTCTTTGGTATTCATCATCCATAATTCAAAAGCTTCTACCCGCATTGCGAAGCATTCGGGGACCAAGATTGTCTTTATTACAGACGTCATGCCTGTGCTTTCGCACCCCGACACACTG
>NZ_JAWJBT010001353.1:0-244 GCF_046536035.1 Halomonas sp. SIMBA_159
GGGTGAAGCCGATGTGCCAGGCTTCCGGTTCTTCTTCCTTCGCCGCGGCGGCGGCCACCGGGGCGGCGGCCTGGCCGGACAGCACCGCGTTCAACCGTGCCAGCACCGCCTGCACGGCGGCCGGGTCGGCGGCCTGGCCGTGTTCGGCCTCGCGCAGCAGGGCGCGCAGCACGTCGACCGAGCCGAGCATGGCATCGACCGCGGCCGGTTCGAGCGCGCGCTTGCCGGCGCGCAGTTCGTCCAG
>NZ_JAWJBT010001354.1:0-244 GCF_046536035.1 Halomonas sp. SIMBA_159
GAGGGCTTCTATCTTGGAGCAGTCAGAAAGACGTTGTGAAAACCATCCTTATTTTTGATTCTGGTGTGGGCGGCCTCTCCGTCTATCAGGAGATATACCGCCAGCTGCCACATTATCAATACATCTACGCATTTGATGATGCGGCTTTCCCCTATGGTGAGTTGGACGAGGCGGTATTGGTCGAGCGTACCCTGCACATTGTGTCTTCTCTGGTTACAAAACATAACGCAGATTTGGTTGTGAT
>NZ_JAWJBT010001355.1:0-244 GCF_046536035.1 Halomonas sp. SIMBA_159
CTGCTGCTGCTTGGCATGGGCATCGACTACGGCATCTTCCTGCTCGAGCATCGCGGCGATCGCAGCGCCTGGTTGTCGGTCTGCGTCGGCGCGGCGAGTACCTGGCTGTCGTTCGGGCTGTTGGCGTTGTCCTCGACGCCGGCGCTGCGCGCCTTCGGCTTGACCCTGCTGCTCGGCATCGGCCTGGTATGGGTGATCACCCCGCTGTTCCGCCCGTCTCCGCATACCGATTGAAGTCCCGATT
>NZ_JAWJBT010001356.1:0-244 GCF_046536035.1 Halomonas sp. SIMBA_159
CTACGGACCAAAAACAGCGGATGCGGTCAAGCGGTTCCAATTAATGCATGGGCTTGCTACTGATGGCATATACGGACCTAAGACTAAAGTTAAACTTGAATCATTATTAAAATAATAAATAAGCCTCTCTGAATTCAGAGAGGCTTATTTATTGTCTTTTTTTAAATTTTTTATATTATCGATTGGAAGTTCATCATACTCTACATGTCTTGGATCGAAGTCTTTATTTTTAGGTGGTATGGCG
>NZ_JAWJBT010001357.1:0-244 GCF_046536035.1 Halomonas sp. SIMBA_159
CTCGGTCATGTTGTTGTCAATTCCTCTTATCGGGAGTGTGCGCTTGTTAATAACTTTAAGTAAAAGCGGGTCAATATCTCAAACCGTGTTAGAGGTCATGTAACGGGGTTTGTAATTGATTGTTGCGAGGCGTATACTCGGCCGCAGGTCTCTGGTTCTGCCATCGCCAGAAACAATGATAAAGTTATTAGTAATATTAGCTACTTAGCTGAAACGACTTTTGCTTTGCTGTACATACACTTGT
>NZ_JAWJBT010001358.1:0-244 GCF_046536035.1 Halomonas sp. SIMBA_159
TGCCGTCGAGCCGGGCAGTGCGACCGTGCAGCTGCCGCCCCTCTCGTGGAACCACCTCCGTCTCGTGCGCGCCATCGAAGCCGGCGCCCGCACCGAAACCCAGGAAGAGAACGCATGACCGTCCCCGTCATCACCGACGTCCGCATCACCCCGGTCGCCTTCGCCGACCCGCCCCTGCTCAACGCCGCGGGCGTGCACGAGCCGCTCGTGCTGCGCTCGATCGTCGAGGTGCGCACCGACACCG
>NZ_JAWJBT010001359.1:0-244 GCF_046536035.1 Halomonas sp. SIMBA_159
CTTGTTGGCGATTATTCCCTTTTATTTACCGTTGCTTTCTCCCCAAATGCGCATTGGTCGTGCGTTGCGGTTATTCCGCTTATTCAGAGTTTTAAAACTCAATCGTTATACTGATTCTTTAAGCATTTTGGTGCGAGTCTTACGGCTCAAACAAGAGGAGTTAATTCTCTCTTTATTTGTATTATCGGTTCTGCTCGCGATCGCGTCGAGTCTCATTTATTTTGCCGAACATAACGCGCAACCT
>NZ_JAWJBT010001360.1:0-244 GCF_046536035.1 Halomonas sp. SIMBA_159
GTGTGGCGGCTGGACGACAACGTCGTGCTGACGCGGGTGCGGGTACTGGAGGATCCGGCGGCCGCGAAGCGGTGAGAAGCTCCGGCGGGTAGTTGTGGAAGGGGCTTGAGCCCCGACGAGGGGAGTCGCGATCTGCCCGATGGCGGTCGCGGCTGAAGC
The DNA here is from genome assembly GCF_046536035.1 of Halomonas sp. SIMBA_159. Lineage (NCBI taxonomy): Bacteria > Pseudomonadati > Pseudomonadota > Gammaproteobacteria > Oceanospirillales > Halomonadaceae > Halomonas > Halomonas sp. SIMBA_159. The sequence goes on from NZ_JAWJBT010001360.1 coordinate 160, forward strand.
CACTCCTACAGTGCAATTGCAGGGCACGATGCCGGCTGGAGGAACTGTAGGAGGGGCTTCAGCCCCGACAAGCGGAGTCGCGATC
>NZ_JAWJBT010001361.1:0-244 GCF_046536035.1 Halomonas sp. SIMBA_159
ATGAAAGTAGAATCAGAAAGAGTAGATAGGTTTATTAATGATGTTTTAAAACATAAGAACTCTTCTTGCAATCCTTCAAATTAACAAAGGTTTTACTACCAAAGTGAATTTATACTTTAAGTATTTAGGAGAGAATGTCGATTGAAATTACTATGGTAAATGTGAAGAATTATAAAAGTATTAAAGAGACTGGTCATATTAATCTCCATGAGGATATAAATATACTTGCTGGTAAAAATAATAC
>NZ_JAWJBT010001362.1:0-244 GCF_046536035.1 Halomonas sp. SIMBA_159
GGCTGGAGCTCGCCGCCGAGCACGTTGCGAGACGCCTCGGCGTGGGGCGGCGGGGGCGGGGTGGGGCCGTCGGGCCGGCCCGCGGGCTCGGAGCCGGCGGCCGGGTGGCCGTTGCCGGCGGGGTGGCCGTTGCCGTGGTGAGGGGGGTCGCTCATGCGTATCTCCTCGAGAAAGGGCGCGGGGCGCGGGGCTCGGGCGGTGCGTCGTGCATTCAGCCTAGGTCGGGTGGGCGGCGGGTTGCCGG
>NZ_JAWJBT010001363.1:0-244 GCF_046536035.1 Halomonas sp. SIMBA_159
CCTCGACATAGTGCCGCTGCGATACCAGCTCACTCAATTGCCATCCATGATCAACGACAGTCACCACGGGCAATGGTATAACCTGCTCAACCCACCACAGGTAGGATTAGCCGCCCCCGTGGTACAAATTCTGGAAAGCCTGCGTTACGAGCTTGAATCGTGACGGTATAACCGAGAAACTAGTGGAAAGAAACCAGTGACCAGTCTTTGATGACTGGCAAATAAGATAACTGAGGATCCCATG
>NZ_JAWJBT010001364.1:0-244 GCF_046536035.1 Halomonas sp. SIMBA_159
GTGGCGACCGCCGCGGCCGGGGAAGCCGTCGTGCGCGCAGGCGCGTTCGCCGGGCCGGTGCCCTCGGGGAGCTTCCTGATCAGTTCGTCGATCCGGCTGCTGGCCGGGGCCCGCGCGGCGGCGAGCGTGGCGGGCGCCTTGCCGGTTTCGCGCCGGCGCGCCAGCAGGCCGCTGTTGTCGGCCTCGGTCAGCCCGCGCACCTCGACCCGGCCGGTGCCGCGCTGGGTGATGACCAGCTTCACCG
>NZ_JAWJBT010001365.1:0-244 GCF_046536035.1 Halomonas sp. SIMBA_159
TTTGCTCGCTTGCGTAAAGCCGGCCTGGTGGCCAGCGTGCGTGGTCCGGGCGGTGGTTACCGACTGGGCGAAGAGGCGCATCAAATTGCTGTCGGTACTGTGATCGCGGCCGTCGACGAATCGGTCGATGCCATGAAGTGCCACGGTAAAGGGGATTGTCAGGGCGGCGTACGTTGTCTGACTCATACCCTGTGGCATGACCTCAGCGCGCGCATCAGTGACTTTCTGAACAATATTACGCTCG
>NZ_JAWJBT010001366.1:0-244 GCF_046536035.1 Halomonas sp. SIMBA_159
CAGATTCGCCCCGGTGCTTTACCCGCGCGGGCTTGGCTGCTGTCGCCTTGGGTCGTTTCAATCCAGCGCGTTAACACCGGGCCCACCGAGGTCACGGCACTTTGTTTATCCGAGCTCGTACACACCCCCAGGGCATTCATTTCCTGGCTGTGTGTATAGCGTTCAAATCGGTAGGCCACCTTGAAGAGCAATACTAGCTGAGAAACACGATTACCCCCTTCGCTACTGGTTTGGCTGGCAGCTT
>NZ_JAWJBT010001367.1:0-244 GCF_046536035.1 Halomonas sp. SIMBA_159
CTTGCGCTTTGCTGGTATCCACTGAGATCCAGCAATCAAATCGTTGGTGTATGGCTTCCACAACAGGCACAACACGGTCGAGCTCTTCCGCGACAGACACATCGGCCGCACCGGGTCGGGTCGATTCACCGCCAATATCAATGATACTGGTGCCGACGGCCAGCATGTCTTCAACATGCCTTAAGGCATCGTCCAGCTGATTGAATTTACCGCCATCAGAAAATGAATCCGGGGTGAAATTGAG
>NZ_JAWJBT010001368.1:0-244 GCF_046536035.1 Halomonas sp. SIMBA_159
ATCATTTGCTTCTATGTCCGCCAGTTAAGCCAGCTCTATACAATGCAGTACCACCTTTAGTATATGAAACAGCCCTCAGCAGCGACTTTGATCCGTACTTTTTTCTAATACCATCCATAACATAGCCCAACTGTCTTTTTTTCTCTAATCCTCTTTCATCAAATAAAGTTAACTGCTGGTTAGCATCTTCTTCAATTTTACTTAATGTGACTGAAATACTTCTAACCGTCTTATGCTGATAAAA
>NZ_JAWJBT010001369.1:0-243 GCF_046536035.1 Halomonas sp. SIMBA_159
AGTTATCTATGCTCATGGGAGTTCACTCAGTTGCCGCCTCGATGCAACGCGAATGATTTCGTGTATTTGAGTCATATCAGTTATTCTCAGCCTTCTTCACAACCTGAATGCTCAGCTCAGCCAGTGCAGTCGGGTTAGCAAAGCTCGGTGCTTCAGTCATCAGACACGCTGCCGCCGTGGTTTTCGGGAAGGCGATAACGTCACGGATATTGTCGGTGCCGGTCAGCAGCATGGTCAGACGGT
>NZ_JAWJBT010001370.1:0-243 GCF_046536035.1 Halomonas sp. SIMBA_159
CGAGGAATTTTCATGAGCCTTACCGAACTAACCGGTAACCCGCGGCACGACCAACTCCTCATGCTGATCGCCGAGCGTGGGTATATGAATATTGATGAGCTGGCAAATCTGCTGGATGTCTCCACGCAGACGGTCCGCCGGGATATTCGTAAATTAAGCGAGCAAGGCCTGATTACGCGCCATCACGGTGGCGCGGGTCGGGCTTCCAGCGTCGTTAATACGGCGTTCGAGCAGCGTGAGGTT
>NZ_JAWJBT010001371.1:0-243 GCF_046536035.1 Halomonas sp. SIMBA_159
CTACTGACAGCCAGCAAGGCTTGCCGTAGAACTGTTCAAGCGACAGTGCAGGATCACCGCATTTATGCCAGTCCGCCATATTTAGCCAGGCGCTACGCGCAGACACCCACACATTAAGGTGTTTGGTCAAAAACGCGTTGGTTCGGCTTGGGTAGCGTATGGCGTCTCGCTGCTGTTTCAGCAGATAATCTTCACCTACTGACACACCAAAATTAGGGTTAGCTTTTTTCAGTATTGCCGGAT
>NZ_JAWJBT010001372.1:0-243 GCF_046536035.1 Halomonas sp. SIMBA_159
TATTTCGCTGGAAGAGGCGGAGCAGTACAAGCGCGGTCACGGTGAAGAGATTTGGCCTGCGGTGAAACCGGTGTACGAAAAAATGGCGGACATTGTCGCCCGGCATATTGAAGGGCAGGGCATTACTGATTTATGGCTGGCGGGCGGCTCTTGTTTGCAACCGGGCGTGGCGGAACTGTTTCGCAAACAATTCCCGGCGTTACAGGTGCATTTACCGCAGCACAGTTTGTTTATGACCCCGCT
>NZ_JAWJBT010001373.1:0-243 GCF_046536035.1 Halomonas sp. SIMBA_159
GTATTAGAAAAACCGGCGGTAAATCAGGCGCGATCAAACCTGGCTGTGGTGGGGCGTTATGTTTTTAGTAATCAAATATGGCAGTGCCTGAAGCGCACACCGGTTGGTGCCGGTGATGAAATTCAGTTAACCGATGCGATAGCGTTACTGATGGAAAAAGAAACGGTAAACGCGTACCGTATTACCGGTCGCAGCCATGATTGCGGTAATAAACTCGGTTATATGCAGGCTTTTGTTGAATAT
>NZ_JAWJBT010001374.1:0-243 GCF_046536035.1 Halomonas sp. SIMBA_159
GTGCTATCTCAGGCTTCCACGCGACTCAGTCGCCACTGATGGCGCGTTGCATGGAAAATGAGAAAAACGGCCGCTTCGTTTTCTACGGTGCCATGATAGGTGAAGGCGTGATTGCCCTGATCTGGTGTGCACTGGCACTGTCTTTCTTCGGCTCGGTGGAAAACCTGTCAGATGCCGTGGCCAACGGTGGCCCGGGCAACGTGGTTTACAGCGCATCCTTTGGCTTGCTGGGCGTTGTCGGCG
>NZ_JAWJBT010001375.1:0-243 GCF_046536035.1 Halomonas sp. SIMBA_159
CTGGTCAGCCGTTGCTGCGGTAGATTGCCCAAGTGTTAATGTCAGTACTTGTGTAGCAGCATCATATTGCTGGCTAGCAGTCAGTTGCGTTGTACCTGACTGGCTATACCACAGTGCAAACTGGCTTAAATCATAACGATTTGCATCCTGCATTGCCCGTATAAAGTCATCGCAAGTCGCCGCCCGTCCATCGTGCCGTTTTAAATACAACGCCATATCCTCAGCAACGCCTCCTTTCCCCAG
>NZ_JAWJBT010001376.1:0-243 GCF_046536035.1 Halomonas sp. SIMBA_159
CTACGCCCAGCTGTGTTAAATGCTGGGCCGCGATACGTTCACCGGAAAACTAGCTTCTAAGAAAGTCCACGTGCAGCTATTTGGTGGCAGTGAGGATATGGCCACCCCGCCCGCGCCGCTAGAAGCCCTGGCGGCAGAACTCGATGGCGCGTCGCTGGAGGTTTTTGCAGGTGTTGGCCATGTGCCATCGGTGGAGGCGCCTGTGCTGTTCGCACAAAAGCTACTTTATTCACTCGCCGCCGA
>NZ_JAWJBT010001377.1:0-243 GCF_046536035.1 Halomonas sp. SIMBA_159
GTATTTGCATGATATGGCAGTAAGCCAGAATGCCAGAGGCCTTGGCTTGGCTTCCCGTTTATTAAATTATGCTGAGCAATATGCAATAGAACTGGGGTTTAGCCGGTTGGCGTTGGTCGCCGTGCAGGGTTCGGTGCCATATTGGCAAAAGCGGGGGTTTGTTGTCGTTAACCTCAGCTCCTCTGAAGCGACAAGGGCATTAGCCAGCTATAGCGGCCAGCACGCAATGTATATGCAGAAATC
>NZ_JAWJBT010001378.1:0-243 GCF_046536035.1 Halomonas sp. SIMBA_159
CGTGTTTGTTGATATCTTTTTTGCAGTAGACACGGGCTTCAGGCAAAGCTTTTTGGAACATAGCCGTTACAGCGGCGCCTTGGCTGCTGCCGATTTCAAGGCCGATGATGCCAGGGCGGCTTATCAATGCAGGCACTTGCTCTGCTAAAGTTTCGTAAGCTGCAAGCCCGTCGCGGTCAGCGAACAAGGCTTCGTGCGGCTCGAATTCACGTACGGTATCAGACAGACCAGACGCTTCATGAT
>NZ_JAWJBT010001379.1:0-243 GCF_046536035.1 Halomonas sp. SIMBA_159
TCGCCGGCGGCGGCGAGGATCGATCGGGCGAAGTCGAGGGTGCGGGACCCGTCACGGTCGGAGAAGACGTCATCAGGAAGCACGGCGACGGGCGCTTCCACGCTGCGGCGCATCGCCTCGAGCCGGTCACCGAGATGCGGACCGACGAGGACGAGGTCGTGGTCGGAGCCGGCGACGGAACTCTCGGTGCCCGCCACGGCATCCCAGCCGAGACCGGCCGCTGTCGCCGCAGTGCGGAGCCGC
>NZ_JAWJBT010001380.1:0-243 GCF_046536035.1 Halomonas sp. SIMBA_159
GATACAGCATGCGCAATTACTAAGGGGCAAAAGCAGTTACATTATCGTTGTGGCAGAAAACAGTTACCCTGCCGGTACCACGGCGTTAGCCGAAGCGTTAAGTGAGGCCCTGGGCATTGAATGTCGCGCTTGTATACTTGGACATATTCAGCGAGGCGGTCGGCCTGTCGGAGCAGATCGAATACTGGCGACGAAACTTGGTGCTTACGCTGTTGAGCAACTTGTTGCCGGCGCCCATCTTAT
>NZ_JAWJBT010001381.1:0-243 GCF_046536035.1 Halomonas sp. SIMBA_159
GATTGCCATCGTCAGAAACAAAGGTTTGTAGCTGAAGTCTGCCGGCAGCATCAGGATCAGGGCAATGGATACCGCGCCGCGTGCGCCTGAGAAATTCAGCAGCCAGAAATCGAGCCGCGACAGTTTTTTCGAATCTATACGCAGGACAGGCAGCATCAGCCAAAGCGAAATAAACCGTGCCGAAAAAAGCAGCACTATGGATAACAGTATAATAACGGCGGACAGGACATCGGGAGACAGCAG
>NZ_JAWJBT010001382.1:0-243 GCF_046536035.1 Halomonas sp. SIMBA_159
GTACAAACAGAACAAACAATTCAATTACTCGAAAAACCAACACAAGAGTTATTAGATTGGGCGATCGCGCTGGAACATGCGGAACTAAGTTATCTCGAACGTTCAGAAGCCGTTGCCCGTCGTTTGGGAGCCCATTATCGAGAAGATGGCTTAACCGAAATTGGTTTTTGGACTCCTGAACTCACTGGGGAAGTGATGCGCCCACGAGCAATTTACCTAGAAGTTTTAACCCCAGAAGCGGAT
>NZ_JAWJBT010001383.1:0-243 GCF_046536035.1 Halomonas sp. SIMBA_159
CTTCACGCATTTGCTTCATCTTCTTACGCATATTGACCACCTCCCTTTTGGACACTTTGTCTTGATAAGTTAATAATAAAGGACGAAATGTCCAAAGTCAATATATAAATTGCCGATTTGTCCAATTTTAATTATTTGTTGGACAAATAGTATAAAATTATCCTTATATTTATATGGAGGTGTAGACCATGAATGTTGGTGATCGTATTAGAAATCTCAGAGAAAAAGATGGAGTAAGTAGAG
>NZ_JAWJBT010001384.1:0-243 GCF_046536035.1 Halomonas sp. SIMBA_159
GGTCGCCGACCACGGACCGGAGTGCGGTCCCGTTGTCGTCGAGGTTGTCGCACGGGATCAGCGTGATCGTGCCGTCGGGCAGGGCACGGCGTCGGGCGTCGAGCGCCCAGAGCAGGCGGGCGGGCATGGTGTGCAGGACGCCGTTCGCGATGGTGTCCGGCGGGTTCTCCCGATCGGCGACGGCTTCGCCCAGCGCACAGATGTCGGCGGTGATGTCGGGGTCGGCGACGTCGAGGCGGCCGT
>NZ_JAWJBT010001385.1:0-243 GCF_046536035.1 Halomonas sp. SIMBA_159
TTGACGGAATCGAAGCCATTAGACGATTCGAGTAGTTTCTTTTCTATTTCCGTAATGTATTCGGCAGTGGGGCGCATCTCAACACATAGAACGAGCTGGAAATCTTCCGGATCGTCAATGATTATAAACATTCCGCCCTCAGGGACTTTGTACTTATTCCTGAAAACTTGCCGAACTTCTTTGCAATTTTCTTTTGTTGGCAATGATACGCTAAACTCGAAGTCCCTCTTCTTTTTCGTATCG
>NZ_JAWJBT010001386.1:0-243 GCF_046536035.1 Halomonas sp. SIMBA_159
GTCTAGGACACCAGGTTTTCATCCTGGCAACACGGGTTCGAATCCCGTTGGGGTCACTTCCCTTTCTTTGCCGCCACGCAAGCTGATTGCGGGCGTTTAACGCACCACGAACGTGCCCGGTCCGTCTTCGGGGGTCAGGAATCGCACCTCGCCGCTGCGGTCGAGCTTGACCCGGCCACCGTCGATGAGTTCGAGGCGGAGGCGGTCGGCCGTGCGGAGCGCTTCGGGGTCGAAGTCCTTGAT
>NZ_JAWJBT010001387.1:0-243 GCF_046536035.1 Halomonas sp. SIMBA_159
GATGCTGACCGAAGGGTATCTGGCCGGGCAGTCATCCCCTTTGCCATTTTTTCCGCGAACGGCGCAGGCCGGCCTGGAGGCGCTGCGCGACAAAAGCGGTCACTGGCTGACAGATGAAGAGAGTCGGGACAAAGCATTTGTCAAAATGGCCGGGGTGTTTAACGACAGTTATCTGTTCAGCGGTGAAGGCAGCAATGCTTACATTGCCCGGGTCTGGCCGAACTGGCAGGACGATCTTGCCAT
>NZ_JAWJBT010001388.1:0-243 GCF_046536035.1 Halomonas sp. SIMBA_159
GTACCGTTCTTGTTTCGGACAAACGGTGCATACGTGCTTTTTCGTAAAGCCCCTGCTGAATCTCTTCTAGCAGTCGAGCTACTTCCGTTTCTATTTGATTGTTTGCCACTTCTATCTTCTCTCCCGTGTCTCTGCGGACCAATACCACTTTTTCTTGCTCGATGTCTTTTGGCCCGATTTCTAAGCGCAATGGGATGCCACGCATTTCCGTTTCGTTGAATTTCCAACCTGGCTTTTTATCGC
>NZ_JAWJBT010001389.1:0-243 GCF_046536035.1 Halomonas sp. SIMBA_159
TGGCATTGGCGGCAGATCTTACCCGCGATGAACAGCGGCCTAAAGTGATGGCGATTATCGGTGCCAGTATTGGCTTAAGCTTTGCGTTGGCTATGGTGCTGGGGCCACTGCTGGCGAAATGGGCCGGTTTAAGTGGTGTGTTCTGGGCGACAGCCGTGCTGGCCTGTGCGGCTATGTTACTGGTGGCTTTTGTGGTGCCGAAAAGTGTCAGTAAAGCGCCGATGGCAGAAACGCTGGCGTTGC
>NZ_JAWJBT010001390.1:0-243 GCF_046536035.1 Halomonas sp. SIMBA_159
GAATGGCTTTTTTCTAATCACGGACTTACGTTACAATCAGCAAAAACAAAGATTTTACCAATACATAGATATAGTAAAGAAGTCTTGTTTCAACTAGAAGAAAATATAAGAGATAGAGATCATGCTGTTGCTTTATTAAAGTAGTTTCATGCTAGTTACCAAGACGAAGAAGATATTGATGAAAATTTCGATGAAGAAGAAGTACAAGATGTCTTAGAAAGATTACAGAGTTTTGATCTTCAT
>NZ_JAWJBT010001391.1:0-243 GCF_046536035.1 Halomonas sp. SIMBA_159
TGGACCAAGTGCTCCAATTACCCCAACGGCACCAGATAATGCAGGAGCAATTGCAGGTAGTAAAGCAAGTAATCCACCACGTAAAGCATTCCCCATGACATTTGATATGGAGTTTGTTATTTTGGAAAGCCTGTTCATCGCATTCTCAAATTTATCTAGTCGCTTTTCAAAGCCGCCCCATATGTCCATTATTTTTATAACAACAGTATTAGGAAGACTCGCTAATGCTGCTCTTGCAATCGC
>NZ_JAWJBT010001392.1:0-243 GCF_046536035.1 Halomonas sp. SIMBA_159
GTAGTTTTTACCTAGACGCTCAAACATCTCTTTCGCATAGTCTGAAATAACATCGTCAACTGCTTTCCTTCGATATTTAACTACCAAAACAAGATGATAATACAACGAGAATACTGAATGATTATTACTGTCTAAAACCATTGATAAATCAACCTCTCTTACGTTAAGACTGATTATATCATAGTAAGAAATGAAAGACATTTTCGGCTTTCTCCAAACGAAATTCATCTAACCCTCACCGTT
>NZ_JAWJBT010001393.1:0-243 GCF_046536035.1 Halomonas sp. SIMBA_159
TTGTCAGCGCACAAAAACAAAAAAGGCCAGCTAATTAGCCGACCTCTTTATAAAACAGGAATTAGTAGTTACCTGAACCCTGTGTTCCGGTATCTTTTTCTGCCTGTATACGCATGTAGATCTCTTCACGGTGAACAGACACTTCTTTCGGCGCATTAACACCGATGCGAACCTGATTTCCCTTTACGCCAAGTACGGTCACGGTTACTTCGTCACCGATCATTAGCGTCTCACCTACGCGAC
>NZ_JAWJBT010001394.1:0-243 GCF_046536035.1 Halomonas sp. SIMBA_159
TGCTAAGCAGGATTAAGAAAATTGCTCATAGCGGCTAGCTATAACTATAAGCCAAGTTATCGTACCTAACGCAACTGGATAAAGGGCACACACGAAAACATATCTACCCACAAAACAACATCTTAACTGCTTTGCAGCAACAAATCGTCTTCAGTGTGTAAATCATGTGCAGTAGTTCGCATTTAAACAGTCGATTCTGGCTGAAATGATTTACATGTCTGATTTATTTCCCTTCATACCTGG
>NZ_JAWJBT010001395.1:0-243 GCF_046536035.1 Halomonas sp. SIMBA_159
CTGCATAAAACAATAACGACGGTGTCTCCAAGCTCAAGCCTGTATCCATCTGCTCGAGCAAATTCTTGTCTTGCAAGACGAAGCTAGTCTCTGCATCATTGCGTGGCGCGATTTCGATCCATCGCATGCCGTCGGTTTCCGCGTCCTGTATGACCACAAAGTCCATCTTTTCTGTCCAAAACGCGACTGCTGCATCCTGATCGCGTACATACACCATGACCTGTCCAATTTTTGAAATCATCG
>NZ_JAWJBT010001396.1:0-243 GCF_046536035.1 Halomonas sp. SIMBA_159
TCTTTTAAGCGGTTTTCCACTTCGCGTTGGTGGCGCACTGGCGTCATATCGATAAAGTCGATAACGATTAAGCCACCTAAGTCACGCAGGCGTAACTGACGGGCAATTTCATCTGCCGCTTCCAGGTTGGTATTAAACGCAGTCTCTTCGATATCACCGCCTTTGGTCGCTTTTGATGAGTTGATATCAATAGCGGTCAGGGCTTCAGTGCTGTCGATGACGATGGAACCGCCTGACGGCAGA
>NZ_JAWJBT010001397.1:0-243 GCF_046536035.1 Halomonas sp. SIMBA_159
CGGGGTTATGCTGGAACCTCGCTATATCAAAACCATCGCCGCTGCCTTTTCCAAGGACGCTGATTTTCTCTTCCTCGGCGATGCCGAATTCAATTGCCCGCTCCGTTAAACTGTCCGATACCGCCAGGCAGTGGGTGGCAGAAGCCGTCGCGATTTTTTCCATGCTCAGCAACAGGCTGTGCTTCCATCCCATTGTGGTCTCTAGCCTCAATCCCCGCATCGTGTAAATCCGGACAGGCACCC
>NZ_JAWJBT010001398.1:0-243 GCF_046536035.1 Halomonas sp. SIMBA_159
CCTGATGGCGACTTCATTCATCGCTGGTTAAATCATGGCAGCCACTCACTATAAAACCTTAAGGCTGATCCTGGGCGATCAGCTCAATGCGCAACATTCCTGGTTTCAGTCAAAGGACGACAGTACGTTATATCTGATTGCCGAATTGCATCAGGAAGCGACTTATACCAAGCACCATGTGCAGAAAATCTGCGCCTTTTTTGCCGCCATGAAAGCCTTTGCAGGCGCCCTCAATCAAGCCGG
>NZ_JAWJBT010001399.1:0-243 GCF_046536035.1 Halomonas sp. SIMBA_159
GGGTAGAATCGCCGTGGAATACTCAGGCGGGTGTGGTCTGGACGTTCTGATAACAGAAAATAAACAGGCTGTGATGTGTCACGGTCTGTTTATCGAATTAATTGCAGATATAAAAAAACCAACCGTAAGGGTTTGTTTTTTCTTGGGATTTTTGGTCGGCACGAGAGGATTTGAACCTCCGACCCCCGACACCCCATGACGGTGCGCTACCAGGCTGCGCTACGTGCCGACTCGTGGCTGCTA
>NZ_JAWJBT010001400.1:0-243 GCF_046536035.1 Halomonas sp. SIMBA_159
GGACGGGGTGATGATTAAAGATAATCATATTGCCGCATGTGGTTCTATCCGTGAAGCTTTAGAAAAAGCAAGAGCATACGCCGTTCATATGGTGAAAATTGAAGTGGAAATTGAATCATAAGCACAGCTCATGGAAGCCAGAGATGCAAAAGCAGATGTCATCATGTTTGACAACTGCTCCCCCGCCGAAGTAAAGCGTTTTAAACAAATGACACCAGAGACGATCGTGACAGAGGCATCAGG
>NZ_JAWJBT010001401.1:0-243 GCF_046536035.1 Halomonas sp. SIMBA_159
GTCGAAGGCGACACTGACGGCCAATGCCAGAGCCTTGCTCAATAATGGCTATTTTTTGTTTGGTGCCAGCCTGTGGCTTGGCTGGTCTGCGATTGGGCTTTTTCAGTACATCATCCGTGAGCGTTTAATCAACAACGGTAACAAGCAAGGGGCGGCTATGGTTCGTCCTTTCCTGACCTTTATCCGTATCATTTTGCTGATCTTTGCTGTGTTGTCCTGGATGGAATACCAGGGTTTCAATGC
>NZ_JAWJBT010001402.1:0-242 GCF_046536035.1 Halomonas sp. SIMBA_159
GTTTTACCGTCTGGTTGCTGCGTGATTTTGCTATCTGGCTGCTGTTGTCGAATAAATTTACCGCTATGCGCGATCTCTTTGCCTGGCAGTTAGTGGGTGATGTGTTAAAAGTGGGCGCTTATGTCTTTGGTTATCTGGTGATCGCCAAAGCGTCACTGCGGTTTTATATTCTGGCGGAAATCAGCCAGTTCACTTTATTGATGGTATTTGCCCACTGGCTAATCCCTGCGCATGGCGCACTG
>NZ_JAWJBT010001403.1:0-242 GCF_046536035.1 Halomonas sp. SIMBA_159
GGACATTCGCATAATGGACTAACCACCCGATGGAGACATTTTGCTTGCCTCGTTCAATGTTGGAGATGGTTGGCCCGTTCATATCGCTAATCGCTTCGATATCTTTAAGTTTAAACTGTTTTTCGATGCGAATGGACTTTAACGCACGGCCGATTTTTTCGTACGTATTCGGTTCATTGGATGAAATCATGCGCAAAATCCTTTCACAGGGAATGCCGTTTTTCGTTTTCCGTGCTATAAGA
>NZ_JAWJBT010001404.1:0-242 GCF_046536035.1 Halomonas sp. SIMBA_159
CGATGGATCGTGCAGAAAGCAGCACGCTGTGGATGCGCCGGACCCGCATCATGCTGAACGATCCAAGACACCACCAAACGGAGAGCACTCAAGGAACTGGCTTGAGCGTGAGATTGAGCAAGACGCGGGTGATCTCCAAAGAAGGTGCCGCGTGGCGCTGCGCGGACGTTGTGGGGACGTTCAATAGAGGGGAAGTCGTATGTAGTGTGGCTCATCGCCTGCCCGATCGGCTCGCGTCTTCG
>NZ_JAWJBT010001405.1:0-242 GCF_046536035.1 Halomonas sp. SIMBA_159
GTTAGGTTTGGTAGAGACTAAATCTAGCCTACTCTTTTTAATTAAACGGAAATTGAATTGACTGAACGCCAGTAAGATAAATCAACCGTACTATTATGAATGGTTAAAGCAATTTTCAGATTTTCCAGAGACTTAAACAGCCAATGGACATTATGTCGAGGTGTATGTTCATAATGATTATATAAAATTGCAAAGCGACTCGTTAAATAAGGATTAATTTTATGAGAGAGCAAAAGAATTTT
>NZ_JAWJBT010001406.1:0-242 GCF_046536035.1 Halomonas sp. SIMBA_159
TTGACTATCAGGCGATTGTGCCTGAGTAACCTCTTTCATAGTAAAACATTTTTCAGTGAAACCCAGCTTTCTCATTTACGAACCGTCTGCAGAGAAAGCCCCCAGATCACTCGCACAGCATGGTGATGTCCACTAAGCTTTTAATCAATATGACTATCAAGCACAGCCACTTTGTCTTTTTCTGACCGGCAGCTGTGTATAAAGCCTTCACTGCGCGGGCAACAACACGGTTTGACTTTCAG
>NZ_JAWJBT010001407.1:0-242 GCF_046536035.1 Halomonas sp. SIMBA_159
CTCTAGAATGAACGGTCCTTTATAAATCAGTAGCTCTCTCTTTCCAAAGAATGAACTGAGAACGGGTTCCTGTACTGCCATCTATCTTTCCTTCCTTCTTCTTTAGATTAAGTTTATCGTTAATGAAAATATTTTAAAATCCACACTTTTGATTTTCTAATTTTATTGAAATTCTTGATTTAGAGTAAATAAATTTTATCATTTCGGAGCTGGTCGACAATCTCCTTTAAATACCTTTCTTT
>NZ_JAWJBT010001408.1:0-242 GCF_046536035.1 Halomonas sp. SIMBA_159
GCTGTCGGGGCCGTTGCCGCTCTTCGGCGCGGCGATAGAGCTCATCAGCTGGCTGCTGAGCTGAGACAGCGCCTGCTCCGCCGCGATCCGGCTGCGGGCCTGCTCAAGCCAGCTCGCCATCTCGCCCTTAGCCGGTTCGGGCATCTGCTCGACGATTCCCACGGCCTCCTGCAGGTCGCCGGCGGCAAGCTTGGTCTCCGCCCGGGCGAGGCGGGCGTCGACGCTGTTGCCTTCGGCCGATG
>NZ_JAWJBT010001409.1:0-242 GCF_046536035.1 Halomonas sp. SIMBA_159
CTTGGGCTTGTCCTGCTTGGCCACGTCGCGAGTCTAGCCGGCGCGGCTCTTGGCGGCCGACTTGCCGCCGCCGCTGCGCCCGGCGTCCTTCTTGGTTCCGCCGGCCTTCTTCGTCGCAGTGGCCTTCTTCGCGCCGGCACCCTTCTTCGACTGCGTCTTCTTTTTCTCGGCCTGGCTGCGCAGCAGCTCCACCGCCGTTTCCAGCGTTACCTGCTCGGGATCGGCCGCCTTGGGCAGCGAGG
>NZ_JAWJBT010001410.1:0-242 GCF_046536035.1 Halomonas sp. SIMBA_159
GCAACAACAAGCCACAATTGTTCAAAATCTTGCTGAAACCATACAAAAAATGGATCAACGCTTACAAGAGCATTCTGAGATGCTTTATAACTTTACCAGTCAACTTTCTACCTTAGCTCTAGAAATGAATAGCCATCAGGAAACCTATCAAAAACAAGTAAAGACGTTTGAAGATCAACTGACCGCTCACACCCATCAAATTGTGAGTTTATCCGAACAATTGGGAGAAACCCGGGCGAAAT
>NZ_JAWJBT010001411.1:0-242 GCF_046536035.1 Halomonas sp. SIMBA_159
CTGACTGTACACCCACCATAGCGCCTAACACTGCTTTAATGACTTGTATCAGACCAGGCTTATGCTCAGGCATTAGCTTTTTTGCGTTGGAGAGAGTCTGCTTAGCAGTTCAAGCAGATCAATAAAATGGAACTGAGTAGAACGGCTTTTGCCCTGAAACCAACTGTACCAGTTTTGCTGGCCAGAACTTATACATTCCTGTATTGATGCCGTTTCAGCATGACACTGACTACCTTGCAATG
>NZ_JAWJBT010001412.1:0-242 GCF_046536035.1 Halomonas sp. SIMBA_159
TCTTGAATTAGCTTCTGGTGATGAGAAAGCGGACATTCAACATAAAGTTTTGGAGCTCGAAGCGAAATTGGCGCTAGTTGAAAAAGATAAAGAAGATGTATTGAATCGTGAGCAAAACACACGAGCTGGATACGTCTACATTATCTCTAATATCGGATCATTCGGAGAAGACGTCTATAAAATTGGAATGACGCGCCGCCTAGAACCGATGGACCGCGTGAAGGAACTTGGCGATGCTTCTG
>NZ_JAWJBT010001413.1:0-242 GCF_046536035.1 Halomonas sp. SIMBA_159
GGAGGATCAAGTAGCCTTGAGTCAAATTGTTACAGAAGAGCGCGATCGTTTAGATTGGTCAAAAATTAGCCCTAAACTTTATCATGTTTATGATCGTTTGATTGATAACTAGACATCTCCAAAAAACTGAAACTCTTACTGTAACTAAGTTACACCGCAAACTATTTTCGGACTAATTTCGTCCTCAATAACGAGATCATAAGGTTTTAAATCGCCTAAATCTAAAAGTTCCTGAAAAAATT
>NZ_JAWJBT010001414.1:0-242 GCF_046536035.1 Halomonas sp. SIMBA_159
CGGTGGATGAGATCGACAACGTGCTCAACAAGCAGAGCGGCCTGCTGGGACTTTCCGGCTTGACAAACGACATGCGCGAAGTAGAAGACAAAGCGATGGCTGGGCACACGGGTGCTAAGTTGGCGCTGGACGTGTTCTGCTACCGCATCGCCAACTAGCTGGCCGCCCTGTCATGTGCATTACCTAAGTCAGATGGCGTGATCTTTACTGGCGGTATCGGTGAAAACTCGCCTATCGTACGT
>NZ_JAWJBT010001415.1:0-242 GCF_046536035.1 Halomonas sp. SIMBA_159
GTGTCTGGAGGCCGGTGGCGCGTGTAATGGGTGTGCTGACAGCGGCTGCGATGGATTCGATGGATCCGATCACTCGGACGTGGTGGACGGCGCGGGTGACTGCAGTGTAGAGCGTTTCGCGGGTCGCGAGGTTCGAGGTGGCCACGGGGAGGATCGCGGTCACACGGGGAAACTGTGACCCCTGAGTGCGGTGCACGGTCATCGCGTATGCGGGCTGTACAGCGCCGAGCCGGACAAGCGGG
>NZ_JAWJBT010001416.1:0-242 GCF_046536035.1 Halomonas sp. SIMBA_159
GCCCCTGCGCCGAGATCCATGGTTTCATCAAAATTCAGGTTCAGGGTACCGGATGTGAAATTCGGCAGCAGGGTATCGAGCAGGTCGGCAACAAACTCAGTGACACTGTCACTCACAGGATTCAGACCAAACGACTCCGGCCGGAAGTCGCCCCGGTGATCATAAAAACCGGTTGTCTGCTCGGCGAGGTGCTGATAGTGCGGATGACACAGCCACTTTTCCATGTGCCCGAACGTTGCCTG
>NZ_JAWJBT010001417.1:0-242 GCF_046536035.1 Halomonas sp. SIMBA_159
CTGAAGATGCCGTGTTGGACGAACGTACCTGGATTGGCCTGGCAAATGACTTAACGCTGTTTTCTATCGATAAGCTGTCGCTGTATGACGGCCGTATTGAGTTTAACGCCATTGCCAAAGATGTGCTGGGCGAGCTGATTTTAAGCGACGTACAGGGCGAGGTACGAAATTTACATAACGACGCCGAGTCTGAGCTGCTAACCGACATCGACCTTGAAGGAACTGTAGGCGGCAGCGCACCG
>NZ_JAWJBT010001418.1:0-242 GCF_046536035.1 Halomonas sp. SIMBA_159
CCATGCATTCACCCAAAACGCCCTGTCAAAGAAAGAAAAGGGGCAGGAGTCCGCCCCTCTGAAAGCCTAAATACTTTTATGATTCAGATTTGATTTGTATTAGTCAACTTCGCAACCATCACCATCAACAACTTCGGCCGTTGCTGGGGTATTGGCGTCAGTCGCTTCGGTATACAGAACATAACATCCTTGCGTTTCACGGCCTTCAAACGTATAGATAATCTGAGTATCCGTCAAAGCCT
>NZ_JAWJBT010001419.1:0-242 GCF_046536035.1 Halomonas sp. SIMBA_159
GGCATTTATGACCCTGCGTGTGGTACTGGTGGCATGCTGCTGGAAACCATCCACCACGTTAAAGAAAACGGCGGCGATCCACGCCTGCTAAAAATCAAAGGCCAGGAAAAGAACCTGACCACAGAAGCTATTGCTCGCATGAACCTCTTTCTGCACGGCCAGGAAGATTTTGACATTGTCCGTGGCGATACGCTGCGAGAACCTAAATTCCTCAAGCATGACCGTCTAGAAACCTTTGATTG
>NZ_JAWJBT010001420.1:0-242 GCF_046536035.1 Halomonas sp. SIMBA_159
GTTTTTGGAACAAATCTTTCAAAAAATCTTTGTACATATGCCATTGCCCAAACTATTAAAATAATAGGCACAACTGTTGATCCATACTTAGCTAATGTTAGAGGTAATCCTAAAAATTCAACTGGCTTACCAGCACTTACTAAGGCTGAAAAATTCGGATGTAATAAAATCCCTCCAAAGATCATTGCTAGATACGGTGAACATTTAAACTTAATTGCCGCTGTATATGCTATTAATATTGG
>NZ_JAWJBT010001421.1:0-242 GCF_046536035.1 Halomonas sp. SIMBA_159
GTTATATCCTGCCTGCCGAAATCTGGGAAATTATTGCCAAGACTCCGATTGGTGCAGGGGATGAAATTCAGCTGACAGACGCCATTGATATGCTGATGGAAAAGCAGCAGGTTAATGCGTTCCACATGACAGGTAAGAGTCATGATTGCGGCAGTAAGCTGGGTTATATGCAGGCATTCGTCGAATACGGCTTACGCCACCCTGTGCTCGGGAAAGATTTCGCGGCTTATCTGAAAACGCTG
>NZ_JAWJBT010001422.1:0-242 GCF_046536035.1 Halomonas sp. SIMBA_159
TTAGAAGCGAAAGGCGAAACGCCATCCGCAGTGACCCGATTAAGTGTGGTTGCCAAAAGTGAACCGCAAGATGAGCAGAGTCGCAGTCAGTCGCCGCGACGAATTATCCTTTCGCGCCTGAAGGCCGGGGAAGTCGACCTGCTGGAAGAAGAACTGGGACATCTGACAACGTTAACTGACGTGGTGAAAGGGGCGGATTCGCTCTCGGCAATATTACCGGGCGACATCGCCGAAGATGACAT
>NZ_JAWJBT010001423.1:0-242 GCF_046536035.1 Halomonas sp. SIMBA_159
GCTGGATTTTAGCACTCGGGTTTTTAACGGTCCAATTTGCACTAAATGCGGAAGGAGCTTCAGGAAATGAAACAGATTGTAGAAGGCGATTGGGTGGAAGCTTTGGGTGAAGTTGCACGGAGAATGTTTCATATATCTGGTTACGTACTTAAAGTTACTGACAAAAATATTTTAGTGAAGCCGCTTAAAGGAAAGTCTACAGCTGTTCCTAAACATTGGGCTAAAAACTTGGATGATGCTCT
>NZ_JAWJBT010001424.1:0-242 GCF_046536035.1 Halomonas sp. SIMBA_159
GTATCGGTTTGAGAGCAAACATACTCTAAAACACTGAAGAACCGACCCAATCCCATATCTAAGGACTGCTTGCTGAACATCCCTTTACTCCAAGCGGTGAAATTGATATCTTCCACAAATATCATTCCAGCTTGCGAGCCAAGTTGGTGAGCCAGTTTGAAGTGGTAATCCTTACGCTTATTGGCTACTTTTTCATGTAACAAAGCAATTCTTCTCTGTAACTTAAGGTATTTGTTAGAACC
>NZ_JAWJBT010001425.1:0-242 GCF_046536035.1 Halomonas sp. SIMBA_159
CTCGACGTGCGCGGACGGTTGCCGCCCCTCGGCCGAGGGCCGGCGAACGCAACGACACCGGCCGCCGCCGCGCGGGCGAGGGCCGGTGTCGAATACGGTGTCGGCAGCGCCCGTGGGCGCACCGATCAGCTCGCGGCGCCGCTCTCGATGACGGTGACCGCGCGGCGGTTCTGCGCCCAGGCGGCCTCGTTCGAGCCCTCGACGGCCGGACGTTCCTTGCCGTAGGAGATCGTCCGGACACG
>NZ_JAWJBT010001426.1:0-242 GCF_046536035.1 Halomonas sp. SIMBA_159
GGATATACTTCTGCTGGAAACCGCAAAAGATACCTGGGAAGAAGCCTTTCAGGCCGCTTCTGTGGTCGGTAAACGCAACCTGGTTCTTGTGACCTCAGCCAGCCATATGCCGCGCGCCATTGCCGAATTCAGCCAGGCGGGCTTGAGCCCGATCCCTGCCCCGACAAATTATCTCGCCAGTGATGAAATCCACCAGCCCTGGCTGAAATACGCACCTAAAGCCCAGTATCTGGAACAAACAG
>NZ_JAWJBT010001427.1:0-242 GCF_046536035.1 Halomonas sp. SIMBA_159
CAGCAACGACACCAAAAATCTGACGGAAGAAGAAGTCTTCGCTCAATTTGCCCCTTAAGCAACAGCCATCCCGGGTCGATCATACCGGCCCGGGATAGTGACAGTTCACTGCTTTTTCAAACTGACCGCCACGCGGCCGATCACCTTGATCTCGCTGTCGTTGACTTCAACGCAGGTGTGGCCCAGTGTCACCGCCAGCTTGTTCGGCAATCGCTGAATAGGATTGATCGACAAACGTCCGT
>NZ_JAWJBT010001428.1:0-242 GCF_046536035.1 Halomonas sp. SIMBA_159
ATCATGGGGCATAAATAGTTGTGGGAAGTGAAGCAGGAGCGTGACCGCATCTATGCTTTGCCGGAAATGAGTGAGGAAGACGGCTATAAAGTGGCCGATCTGGAAGTTAAATACGGCGAAATGGACGGTTACTCTGCGGAAGCTCGCGCCGGTGAATTGTTGCTTGGCGTGGGAATTCCAGTGGAACAGCACTACGGCCCGATGAGTGAAGTTGCTCCTGGCTGGAAGCTGCGTGTGCTTCT
>NZ_JAWJBT010001429.1:0-242 GCF_046536035.1 Halomonas sp. SIMBA_159
TCCGGCCCAATGGTCAACCGATCCATGAACTCTGGCTTCGCATCACCATCGATCGCAAGCTCAATGTCGTCGACGCCGAGGCGTCGTCCGACTGGGTGCCCTATCCCGGGCTATGCCAAGCCAGCAATCCTGCCTACCGTGCCCTCATCGGGCTCAATCTCCTTCACAACTTCCGTCGCGATGCTGCCCGTTTGCTGGCCGGCACGGCTGGTTGCACGCATCTCACCGAGTTGTGCGCGATC
>NZ_JAWJBT010001430.1:0-242 GCF_046536035.1 Halomonas sp. SIMBA_159
CAGCCTGTAAAGCGGCAGATAAATCACATGCGCCATACAGTAAAAACTATGCGGGAGTTGCGCTGAAAGCAAAAGATGGCCGGCTGTTCTCAGGCATGTATGCCGAGAACGCAGCATTTAACCCGAGCCTGCCACCACTCCAGGTGGCACTGATTAACATGAATATGGCGAGCTATCCGCTGTCAGATATTGTTGAAGCCGCTTTGGTTGAACAGAAAGACTCAGCGATCAGCTTGCTGGCT
>NZ_JAWJBT010001431.1:0-242 GCF_046536035.1 Halomonas sp. SIMBA_159
ATGAAAGGAGAATAAAAATAAATGTCATTTGTTTTTGAAAACATATCTGCTTTCCAAACAGAGCTGCAAAGGGTTGGTTCTCAATCGCCCAGTGGCTCTTTTTTAAGAGCTTTACGTGAGAATGTTGCAAGTGGGGCTGAATCATTTGAGGTTGAGGGCAATTTGGAGGAAGGAGAAGACTCTTATATTTTGCGAGTCTTCTTTACAATTGATGGCCCGAATGAAGAAAGTGAAACGCCTAT
>NZ_JAWJBT010001432.1:0-242 GCF_046536035.1 Halomonas sp. SIMBA_159
GGATGGCCATGCGCGGGGAGCGCCTTTCTTGCGTTCGGGCCGCATCGACGGGGCCGACGCTGACTATACGCCGGATGCCGCATGCGGATCACGGCTTGTCCCCGGCTGCCGGGGAATTTACATCGGCGGGACCGGCCTGACCCAGATGCCGGCCTTTGCGTCCCATCCGCCGTCCGGCCCGGTCGCCCCGAGGCCGTCGGTCCGCCGGACGCCTGCCCCGCAACGATCCGTAGGAGACCCGC
>NZ_JAWJBT010001433.1:0-242 GCF_046536035.1 Halomonas sp. SIMBA_159
CTTTTATTTCCTGCAAACCCACAATATCTGGTTGATGTTTGTCCAGAAGTGCTTTTAGTTGATGCAGCCTTGCGCGTATGCCATTAATATTAAAGGAAATTATTTTCATATCGTGATGCCCTTATTGTCTTGATTCTGGCAAGTGGGGCGATGATAACACTTTCACGGCTGGTGTGGCACAATGTTGCCATGTTGTATGTATGAAATATCAGGCTGTGGAGATTTAGTTGGCAGCATTACAG
>NZ_JAWJBT010001434.1:0-242 GCF_046536035.1 Halomonas sp. SIMBA_159
GAAAGAAACCTTCCAGGCTGCTGTACATCAGGTAATAGGCCACACCGGCCACCAAAGTGACTTTGAGGATGGATTTCACCAGCTCAACGGCACTTTGCTTGCCAATCATACGTTTAAGACCGCTGGCCGGGTTCATTCTTGAGAGCTTGGGCCTTGCCGCCTCGGCGGAAAAGCTGATTCCGCCCAGGGCGGAAGCGCCAATCAGTGCCGCCACAAACAAGAATATCAACACCAGCAGCAAT
>NZ_JAWJBT010001435.1:0-242 GCF_046536035.1 Halomonas sp. SIMBA_159
GGAGGCGATCGCCAGGATGCGCAGCTGGCCTTCCTTGTGCGGCGTGATCACCTCGCCGAGCCCGGTCGACAGCGCGTCGACCTCGCCCGACAGCAGCCCGGCCAGCGCCTTGCCGCCGGCGTCGTAGGGGATGTAGGCGACGTCGTTCGGATTGCCGCCGGCCGTCTTCATCGCCGAAGCCGCCGCCAGGTGGTCCAGGTCGCCGCGCACCGAGCCGCCGCCGATCTTGATCGCGTTCGGAT
>NZ_JAWJBT010001436.1:0-242 GCF_046536035.1 Halomonas sp. SIMBA_159
CTTCCTGTTCACCGCCGCGCACGGCATGAACGTCATCTTTGCTGAACGGCAGTTTTTGGATGTATTCAGAACGATCCGGGCTCAGGGCGACTTCCGGGTTGACGTGAACATCACGCCATTCGGTATACATATCGGATACCGAGTTAAAGCCGCGGAAATCATCAAAGCCAACGTTCTGCGGCTGCGGCGTGTGGTGGAAAATCGTCGAGAAATATCAGGTTAGCCGGATGTTCTCAGCGCCG
>NZ_JAWJBT010001437.1:0-242 GCF_046536035.1 Halomonas sp. SIMBA_159
CGACCGAAATCCGTAGTCGAATTCGTTAAATTGCATATCCCCCCGTCCTTGGTTAGGACATGGGCATGGCAGAAAGTACCGAAGAAACTGACTAACTGGGCGTAGCCATCGTTAATGATGGCACACCCGATCCCGTCCATGTCGATCTGTGTGAAACTATCTACCACCATGGATCGGATGGGGGAATTCTTAGAGACTGATTCACCATCAATCTTAATCCCTCCTCCTCCGAAGATACGGTT
>NZ_JAWJBT010001438.1:0-242 GCF_046536035.1 Halomonas sp. SIMBA_159
CTGGATAACTTTTTGCTTTTTCTTCTGTTCCTTAGAAGACTTGCTCTTTTCATAGAGGAATTTGCCGTAATCCATTATACGACAAACCGGCGGCTCGGCGTTAGGGCTGATCTCGACTAAGTCTACTCCGGCTTCTTCTGCTTTCTCCAGAGCTTCTCTCAGACTCACAATACCAAGCTGCTCGCCTTCCAGACCTGTTAAGCGAACTTCCTGGGCGCGAATTTCGCCATTGATACGGTTAG
>NZ_JAWJBT010001439.1:0-242 GCF_046536035.1 Halomonas sp. SIMBA_159
CTGGGGCTACCACGGATACGATTTCGGCAACGGCGCCGTTTCGATATTCCGCGAGCCCATGCCCTCGGAACAGGACGAAGCCCTTCTTCAGGAAGCCGCCGCTAAAATCGGCACAGAAAACAGCGGCGAGCAGCCGAAGATTATCCTTGTGCAATTGGAATCGCTGCAAGCTTCTGTGATCGGACAAGAAATCGGCGGTGAAGAGGTCACGCCTTACTTGAACACGCTGGAAGAAGAAATGG
>NZ_JAWJBT010001440.1:0-242 GCF_046536035.1 Halomonas sp. SIMBA_159
AGATGCGCACGGCGAGCTTGCAGCCGTCGGAGAGGGTGAGCCAGGTCTCCTCTTCGAAGACCTCGCGCGGGAAGTTGGTGACGATACGCATGCGGACGGATTCTCTCGATGTCGCCTGGGTGGGCGGTTGGAGGGGGAACGGCTATTCGTCGATGTCGGTGAACTCGAAGTTCAGGTTCTTGATGACGCGCTCGTAGTTCCACAGCAGCGTGGACTGGTTCGTCGCGCCCATCCAGATGTAG
>NZ_JAWJBT010001441.1:0-242 GCF_046536035.1 Halomonas sp. SIMBA_159
CTAAGAGTTAAAGACATTGCCCGGGTTGAACTGGGTTCACGCGATTACGATTTCCTCGGCCAGTACAACGGCCAGTCTGCTACGCTGGTGGGTCTTTTTCTGCAGCCGGGTGCCAATGCTCTGGACGTTGCGGCAGAAGTTAATGCCACTATCGCCGAGCTGAAACAACGCTTCCCCAGCGGCTTGGCGCAGGCGACACCTTACGACACCACGCGCTTTGTTGAAGTGTCAATGCGTGAGGT
>NZ_JAWJBT010001442.1:0-242 GCF_046536035.1 Halomonas sp. SIMBA_159
CGGATGGAGGAGGACAAGTATTTCGCCGAGGGGCGCTACGTCGAGGTCTTTCCCTTCGATGCGGCGTGGTCGGCGGGACTCCTCGTCTGTGCCGACATCTGGAACCCGGCGCTCGTGCATCTCGCCGCGCTGCAAGGGGCGACGGTTCTGCTGAGCCCGGTGGCTTCGGCCGTGGAGGCGGTCGGCGGCGAGTTCTCCAACCCGGAGGGCTGGGACACGGCCCTGCGCTTCTACGCCATGAT
>NZ_JAWJBT010001443.1:0-242 GCF_046536035.1 Halomonas sp. SIMBA_159
CCTTTCACCATAGGCCAAGAAGAACGCTTGTCTTATGGTTCCGGCTCACCCCGGTCGCTTGGCGGCTTAGAGATCTCACTGGAAATTGGGTGTGTAGATGGTTGGGCGTTTCATTATTCATCCGCCAATCGGGAAATCGCTTCTTGCTTTGCGGGAGAAGGTGCGGGCTTTCTAGTTCGTCCACCTTCAAGGGGTGTGTCTCCCTACCTTGCTTCGCATAAGATTGTGGATTTTTATAGTAG
>NZ_JAWJBT010001444.1:0-242 GCF_046536035.1 Halomonas sp. SIMBA_159
AAGCACATTATTCATTTGATCAATGACGTAGCGAAAGTGATCAACAACGATCCGCAGATTGGCGACAAGCTGAAAGTCGTGTTCATCCCGAACTACAGCGTTAGCCTGGCGCAGTTGATCATTCCGGGGGCCGATCTGTCTGAACAGATTTCGCTGGCGGGGACGGAAGCTTCCGGCACCAGTAACATGAAGTTTGCGCTTAACGGTGCGCTGACTATCGGTACGTTGGACGGTGCGAATGT
>NZ_JAWJBT010001445.1:0-242 GCF_046536035.1 Halomonas sp. SIMBA_159
CCCGAAAGAACTAACGCGCGTTCCCTTTAGTCGCCATGATTGTCTTCCTCCCCGCCCTGATTTACTATGGTCCTGAGATTGGGGAATTGTACGGACGTTTACTTGGAATGAAGAAGGAAACAGTATTCCTTCAGCATATTGGGGACATGGTGATATCGCGGGTCAACCCCTGTACGGTGTCTATCCCTATCCACTTGAATGTTTACCCAGTGTTGCAGCGACTTCTATTCCTTCGGATCAAT
>NZ_JAWJBT010001446.1:0-241 GCF_046536035.1 Halomonas sp. SIMBA_159
TTCTTTATATGATGTGAGCATATTCAGGAAAAATGACCTTTCCTGAGGTACAGTTGCTCGCTCAAATCCTTTGATTACTGCGGATAAAGTCATCTACTATTGTTTAACACATTCACGCGCTGCATGTATGTTCAGAAAATGTGCACGCTAAGATAATTAAACAAAATTGTGGTTACAGAGGTATCAGTGAGTCACTGGGCTACATTCAAACAAACAGCAACAAATTTATGGGTGACCCTTC
>NZ_JAWJBT010001447.1:0-241 GCF_046536035.1 Halomonas sp. SIMBA_159
ATTCATCAGCTCGCACAAACTCTCTTCTGTCGCATCCCCATTATAGAAATCGTAGGGATGCGGGTAGCGCCAGGCGAGGATCTCCCGTGCGCCCGCTTCGGTCATCGCATAGCCTGTAAAATTCACTGGCCGTCCCCGCTTTTTTTCGGGCGTCGGTTTTCCGGCTTTTTCAGCCAGTGGCGCAAGCCTTTTCCGGCATAAGGTTCGTCATTATAACGCGGGATGACGTGGAGATGGCTAT
>NZ_JAWJBT010001448.1:0-241 GCF_046536035.1 Halomonas sp. SIMBA_159
GGTCCGTGAAACCTTGAACGCGGATTTACCGCTTGCGATCGACCATTTCCGTTATTTCGCGGGCGCTATTCGGGCCCAAGAAGGCGGCATCAGCCAAATCGACAACGACACGGTCGCGTATCATTTCCATGAGCCCCTTGGCGTGGTCGGGCAGATCATTCCGTGGAACTTCCCGCTTCTTATGGCGGTATGGAAACTCGCTCCAGCACTCGCAGCCGGAAACTGTGTGGTTATCAAACCG
>NZ_JAWJBT010001449.1:0-241 GCF_046536035.1 Halomonas sp. SIMBA_159
TTCCTTCACCCGAGTTCTCTCAAGCGCCTTGGTATTCTCTACCCGACCACCTGTGTCGGTTTGGGGTACGATTGCTTATTATCTGAAGCTTAGAGGCTTTTCCCGGAAGCATGGCATCAATGACTTCATCACCGTAGTGACTCGACATCGGGTCTCAGCCTTAGTGCAGAACCGGATTTGCCTAATTCTGCAGCCTACACCCTTGAACCAGGACAACCGTCGCCTGGCCCACCTAGCCTTC
>NZ_JAWJBT010001450.1:0-241 GCF_046536035.1 Halomonas sp. SIMBA_159
TGGTGAACGACGGATTGCTGTACCGTGAAAAAGGGCGGGGCACATTTGTCGCTTCGCCGAAAGTGGAACAGCCGCTGATCGGCATGACGAGCTTTACCGAGGACATGCAGTCACGCGGCATGGTGCCGGGCAATAAATTGATTCGTTTCGAAAAAATCACGCCTAGTCCGGATATTGCCAAAGAGCTCCAGTTGGACAGTGAAGAACAAGTTTTTTATGTGGAAAGAATCCGTTATGCAGA
>NZ_JAWJBT010001451.1:0-241 GCF_046536035.1 Halomonas sp. SIMBA_159
CCGGAAAAGCCCAAGGAAATGCAGCCCAAACACGATAATCACGAGCCCGGCGACGATCGCCAGGGTGTCCAAATGCTGCGAGAGCAACTGGCCGAGCGAGGAGGCGGTCGCGCCCAGGGCGGTGAACACCACCGTGAAGCCGAGCACGAAGGCCAGTGCGGACCAGAACACGCCCCAGGCCTTGTTGCCGGCCTCCGTACCGGGATCCTGGGCCTGGATGCCCTCGGCGGCGGTCAGTGTG
>NZ_JAWJBT010001452.1:0-241 GCF_046536035.1 Halomonas sp. SIMBA_159
TGGTGCCCGAGCCAACTCCGTTTACATAGATGGAACCCGGCCTGCCTCCCAACGCTATCACTATGACCGGTCGCTTCAGGATCGCGTTGAAGTGCTTAAGGGAACGTCCTCGCTGCTGTATGGCTCGGCGTCGCCGGGAGGCATCGTGAGCGACCGATCCAAGCAGCCAACGCTTGACGCTGGCCGCGAGGTGTCACTCTCGGTAGGCGCTTTCGACACCCGTAGGGCCACGGTGGATGAC
>NZ_JAWJBT010001453.1:0-241 GCF_046536035.1 Halomonas sp. SIMBA_159
CCATGTCGGCGACGGCGCGCGCCGATCGCGCGAAATAGGCGGTCGCCACCAGGTAGCGGTCCGTACGCCCCGCGCCCGGATCCTGCGGAGGAGCTGCGGGGTCGAGCCAATCGCCCAGCTGGAAGCCCTCGTTCCACAGCCGGTCGGGGCCGGCGACCGATTCGATCTTGTCGACCCATCGCCGGGCACTCTCGAACTGGGCGGCGAGCACGCCGACGTCGCCGAACCGCTGATGGAGCGT
>NZ_JAWJBT010001454.1:0-241 GCF_046536035.1 Halomonas sp. SIMBA_159
CTAACTTAAGCGATTTATCTTCCCAGACACTGACGAATGAAGACGAGGTGACTGGCAATGTTGCTCAACGACCCATTCGTAGCGGCAGCACCTTTCAGTCACATTGTTTGCAAGCGCCGAGTCTTGTTGAACGTGGTCAGCGCGTGACGGTGATAGGTGAAGGCGCGGGATTTCGTGTTTCGCGAGAAGGTGAAGGGCTGGAAGATGGCGCACAAGGAGAAACGATCCGGGTACGTTTTAG
>NZ_JAWJBT010001455.1:0-241 GCF_046536035.1 Halomonas sp. SIMBA_159
GGGGGTGTCGATCCGGGACGCGATGGATGCCGGGTTCCGCTGCCCTGGGCGGGGACGGCGACTCCTTACGGCTTCGGGGGCGCCCCGTGGCTTCCGCAGCCGGACGACTGGGCGACGCTCACCGTCGAGACGCAGGACGCCGACCCCGCCTCGACCCTGAACCTGTACCGCGCGGCGATCGCCCTGCGGAAGCGGATCGCGGATCTCGCCGGCAGCGCCCTGGAGTGGTTGGAGCTCGGAG
>NZ_JAWJBT010001456.1:0-241 GCF_046536035.1 Halomonas sp. SIMBA_159
TGGCAATTATTTATGTCTAGCCGTGTTCCCCGTTTACTTGCAATTTTGCTGGCCGGTGGGGGACTGAGTATCGCTGGCCTTATCATGCAGCAAATCAGCCAGAACCGATTTGCTGCGCCTTCTACCTCAGGCACGATTGAGTGCTCAATGCTAGGTTTTGTCTTAAGTTTAGTGATTTTTGGCAACGGCGATCAACTGTGGCTTATTTTTGCTACTGCAATGATCGGCACGCTTTTCTTTG
>NZ_JAWJBT010001457.1:0-241 GCF_046536035.1 Halomonas sp. SIMBA_159
GGCGGGGTTGAAGCGCATCCACATGGCCTCCATCGCGAATCGTCCGCTGACTGCTGCCGCGTCCGCGATTCGTCGGCCCTCTTCGGCGTTCACCGCCATCGGCTTCTCGATGAGGACGTGCTTGCCGGATTCCAGAGCCGCGATCGCGATCGCCGCGTGAGTGGCGTGAGGAGTGGCGATGTAGACCGCGTCGACGGTCGGGTCGGCGAGGAGGGTCGCGACGCTCTCATGGGCGACGGCG
>NZ_JAWJBT010001458.1:0-241 GCF_046536035.1 Halomonas sp. SIMBA_159
GATTTGTTCACGCTCAAAGCCATCAAAGTCAGGATTAACAAAAGCAGCGGTTAGTTGTCGGGCGCGATCAGGACGGAAATTGAAAAAGATTACCCCATCATCGGCTTCCACCCCTCCGGCAGCAACGCGAGTCGGCGGGATAAATTCATCTGTGATCTTGCGATCATACTGTTCTTTCAGAAATACCTTAGGATCAATTTCTGTTTCACACTCTCCTTGAGTAAGTACTTCATATGCCTTT
>NZ_JAWJBT010001459.1:0-241 GCF_046536035.1 Halomonas sp. SIMBA_159
CTTGCTTTAGCCCGAATGCTTTTTATGAGCCTGCCATAACTCCATTCATGGACTTGAACCCGATATTGCTTGGCATATTCTTTTTGTTTCTCTACAGTACCAGGAATTTTTTGTTCGGCTCGCATTTGAACTTCGCTTTGCACTAACTCACGCATATCTTCGAGGTAAGGAATAACAATACTCCCAGCATGGTAGGTTTGAGCTAGATCAATAATAGCTTTTGCTAATAAGCGGTCGATAT
>NZ_JAWJBT010001460.1:0-241 GCF_046536035.1 Halomonas sp. SIMBA_159
CGACGCACTCCTGCAGCGCCGCCGCAACGATGACGAAGCCGGCCCTGTTGAGTGCGTGCGTCACCGCGGCCAACTGCGTCACGATGTCGCGGCACGACGCCTCCGTCTCCACCGCGGCGATCACGGCGTCCAGCTGCCCTCTTGCCCGGCGGAGCCGGTTGACGACGCGCCGCTGCGCGTCGAGATCTGCGCTATCCATCGGAATTTCTCTCCTTCTCTGGCAGTGGAACAGGAAGATCGG
>NZ_JAWJBT010001461.1:0-241 GCF_046536035.1 Halomonas sp. SIMBA_159
CTGGGCTGTTCAATCCAATCGGTAAAGTATTGCTGCCACACCCGCAGCGGCTGGCGCCACTGGGCGTTGGTGGCCATAATATTGCCGCTGCAATAGCTGTAACCGCACTGAGCCAGGCCGTCGCAGACAAAGGCTGCCAGCTGCTGAAAATAAGCATCGTGTTGCGCCGGATCAAAGCTGTTATCCAGCACCAGAGCATTGTCCTGATCGGTGACAATAAGCTGCTCGTCACGCGCCATAG
>NZ_JAWJBT010001462.1:0-241 GCF_046536035.1 Halomonas sp. SIMBA_159
CTGCACGGTTGCACACTCGGTAGTCGCATCCTGGTTGGTATGGGCGCTATCGTTATGGACGATGTGATAGTAGAAGATGATGTCATTATCGGCGCGGGCAGCCTGGTGCCGCCGGGTAAGCATCTGCAAAGTGGCTACTTATATGTAGGCAGTCCAGCGAAGCAAGCCCGGCTGTTAACAGAGGCCGAGCGCCTCTTTCTTAGTGAATCGGCCGCCAACTACGTTGTGCTTAAAAACGAAT
>NZ_JAWJBT010001463.1:0-241 GCF_046536035.1 Halomonas sp. SIMBA_159
TTTCCCGGTGCCGCTTTCACCGCTAATCAAGACGCTGGCCTGAGAAAGGGCAATTTTGGCGGTGTCTTTGCAGATGTCCATCATCGCCGGGCTGTTGGTGAGAATGTGCCCCCATTGCCAGCTGGTGCTCAGTGCCTGGTGCAGATGACGGATCTCTTTTTTCATTGACTGGAGTTGTAAAGCGCGCTGAACGATTAAATTCAACTCATCGAGATCAAACGGTTTAATAACATAGTCGAAG
>NZ_JAWJBT010001464.1:0-241 GCF_046536035.1 Halomonas sp. SIMBA_159
CAGTCTAAAAAGGACCTTGCAACTACCTCACTGTCAACACCGCCTGACATTAAGACTCTGATTGGATCATTGGTGTTCTCATAAATTAATTTTGCAGCATTATAGCATTCTTTGTTAAACTGTAATGGATAACGACTACATGGACTTAATTGTATTTCATAATGATCATTTGGTCCTTGTCGTTCTTTTCTACCTGACCATGATGTTTGTATATAATTGGGTTTCATTTAATGTCCATAGT
>NZ_JAWJBT010001465.1:0-241 GCF_046536035.1 Halomonas sp. SIMBA_159
GCCATGACCTGGGTCAGGGGCTGATCCTCCGGCAGCAGGAAGTCTTTGCCGTCGATCTCGATGTGCGTAGCCACGGTTCGCTCCTTCCTCTCGTGTATGCGACGTTAGGCGAGGCGGGCGAGTGCGCAGAGGGCCTTGCGCCCGCGGCGAGCAGGGGATAGCCGAACTCTCTACGATGAGATCATGCAGACGCTGGACACCCTCGCTCTCGTCGGCGAGGTGCTGTCGTGGGTCGGGCTCG
>NZ_JAWJBT010001466.1:0-241 GCF_046536035.1 Halomonas sp. SIMBA_159
GTGATTCAGTACCCTGGAGACGGTGCCAATGGATGTACCCGCTGTCCGCGCGACGTCCTTAATCGTTGGTTTACCATGATCTGACATGCCGCACTCCGCTCCCGTAGCGCTTAAAGCAGCAAATAGGGCAGCCATGTCGTCAATGGCTGGATGAAAGCCACGGCACAGATAACTACTAAAATTATTAGGATATAGGGCAGCAGCAGCCCAAACACGCGCGAATACTCCACGCCTCCTATTC
>NZ_JAWJBT010001467.1:0-241 GCF_046536035.1 Halomonas sp. SIMBA_159
GACAGTGCGTCGATGGCCGAGCTGTGCGCCATTATTTCGGCCTTTTCCGGCTGCCCGATCAACCAGTCTATTGCGATTACCGGCTCGATGAATCAGTTTGGTCAGGCACAACCGATTGGTGGCGTGAACGAGAAAATCGAAGGCTACTTTGACGTCTGTACCATCAAGGGACGGCATAATAACCAGGGGGTGATTATCCCGCAGTCGAATGCCCATAACCTGATGTTACGCAAAGACATTC
>NZ_JAWJBT010001468.1:0-241 GCF_046536035.1 Halomonas sp. SIMBA_159
CATGACAATTTTTACTCCACTTTGCCAATTAATATGAATAACATAGCAGAACAACTGAGCCTCGCCTATTACAACCTGAAGGAAAAATGCAGTGCTTTGGCTACAGACAGCAAAGCGGTAGCGTTGATTGCAGTAAGTAAAACTAAACCTGCATCTGCCGTATTGGCTGCCTATCAGGCCGGACAACGTTTATTCGGTGAAAATTACCCGCAAGAATTAGTTGAAAAAGCGCAGCAGCTGT
>NZ_JAWJBT010001469.1:0-241 GCF_046536035.1 Halomonas sp. SIMBA_159
CAATCACTCTCACTAATGTCCTTCAAATTTTGCAAGGTCTGCTCGATCGAGTTGTACATAAGCTTCTTGATATAAATCGTGTTCGCCAGTTTCCCGAATATGCTGCCGGGCAGTTCGTATTCCATTTCGAATTGGACTTCCGTGCCGCCATCTTTTGGAATGTAGCGCCAGGTTTGGGTGCCATCGAAAGCGCCGCTAATCAGGCAGCGCCAGACATAGCCGTCTTTAGCCCGTGCGTTTT
>NZ_JAWJBT010001470.1:0-241 GCF_046536035.1 Halomonas sp. SIMBA_159
GGCTATGGTTGGCAAAATAGATATATCTGTACGGGCTTGTCAGGAAAGAACAGGTAATAAAGAGAATCCGATGCCACAAGGCCGGGCTTTTATCCGCCACAAGCCACACGGCGTAGTGGCCGTTTTCGGGCCTTATAATTTTCCTGGCCACCTGCCTAACGGTCACATAGTACCCGCCTTACTGGCAGGTAATGCCGTGTTGTTTAAGCCTTCAGAGCTGACACCTAAAGTGGCTGAAGAT
>NZ_JAWJBT010001471.1:0-241 GCF_046536035.1 Halomonas sp. SIMBA_159
GTAATAGCGAGGCAAATCGGGTGCTATGTCGTCTTTAAACTCTTCAACCGAAATCAGGCTGCCGTCTTCGTTAAAGCGGTAGCTTTTGCCTTGCTTAAGGCCATTGTCATCATACTTAGTCGAGGCCAGTAAATGCCCGGCGTCAGATAGTGCCTGCCACAGGCCAATCATTTTGCCCTGCCGGTAATTGCCCTGCCACAGCAGTGGCGTACCGTATGAATATAAGTCACGTTCTTGCCAG
>NZ_JAWJBT010001472.1:0-241 GCF_046536035.1 Halomonas sp. SIMBA_159
CTTTACAAAACGCAATCTATTGTTTATATTATTAATCAGCAGTCAATAGGCTGCTATTTTCTTAAAACACAAGTCGTGTTGAAAGCAATCATATAACTATGACAACCACCTTACAGCAACAACAAAGCCAGAATCTCTGGGAACGGTTTTGCCAGTGGGTCACCAGCACCGAAAACCGCCTCTATGTAGGCTGGTTCGGCGTTCTCATGATCCCCACCCTCTTAACCGCAACCACCTGCTT
>NZ_JAWJBT010001473.1:0-241 GCF_046536035.1 Halomonas sp. SIMBA_159
CTCATGATGAGGACTTGCGAAGAAAAAGCGTGGGTCAGGACTTAACTTAAACGGTTTATCCGTAAATCCAAAATGCGCTTCATACATAGTTAAAACTCCACCCTTACATCGATGAAAATCCGGGTTTCATCGTAATCATTTACCGAGTCCGACGATGAACGCGTGTAATATTCCACCCCTGTCTGAGCGATCAACTCAGGTCGGAAAAAATACGTCGTGTCCAGGCTGAACGAATGATAAT
>NZ_JAWJBT010001474.1:0-241 GCF_046536035.1 Halomonas sp. SIMBA_159
ATGGCAGTCTTCATTACCCGCCGTCGATACAATCGCGGAATGACCGAACTTGGTTACCGACAGGAAATGGTGTGGCGCACTGGCGGAACCGATAGCATCAGTGGCAATTTTGATATTGCCGTCTGTACCGTTTTTAAATCCCACCGGACACGACAAACCAGAGGCCAGTTCACGGTGAACCTGGGACTCAGTGGTACGCGCACCGATTGCACCCCAACTGATGAGATCACCCATGTACTGT
>NZ_JAWJBT010001475.1:0-241 GCF_046536035.1 Halomonas sp. SIMBA_159
CTCTACACTCAACCCTGTCTCTATGTCATCGAGTCGATCCTCATTGACCTTTTAATTGATGAAGCGGGATATTTACCCCAATATGTCGCCGGTCATAGCTTAGGAGAATACAGCGCGTTATATGCAGCCCGTGTGTTTAGTTTTGAAGCCGGGTTACGTCTGGTGCAACAACGCGCAAAGCTGATGGATACCGCAGCCGGGGGCAAAATGGTTGCTCTGATGAAAATTGATCGCGCTCAAT
>NZ_JAWJBT010001476.1:0-241 GCF_046536035.1 Halomonas sp. SIMBA_159
AGCGGGTCCTTAGCAGCGCTGACTCGGGACTGGATGCGGCGGCCCACGCCTAAGCAGTTCTCGTTGGCGGCGGTAATGCTGTGTCGACCGTTCGCCCGGCTAGCTAGAGCGTGAGTATCGGACGTCGGCGTCCACGCCCAGCTCGGGTGAGGAACCAGCACCGCGCTGGCTCCTCGCCCGCTTCTGTCTGTTACGCCGCCCGGATTTCGGTCAGGAACGAATCGACTGCGGCTTTCAGTCC
>NZ_JAWJBT010001477.1:0-241 GCF_046536035.1 Halomonas sp. SIMBA_159
AATGTCACGAGGGCCCACTTCACGCGCAAGACCGCGCGTGAAGCTCTCCATCGCCGATTTGTTGGCCGAATAAACGGCTATGCCAGGAAACGGGACGGACAGGCCTGCGTTGCTGCCGATAGTGATGATGCGGCCGCCGTTGGGGAGGTGCTTCAACGCAGCCTGGGTCGCCACGAAGACGCCGCGCACATTGACGTTCAACTGAAGATTCATCTCCTCCAGCGACTGCTCGGAGAAGGGG
>NZ_JAWJBT010001478.1:0-241 GCF_046536035.1 Halomonas sp. SIMBA_159
ATAACAAAAGTTGTAATTATTCCATGTCTCAATTAGAGTCAATTTCAATCCCTCATAGGGATTTGTGGGGGTTGGGAGAGCAGGACTGCTAATCTCTGGCAATATACAGTTTTCAAGGTGCAGTTGTGCTGATTTCCTATCATGTTACCAATTTACTGAAAAAGAAAACAAGCCAAGATCGTCAAAACCCCTGCTACTTCTTTGGTACGAACGATTAAGAACAAACCAGTCTTGTATTCCT
>NZ_JAWJBT010001479.1:0-241 GCF_046536035.1 Halomonas sp. SIMBA_159
GTTGATGAAGCGGCAGCTATCCCTGCCCCGATGTTGCAAAAGATGCTGTCGAGTTATTCAAGGGTGGTCTTCGCATCTACAATACATGGTTATGAAGGTACCGGACGGGGATTTGCCATTAAGTTTACATCTGTATTGGATGCAATGACCCCGCAATGGCGTGCCTGCTCAATGACATCTCCTATTCGATGGGCTGCGGGCGATCCGCTGGAACGCTGGCTTTTTGAGACGCTGTTGCTGG
>NZ_JAWJBT010001480.1:0-241 GCF_046536035.1 Halomonas sp. SIMBA_159
ATACCGTTTTCCTGCCTTACCTTAAGGAATAATAATGAAGTACTTATGTTTGTTATTGTTATTGTTTACCTGGTCAGTGGCAGCTGAAAAAGTATTGCTAACCGAGGAATGGCAGCTAACTGAAAATGCTGATGAAGCTATTTATTATGCTGAAACAACTCCAGCAGGTGACAATACCCTTTGGCCAGTGAAGGTGTTTTATGCAAAAAATCAGCAGCTGTACTTCAGTGGTACGTTAAAC
>NZ_JAWJBT010001481.1:0-241 GCF_046536035.1 Halomonas sp. SIMBA_159
CGGGTGGATGCGCGTGTCGGTCGGCTGGCGCAGGGAGACGATGACCTGGCTCTCGCCGCGCTCCTGCAGGGCGTGCAACTCCTGGGCGATGAAGGTCTCCGACGGCCGCGGATAGCCCTTCATGACCACCGCGGCCCGGCCCGGGCCGGGGGGCGGCGCCGGTCGCGGCGCGTCGCTCATGGCCCCTCTCCGCCCGTCACGCCCGGCGCCGCTCGGCCAGGGTGGCGGCCGGCGGTCCGGC
>NZ_JAWJBT010001482.1:0-241 GCF_046536035.1 Halomonas sp. SIMBA_159
ACGGACTGCACCGACGTCACCCGAACCTGCGACAGCCCTGCATAGCGGCTGTCGGCGGTATCGATCAGCACGATACCCACCGCCGCCGCCGAATAGGCGACGACGGCCACCACCCAGAACCAGAACCGGGCCCCAATCAACAAACGTCGCAAGGTCATGACGCCACCCCCGAACCGTCCACCAGCGAACTCACCATCTCATCCAGTTTCTTGGCACCCTGCCGCGGCACGGCGGCATCCAG
>NZ_JAWJBT010001483.1:0-240 GCF_046536035.1 Halomonas sp. SIMBA_159
GGGAAGTTTCGGTTGGAGAGAAGTGATACATCGCCAGATGCCCGGTCAATGTACGGTTAGCCTCTTCCGGCCACGGCGAATAGAGATCGCCCGTGCGCAGACCAGCCTCAACGTGACCAACAGGAATACGCTGATAAAACGCCGCCAGGCTGGTTGCCAGCGTCGTCGTTGTGTCGCCGTGAACCAGCACGACGTCTGGTTTGAACTCGGCAAGAATAGGTTTTAGCCCTTCCAGAATCC
>NZ_JAWJBT010001484.1:0-240 GCF_046536035.1 Halomonas sp. SIMBA_159
GTCTTCACCGCAGTGAACACAACGAACACAAGACACTTGAATGTGTATTGCTTGAGAACTCTGTTTCTTTCGAAACAGTTTTAATTCAATCGCTAAGATTGAATTTACTAGTCAGCTTTCCAGATTGTTAAAGAGCATGTGAATTATCTTTCGATATCCACTTTGTAACCACACTCGCCTTATGCAAGGGAATGTACTTAAAGAGTGGTGGAGCTACGCAGGATCGAACTGCTGACCTCC
>NZ_JAWJBT010001485.1:0-240 GCF_046536035.1 Halomonas sp. SIMBA_159
GCCGAGTGGGTCCGGACGGCCGTCCGTGCCGGGGCTCTGGAGTCGATCCGGCGCAGAGCCGCGTCCGGGCGCCTGCTGCTGGCCGCCGTCGGGCCGATCACGGCCGCCCCACTCGGCGGCACCGGGTGCGGAGGTGAAGAGGACGGCGTCGACTTCACCTGCGCCCGCCTGCACGACGGACCGGCGCACGACCTGGGGGTCCGGCGGCGGCCCCCAGCGATACACGGTGATGCTGACCAC
>NZ_JAWJBT010001486.1:0-240 GCF_046536035.1 Halomonas sp. SIMBA_159
CTTGAACCCCGGTGGGCGTGCGGTTGATGCGTAGTGGTGCACTGTCGCTGTCACCGCTTGGCTGAGCATTGGGCGGTGCTGTGAGTGATACTGGCGTGGAATCTGCTGCGTTGTCGTCCATGGTTGCCCCCCGCGTGAGTGGTTCTTGCCCATCATAGCGTTATATCGTTAATTAAGGGGAGTATGCAGAGGGAAGATGACAAACAAGTGTCACTGATTTGTCATCTTAATCACCCCTAT
>NZ_JAWJBT010001487.1:0-240 GCF_046536035.1 Halomonas sp. SIMBA_159
CTCAAGGATCGGCAAGCCGTCGATATCCGTACGCCAGCCGATCGTTTTTTCGGGTGAGCGGCCTTTCACTTTGGCCACAAGGCCCGTGCGCCACTCCACCAGTTCGATGCGGTCGGTTGGCATTTGCAAGATGATATCTTTCAAATAGCTTTGCGTTTTAAATTCCTGAAAACCGATTTCCGGAATCTCATGCAGTTCTCTTCTTACTCGAATCAAATCCATAACTGGCCTCTTACAGCT
>NZ_JAWJBT010001488.1:0-240 GCF_046536035.1 Halomonas sp. SIMBA_159
CTGCTGCTGGCGGACGTCGGCATGCTGGGTTTGCCGAATGCCGGTAAATCGACCTTTATCCGCGCTGTATCGGCCGCTAAGCCAAAAGTGGCGGATTATCCGTTTACCACCTTAGTGCCTAGCCTGGGTGTGGTACGGGTCGATAGCGAGCGCAGTTTCGTGGTCGCTGATATTCCTGGTCTGATCGAAGGCGCTGCCGACGGTGCCGGTCTGGGTATTCGCTTCCTGAAACACCTGGAG
>NZ_JAWJBT010001489.1:0-240 GCF_046536035.1 Halomonas sp. SIMBA_159
GCAGCAGCTCCCGGATCACCAGCGCACGCGACGCCTCCTCACGGGCCTGGAACATCGTCTCGGCGGCATGGTTCTGGGTTTCCGCCGCGATCGCGCTTTCCGGAATTTCGACGTCGTTGACGGTAATGCTCATGGCAATGGCTCTTGGTCGCTGGCGGGGCCCGGCCGACGACGCCGGCCGGGCCATATCATGGCGGGTCAGACGGCGCGCTGCCGGCCGTTCCGGGTACGGACGATCTG
>NZ_JAWJBT010001490.1:0-240 GCF_046536035.1 Halomonas sp. SIMBA_159
CCGGTAAATCCGCCCCGAGGCATGCACCGATCATAAGCGAACCGGCGCTGTTGACGAACCAAGTCGCAAGCTTCGGTTGGCGAGCGCGGTTTTCCACCGCCACATAACACAAGTAGCGAGCAACCGCCCCGAGAAAACCGAACACGGCGATATTAATCATTCGACCGCCCCCTTACGCCCCGCCAATAGCCCGAAAGCCGCTGCCACGATCGATGCGGCCGTCATGCCAAGAGCATACAT
>NZ_JAWJBT010001491.1:0-240 GCF_046536035.1 Halomonas sp. SIMBA_159
TGACAATTTTTTGTGGTTTAAGGGCGTCGATATCCGCCAGCGTCAACGCATCGTTGCGCTTAACCAGCACATCCGCCCCCAGTTCACAAAAGTACTGGTAGAGGTTCCAGGTAAAAGAATCGTAGTTATCTATAAGCAGGATCATGGCGGCTCCGGTACGAAAGAACCACGCTATTTTACTCAGATTCCCCGGCTTCGCTTACCACTTTGCTAAATATCAACTGCAGCGCGGTGAGATCC
>NZ_JAWJBT010001492.1:0-240 GCF_046536035.1 Halomonas sp. SIMBA_159
GGTGTGCCTTATCAGTCGATCTTGTATCTGGTGGATGAAGTCGCCCGTTAGTACACAGCTGTTAGTACACAACCGTTAGTATACAAAAGGTGAATACGCAATGAGTCACGGGCCGGTGAGTACACTGGCCTGCAATATTGTTATCTCGTGCTCAGATCTCAGCATTAAGACAGAAAAAGCAAACCGCTGACACTACTATAAATAGGCCTTTAGGTCTTACACAGTACGAAAAAACCCGCC
>NZ_JAWJBT010001493.1:0-240 GCF_046536035.1 Halomonas sp. SIMBA_159
GGCGACATCGTCACGGTCAGCGTCACCCATGCGGCCCCCTTCCACCTGCTTGCCGACGATCCGACCGGAGCGCCGCTGCGCATCCGTAGAACGCGCGGGGGTGACGCCTGGGATCGCTCGCAGGCGGAATCGTGCGCGGTGCCGACTCCGGCGTCCGACGGCGGCCCGCGCGCCGTATCCCTCGGTCTGCCCACCCTTCGCGTCGGAGTGTGAGCGAACCGCGCCTCTGGGCGATAGTCG
>NZ_JAWJBT010001494.1:0-240 GCF_046536035.1 Halomonas sp. SIMBA_159
GTCTGTCACCCGGGCGACAACTCGCAACACAGGCCGTACATTCCCGTATGCCGCGCGTGCACGGTAAAGTGAGGACCAGTCGGAAATCCACCGGCACTACCCCGGACGAATGATCTAGACGCGATGGATGACCTGATCAATGCCGCGCCCTGGGCAGCGGAGCTCGGCGAGCAGGATAGAGCCAGGGTGGAACGCGACCTCGACATACGGGATTATCCACCGCATACCTGCGTATGCAGG
>NZ_JAWJBT010001495.1:0-240 GCF_046536035.1 Halomonas sp. SIMBA_159
ATAGTAAAAACAGGCCAAGAAAATCATCGGTTTTCCTGGCCTGTTTTTAAGTTATCGTCCGCATCAAGTTCGACTTTCATCCATCCGCGCACGCTATTGATGAACCAGATGGCATCGAATGTATCGAGCTCATCTTTTTTCAGCACTTTCGGTTCGATGCGCCCTTCTTCAAGGAGCTGTTCGCGGTAAGTCCCGGCGAGCAGGCCGCTAGAAACTGGCGGTGTGTAGAAACGCCCGTCT
>NZ_JAWJBT010001496.1:0-240 GCF_046536035.1 Halomonas sp. SIMBA_159
CTTTATTCAGATTGACTTTTGAAGCCAGTGTAGTGTTGTACATGTGCGGATTAGAAATCAAGCGTGTATAAGATTCATTTTTGATTTTCAACTTTCTCTTTTCTGCAAATGGAAAAGAAAAAGTGTCCAAAAATCCATTGCGATTAAGATACATTAAATGCCTGCCTTTGTATTTTCCACCGCAAACAGGTAAATAATCATTTGTCAGTTGTCTTACTATAATATCATTGGAACTATTAG
>NZ_JAWJBT010001497.1:0-240 GCF_046536035.1 Halomonas sp. SIMBA_159
GTGTTTACGAACCTGCAGACATTACGATAAAAAGTGACTACGGCTCATTGCCTACTAATGTAATAGCTGCTGCCGGATTCCCTTCAACAAATGGGAAAGCATATCAATACATCACAATAAATTTAGATTTTTACAATAATCAAACCATTTCAGAAAGTACTAAAACATACAACATGGTTCATGAATTTGGACACTGTATTGGCCTTAGACATACTAATTGGGAAAATGAAGGACTTTACG
>NZ_JAWJBT010001498.1:0-240 GCF_046536035.1 Halomonas sp. SIMBA_159
GTCGACGATGCCACGGCCCGCGCCGGCGCTGCCTCGCATCTGGAGGTCACCGATCAGGGTAGGCAGCTCCTGGAGGATGCCGCGGCGAGGATCGCCGTGCTCGACGAGATATTCGCTGCAAGGCATCCGCAACTCACCGACGCTCTCCGCGCCCACATGATCGCGACGTTTGCGGGAACGGACAACCTTTACGTAAACTAAAGGAGTGGAAAATGTCCTACTGTCCGTGCACGTTGTCGC
>NZ_JAWJBT010001499.1:0-240 GCF_046536035.1 Halomonas sp. SIMBA_159
CGATGCTAAAAACGCTGCCGCTGGCGCTGGTGCTGATCTCATTGCTGCTGATTTTCAGCCTGCGTTCCTGGCGTATGGGGCTTATCAGCCTGCTACCTAATATCGCTCCGGCGGCTATCGGCTTTGGGATCTGGGGCTGGTACAGTGGCGAAATTAACCTTGGCCTGTCAGTGGTCGCCAGTCTGAGTCTGGGTATCATTGTTGATGACACCGTACATTTTCTGGCCAAATATCAGCATG
>NZ_JAWJBT010001500.1:0-240 GCF_046536035.1 Halomonas sp. SIMBA_159
TTGTATATTGATCAGCTTTTCTGATTTGATCAGCGGATAGTATTTTCATTTTTTCGGCTTTTGGCCAAAAGATAGCAATTGTCTGTGAATATCGCGAACCTGTTCGATCAATGACGAATTTCCGTCATTTAAAATCTCAAAATCGCAATATGCGCGTTTTTCATCATCAGTCATCTGGTTACTCATGCGCTTTTCTACCTCATCAGGAGATGCGTTGTCACGCTCTACTACTCGCTTTAT
>NZ_JAWJBT010001501.1:0-240 GCF_046536035.1 Halomonas sp. SIMBA_159
GTACAAAACTGCCATATGCCAATGCCAGCGTGATATTGGTTGTTAAGGTGTAATGCCGCTCATGGAGTAATGTCAGCAGCCAGCGAGCCCCACGGCCGAGTACCACACCGACCGCCAAAGCCCCCACCACATGCGACACTAAACTCAGACTGCTGCTTGTCAAATCAAATTCAGTGCCACTAAAAATCACTAAGGAAAGAATACTGGCCACAGTGACCACAAAACCGTCGTTCAATATGG
>NZ_JAWJBT010001502.1:0-240 GCF_046536035.1 Halomonas sp. SIMBA_159
GGAACCCTGCGCCAAGCTGTAGCTTTCTTTGGTCGACACCACCTTCGCCAGATCCATCCCTTTCAGGCCAGGAAAGGCTTTGGCTTTTTCCAGCGCCAGCGCTGCGTCGAGATTGTCACCCGCCATGATGCAACCATTCTGCGCGCCTTTCTCACGCAGCAGACGGGTCAGCTTACGGGTGTCAATGTCAGCGATACCAACAATGTTTTGAGATTTCAGATAATCAGACAATGTCTGCTG
>NZ_JAWJBT010001503.1:0-240 GCF_046536035.1 Halomonas sp. SIMBA_159
GTTGAACGTGGTGAAGGCGAGGATCAGCCCCGGCAGCGTGCCGACCAGGTCGAGCGATCGGAAGATGGCGTAGAGCGGCACGGTCACGGCGACGATCGGCGCCATGCGCGTGGAGATGATCCAGAACAGCAGGTCCTTCTTTCCGCGGAACTCGGTGCGGGCCAGGCTGTAGGCGGCCATCGAGCCGAGCGTCACGGAGACCAGGGCCGAGCCGAGGGACGCGACCAGGCTGTTGAACAG
>NZ_JAWJBT010001504.1:0-240 GCF_046536035.1 Halomonas sp. SIMBA_159
CTCGAAGCGGAAGTGCTTGGTTCAGATGTATGGACTGACCTTGCTGTCTTGAAAGTACCCGGGGCGCAAATTGACACAGTCGCAGAGTTCGGCGACTCTTCGGTGCTGAAATCCGGTGAACCGGTCATTGCTATCGGCAACCCGCTCGGCCTTCAATTTTCAGGATCGGTGACAACAGGTGTCATCTCGGGGACAGAACGCGCGATTCCGATTGATGTCAATCAAGATGGGCAGGAAGAT
>NZ_JAWJBT010001505.1:0-240 GCF_046536035.1 Halomonas sp. SIMBA_159
TCAAAGTGTGGATGCCATTAACGACGAGCTCATCTATGATGGAGCAGGTATCATTCATGGAAAAACACGAAAACTCATAGGGTTTATTCCAGCAAATGATGTTCAAGCTTTAAATTGGATGATGAATCGTATCTCAGGCGGAGTTGTTCCTGCAGCCTACAAAGGCTATCCCATTACATTTGAAATCAAGAAAGCCGCTTCCAAGGTCGAACCTTATTTAAAGGATGGAAAGATTTCCTT
>NZ_JAWJBT010001506.1:0-240 GCF_046536035.1 Halomonas sp. SIMBA_159
CCGGCAATTCGCCGGTGCGGTTTTTTAATGCAGTTAGGCGGAAAGAACGTATGGATAAAGAAATCAAAGAAAAAGATAGATTTTATTTGGATTTTTTTACTAGTAATATAAAATAGTAGTAAGTCATTAGTTCTTATTATTCTGTTACCAGAAAATTCTCACTTTGTTTGTGGTACATTTTTTAAAAACAAATGGAGGGGAAAGGGACATGATGAAATGGAAGCAATGGAAAGCAGCGGG
>NZ_JAWJBT010001507.1:0-240 GCF_046536035.1 Halomonas sp. SIMBA_159
AACCACGTACTCAGATTCTTCGCTGTCTAGCAGCGTGGACTGGCCGATCGGGAAGTCGAGAAAGAGGATATCCAGACGCTGTGCTTCCATGTCCAACACCATGTGGTCGGCGGTGGAGTAGCGGCTGATTTCAGCGACGCTGCTGAAGTTGTCGGCGACGTAGTTATCCTGCAGGGTGCCACGCTGAACGCCGAAGGTTTTGCCCTCCAGGGTCTCTTCATTAGCTTCGCTGATACCTAG
>NZ_JAWJBT010001508.1:0-240 GCF_046536035.1 Halomonas sp. SIMBA_159
CATCTGAACTTTCATCATGTAGTCGTATTCTCCGGCCATGCGGTAGAACTCCATCACTTCCGGAAATTCACTCACTGTTGCGACAAAACGGTGATACCAGTCCTGCGCATGATCGCTGGTTTTTATCTGGACAAAGGCAATGAATGACAGGCCTAATTAGACCGGATCCAGCAAAGCTACCCGCCGCTTCAGTATCCCCGCTTCTTCCAGCCGTTTTAACCGTTTCCAGCAAGGTGTGGT
>NZ_JAWJBT010001509.1:0-239 GCF_046536035.1 Halomonas sp. SIMBA_159
GTACTGTATTCGCCGTTGTTGTGAACTGAAGGCAGAAGTTGTCGCCGCCGACGAGCGCGAAACCGGGTTACGTGCTTTACTGAATCTGGGACACACCTTTGGTCATGCCATTGAAGCTGAAATGGGGTATGGCAATTGGTTACATGGTGAAGCGGTCGCTGCGGGTATGGTGATGGCGGCGCGGACGTCGGAACGTCTCGGGCAGTTTAGTTCTGCCGAAACGCAGCGTATTATAACCC
>NZ_JAWJBT010001510.1:0-239 GCF_046536035.1 Halomonas sp. SIMBA_159
TGATCTTCGAAGGCTTGTTGGATCTGGCCGGTTTTTCCGTGGAAGGCCTCGGGATAGAAAACGACTGGCAGCTTAGGGTTGTTCGGGATGGTGCCATCATCTTCAAAGTGAAAAAACTGTGCATCTTTCATTGAGATCAGCTCCTTTTGCCTTTCTTTACCCGGCAAGCTGAGCAATATGCTTATTTCTTCGATACTAATGGGGTGAACTGCGACAACAGCAAATCTTCCAATAAAACC
>NZ_JAWJBT010001511.1:0-239 GCF_046536035.1 Halomonas sp. SIMBA_159
GGCATCGATCCGTACGTCGCTCCGATCCGTCGGGTTCATCGGCAACTCGTAGCGGCCTTCTTCGAGCCGCTTGTACCAGATCGCCAGCCCGTCGCCGTCGAAGCCCATCACCTTCATCCGGTCCCGCCGGCGGTTGATGAACACGAACAGCGAGCCGTCGGTCACCGACGCCGAGTCGAAGTGCATCGCGACCAACCCCGACAGCCCGTCGAAGCTCTTGCGCATGTCCGTCCGGCGGG
>NZ_JAWJBT010001512.1:0-239 GCF_046536035.1 Halomonas sp. SIMBA_159
GGCATTTTCATCCCACCGAAAACGTGGCCGACAAGCTGAGCGCGGTGGCGCTTTCGGTGCAAGACATCCTGTTGCATGTGTCGCGCCCAATGCGGTGGGACAGCGATCACGTGATCCTGCTGGATGACAGTATCCGGAGCATGGCGCAGGAAATCGTCTTTGCCGATCTGCTGGGCCGCACGCGGATCGGGCTGGACTTCTTTGATGCCACGATTAGCCGCACCGCCGCTTGGGTGATC
>NZ_JAWJBT010001513.1:0-239 GCF_046536035.1 Halomonas sp. SIMBA_159
CTGAGGATTACGTCTATCTGCTGGACTGGTTCCGCACTCAGGGCCATGTATACCAGGATATTCAAATGGTGCGCAGTATTTTATATCTGGTGTTAGCGCTGGTGATAGCCGTGGCCTGCTTTAATATTGTGGCTACGCTGATCATGGCGGTAAGAGAGAAAGAAAGTGATATCGCGATATTACTGACTATGGGGGCTTCACCAGCGACAGTTATTTTCACTTTTATGTGGCTGGGTTGG
>NZ_JAWJBT010001514.1:0-239 GCF_046536035.1 Halomonas sp. SIMBA_159
GTCAGACTCGTGCGACGCGGTGAGAAGAGGCGACTCGGAACGGGAGCGCGCCGGAGCCTGCTCGCGGGGATCCTTCACATTTTGTTCCGCTGACTGATGGTGGCGCGCCAGAGCGACGACGCCACCAGCGGCTAGGCACCCAGCGGTCACGAACACAAAGAAGGTCCATGTCGGCGCTGCTGAGGACTCCCCAAGGACCGACATCGCGAGCACAACGGCAACCAAAGGATCGACCACAG
>NZ_JAWJBT010001515.1:0-239 GCF_046536035.1 Halomonas sp. SIMBA_159
GCTTTAATACAGCGATTATGAATATCGGCATGATGCTTGGATCGTCAATGGGCGGCGTGATCATCCAATATACAAAGATCACATATTTGAGCTGGATTGGCGGTATAGCGAGCCTTGTTGCGTTGATGTTGATTTGTTATTCGTTCTATTTACACCAACGCCTCCAACGAAAGACACAGGAAAACCAATAGAACACATTTCAATTTTTGGTATGATGGAAGAAACTTATTAAAGGAATG
>NZ_JAWJBT010001516.1:0-239 GCF_046536035.1 Halomonas sp. SIMBA_159
GGGTGAGCATAACCAGGGGCGGGAAACCTGGGGTCACTCGATGATTATTGATCCGTGGGGACAAGTTGTCGCCTGCCAGGAGCAGGGTACAGGTGTGATCACCGCAGATATCGATCTGGGTCTGAGCGCACAGATACGAATGAATATGCCATTGCTGCAACATAGCCGTTTTCAGGTGCAGCAGTGCAACACAGAAGAGTAAGGCAATGATGCTGGAAACCGTAGAACAGTCCATGCTG
>NZ_JAWJBT010001517.1:0-239 GCF_046536035.1 Halomonas sp. SIMBA_159
GGTCTCCTTGCTACGTCATTGGCAACTCCATTCGCCACATATAGAATTAGTGTAGATAATGAGCAAGATGAGCTTCACTCAAAACATCTCGATGATAATCTGAACTACCTAGAAGACAATCTCCGTTACTTTATACGCCTAGTTAATGAACGCTACCCCATGATTGACATTGATAAGGAGTGGGAAAAAGGATGGTCTGAGTATCAGAGTATCAGACTATGCTGGAAGGGAACTAAAGC
>NZ_JAWJBT010001518.1:0-239 GCF_046536035.1 Halomonas sp. SIMBA_159
GGTCAATGCACCGCACACTCAGGTTGATCTGATGGATGCGGAATGGACCCACGCTTACAGCCGCGAGCTGGCTTGCTACCCATCCGCGCACAGCAAAGGTGCCAAGTACTGGCCAACCGTCAACCGTGTTGATAACGTCTTCGGTGACCGTAACCTGGTCTGTTCTTGCCCTGGCATTGAGAACTATATCGAGGATTAATCAATCCTGATAGCGACGTAAAACAAAGCGAGGCGCATGG
>NZ_JAWJBT010001519.1:0-239 GCF_046536035.1 Halomonas sp. SIMBA_159
GCGCGTTGTCGCGTACAGCGCGGGACGTCCCGGCACGTCGCGATGCCCGATCACCTCGATCCAGCCACGGTCTTCGAGCTGCTTCACGACCTGCGTGTTCACCGTGACGCCGCGAATCTCTTCGATGTCGCCGCGCGTAACCGGTTGCCTGTACGCAATGATCGCGAGCGTTTCGAGCACCGCGCGCGAGTATTTCGGCGGTTTCTCGGGATGCAAACGATCCAGATACGAACGCATCG
>NZ_JAWJBT010001520.1:0-239 GCF_046536035.1 Halomonas sp. SIMBA_159
TTTAATCTCAATCTATAATTTAATGGTTTTGGCATATCAATCTGATCCTTTCTAATTTTAGTTATTTAACATTTTCTCTATAGTTTGATCTATTTTTTCTTCAGAAAGTAAACCGACAGATTTTTTCTGGAATTCCTTAATATCATGTAGCTTACTTTGCAATCGATATCCTTCTAAATTCCAAATCTTATCAACGATTCGTTCTTTACAGCATGCAATACCAATTTTCACATCATAAT
>NZ_JAWJBT010001521.1:0-239 GCF_046536035.1 Halomonas sp. SIMBA_159
GGGACTGCCGGTACACCTGGTGATGGTAGGTGCCGATGTTGAAGCCGCCAGAGTGCAAATGGAGGCCGCTGCAGAAATTTTACGAAGCGCCGCTTTTGAGACGAAAACCGCTATTGTGGCTGGTGAGCCGGAAACCGCATTAAACCAATACCAGCAGGAGCATGTGATTGACCTGATGGTTATGGGGGCTTATGGCCACTCCCGTATACGGCAGTTTATCGTCGGCAGCACGACGACTG
>NZ_JAWJBT010001522.1:0-239 GCF_046536035.1 Halomonas sp. SIMBA_159
ATGACCATCGCCGACAATGTCTCACTTGTCCCGAAGCTATTGAATTGGACGGCCGATAAATCCAATGAACGTTCGAGAGAATTATTGCAATTGGTCGGCTTGGATCCGGATGTCTTTATGGACCGTTATCCATTGGAGTTGAGCGGCGGCCAGCAGCAGCGGGTCGGCGTGGTCCGTGCGCTTGCGGGCGATCCGAATATCGTCTTGATGGATGAACCGTTTTCCGCGCTCGACCCGAT
>NZ_JAWJBT010001523.1:0-239 GCF_046536035.1 Halomonas sp. SIMBA_159
GCTCGTCTTTCGTCAAGACCAGCTTTTCCCCTTCTCTGGTCAACACTGTCGCCCGAACGATCACATCTTGGATCTCGCCGCCATATGCGCCGGCATTCATTGCCATTGCGCCGCCGATCGATCCCGGGATGCCGCATGCAAATTCCAAACCTGTCAGTTGGCGGTCTGCCGCTGCACGGGAGACGGTTTTGATATCCGCTCCACCTTGTGCAATGACCGTCGTTCCATTGATCATGATG
>NZ_JAWJBT010001524.1:0-239 GCF_046536035.1 Halomonas sp. SIMBA_159
GCCGATGGTTACGGCCATGGGGCTGAGGAAATTGCCCGCACCGCCATTGAATCCGGTGTCCACCTGCTTGCTGTTGCCACACCGGACGAAGCGTTAGCGCTGCGCCGCGCGGGAATTGACCGGGACATCCTTGTAATGGGGGCAGTGCCTCCGGCGTTCGTTCCTGTCGCCCAGCGGGAAAATATCATCGTTACCGCGCTGTCGCTTGAATGGATCGAGACAGCGCAGCAAGCAGCCGG
>NZ_JAWJBT010001525.1:0-239 GCF_046536035.1 Halomonas sp. SIMBA_159
GCAGCCGATGCTGTTGGCGATTTGGATCGCCATGCTTCCGACGCCGCCAGCGCCTGCGTGGATAAGCACTCTATCGCCTTTTTTGATATGGCCGACTTCCACTAAGCATTGCCACGCTGTAAGCCCTGTCAACGGAATCGCTGCGCCTTCTTCGAAACTCATGCTTTCCGGCATGCGTGCCAGCAAGTTCTCATCGACCGGGACGAATTCTGCATACGTTCCTTGGCGCGTCGTCGCCG
>NZ_JAWJBT010001526.1:0-239 GCF_046536035.1 Halomonas sp. SIMBA_159
GGGATCCCACCCGTCGCGCAGGGAATTGCTGAGGAGCCGGGAGAGCTCGACGAGATCCGCACGGCGGCCGAGGAGTCCCTCGTGAGAAAGCTGCGGACTCGATCTCTCTCGGTCTCCGAAGCGCGTCAGGCGCTGAGGGGGCACGGGCTCGATAACGCTGTGATCGACGACGTGATCGACGACTTCTGCCGTCGTGGCTACCTCGACGATGCCGCTCTTGCCGGTGTTCTGGTGACATC
>NZ_JAWJBT010001527.1:0-239 GCF_046536035.1 Halomonas sp. SIMBA_159
GGCGGGGGGATCTTTTCATATTTGCCGCAATCGAAAGAAGAGCGCTATTATGAGGACCTTTTTGGCACTCCGACCGGGATCCAATTCAAAGCGGCCGCTGACATGTACGGTGCTGAGTATTTTTCTGCGGAGACGGTAGCACAATTGAAGACGGCGCTTCGAACGCCGAAAGAAAAACCGGTACGCATTATAGAAGTGGCGACGGACCGTGCCAATAACGTAACGATTCACCGAAAATT
>NZ_JAWJBT010001528.1:0-239 GCF_046536035.1 Halomonas sp. SIMBA_159
GGTAAGATCAAATCCGGTTTTGAGATGCTGGTGAATAACTTCTCCGCAGGCATCATCGGGATGATCCTCGCTATTCTGGCATTCCTCGGCATTGGCCCGATTGTTGAAGCCCTGTCCAAAATGCTGGCTGCGGGCGTTAACTTCATGGTTGTCCATGACATGCTGCCGCTGGCGTCTATCTTTGTTGAACCGGCGAAAATCCTGTTCCTCAACAACGCCATTAACCACGGTATCTTCTC
>NZ_JAWJBT010001529.1:0-239 GCF_046536035.1 Halomonas sp. SIMBA_159
GGCCGAGTTCATAGGACAGCGTGTCGGCGATCTGCTCCGCCACCATCGCTGCCGGGCTGTTCATGCCGATGGCGTCAAAGAACTTGAGCCACTGCTTATGCGTCAGGCCCTCGCCGAAAATGTCCCCAGCCTCGAAGTCAAGCTCCTGCTCTGTCTCGGGCTCGGTTTGTGCGGCGGTGCGGCGCATCTGCTGCAAGTCGGTCAGCGTGTCTTCCGCGATCTGCCGCATCCGCCTCGCG
>NZ_JAWJBT010001530.1:0-239 GCF_046536035.1 Halomonas sp. SIMBA_159
TCTTTAAATCCATTAGTCAAAGAACTCACAGCAACCATTGCTGGAACAATCGCTCTAACAACACCAATAAGAGATAAGCCAGCTGCGATAAATTGTCCAATTGCCGGATTTGCTTCCATTGCAGCATTAGAAAATTTCAAGAAGCTGTTTACAGTCTCTAAAATTGTCTTTCCTAGTGGTGCCATTCCAACGAGTAGATTTATAATAGTCCGGGAAATTTGACCAAGCGTGCTCCACAC
>NZ_JAWJBT010001531.1:0-239 GCF_046536035.1 Halomonas sp. SIMBA_159
CGCGAAGGGTGACATGAGCACGTCCATCCAGCGGCAGGTGCTGCCGATTCCCCACCGAAGCAGCGACTTTCCGGCCACGTACGACGCGAAGGACCCCGACACGGCGTTTCCGCCGATCGAACCGCTGCTCCCTCCCGAGGGCGCGCCGAACGTGCTGATCGTGCTGATCGACGATTGCGGGTTCGGAGCGTCGAGCGCGTTCGGTGGCCCGGCGAACACACCGACGTTCGAGAAGCTCG
>NZ_JAWJBT010001532.1:0-239 GCF_046536035.1 Halomonas sp. SIMBA_159
GTTTTGTCCCTCAACCGAAGAAGGAAGCCAATACTTAATAATTT
Source organism: Halomonas sp. SIMBA_159 (assembly GCF_046536035.1). NCBI lineage: Bacteria > Pseudomonadati > Pseudomonadota > Gammaproteobacteria > Oceanospirillales > Halomonadaceae > Halomonas > Halomonas sp. SIMBA_159. Next base: position 45 of record NZ_JAWJBT010001532.1, read on the forward strand.
TCTTGGGGTTTCCAAGCGCGGAAACTCCAAACTAATAAGATGCCACCCAAAACAAATTTCATGAGTTCTAATCCCCAATACCCTGCGTGGAGTTCCATCATTTCCGCCGGCATAGACCGCACTGATTCAAACCAGTTTAAATCCATTCCTAATCCACTCATTTGGGGAGTCAGAAAATAGTTACAAATGAGAGCC
>NZ_JAWJBT010001533.1:0-239 GCF_046536035.1 Halomonas sp. SIMBA_159
TGATCGGTATATTGCGGCGGTGGCGTGACTTCCGTCACATTTTCAAACCTGCCACCGATATATTTTTCGCCTTGCCACTGGCCGCCGGCTTTACGGGAAATTTCGGCCTGGGTACGTTTGGGCAATTGTTGGGCTGCAAACCGCGCCGGGTTATTGCTGATGGTGATGCTCTGAGACGCCGCTGCAGCCAGTTCTGCCTGCAGTAGTAACGTATCTTTTTCGCCATCGCCGTTATGATC
>NZ_JAWJBT010001534.1:0-239 GCF_046536035.1 Halomonas sp. SIMBA_159
GTATTAACCCCGGACGCGTAGCGTAATGCTTCGCTGACTGAGCTGGCCCCGCGCAGGTCCAGCGTTTCACGGTCAATCACCGAGATAGCCTGCGGGGTTTCTTCGGGTGTCAGTGCGGTTTTGGTCGCTGTGTTGCGGTAGGTTTCCCCTAACACAGTGATGGTGTCCTCGATATGGGGTGTCTGGGTGTCTGCCTGGGCGATAGCCGATACGCTGAAGGTTGAGGCAATGGAGATAGC
>NZ_JAWJBT010001535.1:0-239 GCF_046536035.1 Halomonas sp. SIMBA_159
TGGTGCCCTGAATAGACAACAGCCCGGAGCCAACCGGACCCCAGGCCTTAATTTGAATAATCGATGCCACACCGGAGGCAAACAGCGACATACTAATAATGTGTTGCGTGTCTTGTGCCGGTAAACCCAGCGCCTGGCAGATTAATAGCGCTGGCGTGATCACCGCAACGAACATCGCCAGCAGATGCTGACAGGCGGCAAACAGGGTTTGAGGAAGCGGCGGACGATCTTCAAGACGG
>NZ_JAWJBT010001536.1:0-239 GCF_046536035.1 Halomonas sp. SIMBA_159
CCCCGATCCCATTGAACGGAAAAATGACCAGACAGGCCGCCAAACAGAGGATCATATGGCAGGTAACTGTGTATGCCATATAAGGTGAAGTTGTCCAGATTAAGCTCCCGTTGACTTGCACTAACGGATATCTTGAGCAGCTCCAGCGATGATTCACTGAACGCATTACGGTTATCGTCCATCAGGGTATGTGAGGCGGGTAGCCAAGTCCCTGTTAATTCCGGAACGCCTTCCGGCGA
>NZ_JAWJBT010001537.1:0-239 GCF_046536035.1 Halomonas sp. SIMBA_159
AACTAGCCTCGAAATCTTAATGCGTGGCAAGGATAGCAGAAAACGCGCCGGGTATTGCTGCGAAAAATACGATACAGGATAGTAAAAAGTAAAATTTTGTTCGCTGGCGTTATGGCGGGGTCAGCCAAGCCAGCATTTCATTGAATATAGTCTTTTCAAAACAATGAACACTGGATATACTCACAGTGAACTGTATAAAAAGACAGGGTATGTCATGAAGCCGTTAACGCCACGCCAAC
>NZ_JAWJBT010001538.1:0-238 GCF_046536035.1 Halomonas sp. SIMBA_159
GGGCATTGTTTATTCCGGCACACACCCGGCACGAGTCCAGGGCGCTGCAGGACACCACATTTATCGCCGTGTACCTGAACCCTGAGTCCTTAACCCGCTTACCGGCGTCCAGCCAGCCGATTGAAGTGACGCCGTTTTTCCGCGAACTGATCCTGAAACTCAGGCAATCCGTTTTGCGCGATCAACAGCAACCACCTGGCATCTTGCGCCTGCTGGCAGTACTGGAAGACGAGTTAAG
>NZ_JAWJBT010001539.1:0-238 GCF_046536035.1 Halomonas sp. SIMBA_159
CTCGCTGAGTTTGGAGACACACTTCTTGTGCCGCAGCAGCGACTTCGGCGACATCAGAATCATCGGCTTGCGGAAGTTCCGGCGCACCTGCCGACGCAGGGCGTGGAAGTAGTTGGCCGGCTGCGTGATGTTGCAGACCTGCCAATTGTCCTCCGCCGAGCATTGCAGGTAGCGTTCCAGCCGGGCGGATGAGTGCTCCGGCCCCTGGCCCTCGTAGCTGTGCGGCAGCAGCATCACC
>NZ_JAWJBT010001540.1:0-238 GCF_046536035.1 Halomonas sp. SIMBA_159
CGCGTTTCCGTCCGGGCGCCCAAGAGCACCCCCCGTCGTTTCCTGATTGTCGTTGTTCCTGATCGCGCATTGACCGCATTCGTCGCATCCGTCGACGGCGCGCGCGATCGTCCGTTCAATGCATCAAGGAAACTGTCATGTTCATCTTCGCGTTGCGAAGGTTGCCCGCTCGCGTCCGCTTCGAGCGTGGCGCCGGCGTCGCCACTCGTGCCGTCCACACCTTTCGGGGTTCCGCATT
>NZ_JAWJBT010001541.1:0-238 GCF_046536035.1 Halomonas sp. SIMBA_159
GCTTTCATGACGAGTGGGATGAGAGTGACATTGCCGACTTCGCTGCCAAACTCGATGATCATCATAAGGACATTGCCGCCGTCATCCTGGAACCTGTCGTTCAGGGCGCCGGGGGAATGCGTATCTATCACCCTGCTTTTCTTCGTCGTGTGCGCGAATTGTGCGATGTCTATGGCGTGCTGCTGATCGTCGATGAGATTGCGACCGGGTTCGGCCGGACAGGCAAACTCTTCGCCTG
>NZ_JAWJBT010001542.1:0-238 GCF_046536035.1 Halomonas sp. SIMBA_159
CACTCCGTCTCTAGTTTTAGAGGGGAAGAAAACTTCTTCTGTTCACTCGATAGAAAATGAAGAAATGCTTCATGTTTTGTAGCTCAAGTTATCTTTGGTATAGAAAGGCTGGTTAGTGATGAACTATCACTATATTTCCGATACAAACACTCATGTGCCAGACGCTGCTTCGCAGGAAGCGATTCCCCCATAAGCCGGCAACTTTATATAGAAGTACAACAATTTAAACACTCAATAT
>NZ_JAWJBT010001543.1:0-238 GCF_046536035.1 Halomonas sp. SIMBA_159
CACTATGAACCCCTGTTCGACTTTGAGATGCGTCTGGTGGTGTCGCCGCAGTCTCCCCTGGCCGAGTTGAGCACAATTAAACCGGCCGATCTGGCCAGTCAGACCATGCTGACCTACCCGGTGCAAAAAAACCGGTTAGATGTGGTGAAACATTTTCTGCAGCCTGCCGGCATTGAACCTAAGGTATGGAAGCAAGCCGATAATACCCTGATGCTGGTACAAATGGTGTCGGCAGGCT
>NZ_JAWJBT010001544.1:0-238 GCF_046536035.1 Halomonas sp. SIMBA_159
TTCGCCGATCTTCATATTCGCCTCGATAGGCAGTCCATTTCATCTCTAGACCGTTGACCATGGTCCATGGTTATATCTATTGCATTCCCGGCGTCGCGTCCAGCCGCGCTGGGCGTCGGCGTGGTGGAATGGATTGGAACCGACCAATGGACTTGATACGCAAATATGGAGTTTGGGTGGCCTGTGGCCTGACGGCGCTGGCCTTCGCCGCGGCCGGCATCGGCAAGTTGTCGGGGGT
>NZ_JAWJBT010001545.1:0-238 GCF_046536035.1 Halomonas sp. SIMBA_159
GTCCGCCGCGCCGACCTGGGTCGGCGATCTGGACAAGGGGCTGGAACAGACCCGCTGGTTCCCGGCCATGGTCGGCAACCACGTCGCCGACATCGTGGAGAAGTACGGGATGGACAATCCCGACATCCCGGCCTCGTTCACCAGATATATCGAGGGGCGCAAGGGCTACGACTACAAGAAGCACGCCTCCAAGGACGCCGACCATCTCGACTTCATCACCGACGATGTGGTGGAGAGC
>NZ_JAWJBT010001546.1:0-238 GCF_046536035.1 Halomonas sp. SIMBA_159
CAAGCTGATCGACGACAACGATTTTAAACTGTACAACACGCGCATTCAGCAGATGCGTGACCAGGTGGGCAAAGCATCGGTCGACTTCAATAAGAACGGCGTATCTGCCAAGCAAATGCAGGCAGCGCTACGCGGTGTTCCAGCTCAATTTACTGATATTGCGGTATCATTACAGGGGGGGCAAAACCCCTTAACTGTCTTTCTGCAGCAAGGTGGCCAGTTAAAAGATATGTTTGGT
>NZ_JAWJBT010001547.1:0-238 GCF_046536035.1 Halomonas sp. SIMBA_159
TGTCTCTTTCGATCAGCGACGGAATCGTATTGCGTTCATCCGTGTAGACCAAGTCAAAACTGAATCGTTCGTTAGGATATGAAGAAACGAAATCTCTCACGCCAATCTTTTTCACTTTATACTGACCCAAGAAATCCGTGAACTCTTGAATTGCAGCCGGATTGTCGATGGAACGATTAAAATAGTCCTCTTCATCTTCTAATGGAAGTTTTGTGTAAAGAATTTGTTCGACCGCTTC
>NZ_JAWJBT010001548.1:0-238 GCF_046536035.1 Halomonas sp. SIMBA_159
GGTCTGCCACGATGGAATCCGGGAAGGAAAGCATCAAGAGCCAGTTGATGCAGTTCTATCTATCTGTTTCCAAAGAAATAAATAAAGAAGACGCATCATTGAACGACTTTGAAATCGCGCAAGTCGAAGAAACATTGCCAAGCGGCTCGGAACTTTCGGAGATGAAACAAGCGGCTGCAGCATCTGCTGAACAAGCGATGCAAGCGGTAGAGTCAATTGAAGTGCCTGAGTCGCTTAG
>NZ_JAWJBT010001549.1:0-238 GCF_046536035.1 Halomonas sp. SIMBA_159
GAGACACTTTAAAGAGACGATGTCCATCCTGCTGATTTCCAGTGTCTTCATGATGCTGACAGCTTCACTTAGCATGGACGTGCTGTTTGAAATCTTCAATTGGTCCATTATTCTGTTTGTCTTGGCGATGCTCTTTATTGTCCGGCCGCTATCCATCTGGCTGTCGACAATCGGAACGGACTTGAGCTGGCGAGAAAAAGCCTTGATTGGTTGGATTGCGCCTCGAGGCATTGTCGCT
>NZ_JAWJBT010001550.1:0-238 GCF_046536035.1 Halomonas sp. SIMBA_159
CTTTCTCGCAAGACAAAGGATTCTGTTCGTTATGAAAAACAGCGAATCAAAGTCGCAAAACTACATGAAAAAGTGGCCAATCAGCGGAAAGATTTTCTTCACAAAAAGTCAAAACAACTGACATCTCAATACGATTGCGTGGTTATCGAAGACCTCGATATGAAAGGAATGTCACAAACTCTGAATTATGGTAAAAGTGTTGCGGATAATGGATGGGGCATGTTTGTGACATTCCTTG
>NZ_JAWJBT010001551.1:0-238 GCF_046536035.1 Halomonas sp. SIMBA_159
CTTGGTTTTGTCGGCGTGTTGCTGGCGTTACCTGCTAACTACGGTAGTGCCGAAGCCGTATTGCTGGTAGGGCTGCTGTCGGCCGTGCTGGTTGCAGTGACCAAAACCACTATCCGCTATATGTCTGATACTGAACCCGCAGTGCGTATTGTATTTTACTTTTCGCTACTGACTGCCGTGCTGTCTGCCATTCCACTGCCCTTTTACTGGCAGCCACTTAATAATGAGGTCTGGCTGG
>NZ_JAWJBT010001552.1:0-238 GCF_046536035.1 Halomonas sp. SIMBA_159
CTCCTGCATGATAGCCAGCGTTTCGTTGAGGTGCTTCTTCAGGGTCGTGACAGAAACAACAGTCCCGTACATACCTGATGAGAAGGTCACAGTACTGCCCAGCGTATCAAGACGGGACACCAGATCTTCCGATGAATGGCGCTTGCTGTCTTCTGCCAGCATCGCCGCGGTGAGTTCGGCCAGCCCCTCTTTGCCCACAGGTTCATAGCGGCGCCCCGCCGGTAAAACCAATTGCACT
>NZ_JAWJBT010001553.1:0-238 GCF_046536035.1 Halomonas sp. SIMBA_159
GACCTTTCCATCAAGGTCTTTGTCGCGACAATCATTGGTTCCTCCGTAAACGAAGTGGAGGGCAAATATTGATACAATAGACGATTCGGCCGATTGATCGTATATTGCGAGATCGGGTGATTGCGTAATGTTTCCCACGATACCGGCCAATTCGAGTAATTGACATTGTACAATAGCTCATTATTGCCAAGTACGATCATATTGGCATCGTATGACTCGACTGTCCGATAAATCCGCT
>NZ_JAWJBT010001554.1:0-238 GCF_046536035.1 Halomonas sp. SIMBA_159
CCATGCGGCTGTATGGCGACTGGAAAGCTCTGCGGCCTACCGAGTTGAGCTGCTCTCCTTCACCCTGCCCTTTGGCTTGCAAGAGTCCATGCCATTTAACGAGAGCGTCATTAAACTGGCTAGCGAACTGCACCAACAGGAGGAAACGACAGTTAGCTTGCCACTAAACACCGCCTCTTCGATGACCTTTAGCCAGTTGGCCGCCCAGCATGGCGACGCTAACGCCATCGTGCATATT
>NZ_JAWJBT010001555.1:0-238 GCF_046536035.1 Halomonas sp. SIMBA_159
GATGGATACAACGTTGAGCGGACGTTTATTGCTTTATAACGCACAAACCATGAGCTTCCGTGAATTAAAACTGCGTCCTAACCCAGACCGTTCTGAAATTAAAGAACTCATTGATTATGAACAGTTCTGTGGTATTCCCCAAACTCAAGAGGAAGAAACCGATGTTCCGGAAATGACCGTTCATGAGTTAAAGCAGTTAATGGAACAAAAATCAGATGACTATGTTCTGATTGATGTC
>NZ_JAWJBT010001556.1:0-238 GCF_046536035.1 Halomonas sp. SIMBA_159
CTTTCCGCTTGGGTTTTTGCTTTTTAGGTGTTTCTTTTCCTTCAGCAGGGTTGAGGGTAGAACGACCATTACGAGTCACCTTGAGCATTTCTTTCAAATCATGTTCTAAATCCATCAGCATTGAAGCTGCATATTGCTCTGCATCGCGACGTAACTGTTCACATTCGGCTTCTGTTTTTTGACGAAGTTGTTGCATTTCCTCCCAAGTTTCTCGACGAGAGCTTTCACATTCCTGTTG
>NZ_JAWJBT010001557.1:0-238 GCF_046536035.1 Halomonas sp. SIMBA_159
TGAGCCACAAAGATAATATCGGCATTACCTTTAACAATCTTGTTATATGCTTCGGGAGTACGAGAGTTCGCCAGATATTCCCATTCGTGAAAATCTTCCGGCAAAACGCTTAGTGCATAAAAGGCAGAGGCATAAATGGGGTACGCCGCCGTTGCGCCATCAAGTCGCGGCCAGTTTTGCGTGAACTGAATTTGCGGTTTACCACGCAGTGGTGTCAGTTGATTATTGAGTTTATCGG
>NZ_JAWJBT010001558.1:0-238 GCF_046536035.1 Halomonas sp. SIMBA_159
TTCCATCGCTTTCTGGGCTTGCTGCAGTAACATTCTGCGATTGTAAATACCGGTTAACGGATCCAGGGTGGCCTGGCGGTACAAACGCATCAACATGTAAAGTTTAGATAACTGTGACCAGATGACGACGATAGCCAGCACGTTCTGCAGCCAGTAATTGGCCAGTGTTTCCGGCATCAGAACAGTGCCTGTCTGTAAATCGACTGTGATTTCTGTAACAGCGGTGAATGCCAGCAGG
>NZ_JAWJBT010001559.1:0-238 GCF_046536035.1 Halomonas sp. SIMBA_159
TCGAAGTATCGGCCAGGAAGTTCCGTCCGCGACGGTTGGTGAGTTCCGTCATGGTTAACTGGTGGCCCGCCACTTCCACGGTGGAGCCCGGCGACATGCGTATGTTGCGTTCGATGTTGTAGTTCGAGACGACGGCAACGCCCACGATGGTCAGCGCAATGCCCACGTGGCCCAGCACGATTCCCCAGTAAGTGAGCGAGAGCGTACGCAGCCCGGCGACGAACGAGCTGGCGTGGAG
>NZ_JAWJBT010001560.1:0-238 GCF_046536035.1 Halomonas sp. SIMBA_159
ACCAGTGCTAAGACTGCGAGCAGGCGCTCTGGCCCTGGCAGGCCATCGTCGCCGGGGCGAATTTCGAACAGTCGCATGGTGATGAGTTCCGAAACAACACCCTCGGAAACGGCGAAACCGGCCGAAGCCGGTGTCACAATGCGCTTACGCTAAAAATAATAGCACGCTAATCTTGTTCGCTGTGGAGCAGCAACGCGTCGTCCACCTCTGAAATTTCCAGGGCGGTTTCGTCGTCTAG
>NZ_JAWJBT010001561.1:0-238 GCF_046536035.1 Halomonas sp. SIMBA_159
GGTTGCGTATACAACTGCTGGATCCCGAGCAACGGCCGATGTTTGAGCTGAGCAGTGACCAAGTCGCCCCTTATATGCGCAGTCTGCTGCGGACAATGGCACAGCTGCTCAATGATTTGCCGAATGACTTAAGCATTAGTGGGCATACGGATAGCGTTCCCTATGCCGGTGGCTACCGGGGTTACAGCAACTGGGAGCTGTCTGACGATCGGGCAAATGCATCACGTCGCGAGCTTAT
>NZ_JAWJBT010001562.1:0-238 GCF_046536035.1 Halomonas sp. SIMBA_159
CTATGAGGAGCCGTACCAGCAGATCGACCTGAACGCCGCGTACAACTTCACCCCGGCGCTCAGCCTGACCGCCTCGGTGCTCAACCTGACCGAGGAAGAGACCCGCTCGCACCTGGGCAACGACACCAAGGCCCGCTTCTACACCAACAGCTACGCCGGCCGCGTCATGTACCTGGGCATGACCTGGAAGTTCTGATCCGTCCCTCCTCCCTCCCCGCGCCGAAAGGCCGGGGAGGTT
>NZ_JAWJBT010001563.1:0-238 GCF_046536035.1 Halomonas sp. SIMBA_159
CGCATCATTTTTCCTGTCATCTGCGCTGAACTATATAGTGGCCAAAGCCATTGTGGTTAGCCCACCGGGTACTACAGCTTATGCCGAAGAACTGGGCAGAATGACCTGGTTAAGTTACCCGGTCATCGTGCTGCCCAGTATGGTGATGCTGTTTGGCGCTATTATCTATATGTTCCGTCAGATAAGTAAGCTGACCGGCCAGTCGCTGGAAGACTTCATGTTGCAGTAAGTTAATCAG
>NZ_JAWJBT010001564.1:0-238 GCF_046536035.1 Halomonas sp. SIMBA_159
GTTGAAGTCGGAGGAGACCAGCGGCTCGTCGTACCAGCCGAGGATGCCCTTGAGGCGGTTGGAATCGGCCGCCTTCTTGATGGCGGCGTTGATCTCCTCCGCGTCGGTGGCGCGCTTGGCCGTGAACTTGAAGTCGACCAGGCTGACATTCGGCGTCGGCACGCGCATGGCCACGCCGTCGAGCTTGCCGGCGAGTTCGGGCAGCACCTTGCCGACCGCCTTGGCCGCGCCGGTCGAG
>NZ_JAWJBT010001565.1:0-238 GCF_046536035.1 Halomonas sp. SIMBA_159
AACTAGAATTTAGTATGCGTGAAATTGTGTTTATTGGTGACAGCGAATATATCAATGAAACAAGAAAAACACTCCTTGAAAACACATGGCAATGCTTTCATCAGCTTGGCCTTAGTGGAAAAGTGACGACAGCAAATGATCCCTTTTTCTTTTATGATGATATGGATAAAGCGAATTATCAATTAATGGCTAACAGCAAATATGAATTGGTAGCTGTTACAGAAAAGAAAGACGTATC
>NZ_JAWJBT010001566.1:0-237 GCF_046536035.1 Halomonas sp. SIMBA_159
CTCGATAACTCGAGCAGCAGGTCTAGGTCCTTGGTGGTGCCGTCGCCCTGTTCGATGCGGGTGAGGATCTTGTACATCCACGCGCCGCCCTCGCGGCAGGGGGTGCACTGGCCGCACGACTCGTGGGAGAAGAAGCGTGCGGTGTTGCGGGCGACCATGACCATGTCGGTGTCTTCGTCCATCACGACGACGCCGGCGGTGCCCAGGCCCAGGCACTGGTACTTCTTGCCGATGTCG
>NZ_JAWJBT010001567.1:0-237 GCF_046536035.1 Halomonas sp. SIMBA_159
GTCGCGGCCACGGAGAACGAAAAGAACTGGCATACTTTCACGGTTAAACAGAACACTCATCGGCTGAGGCAGATGGGCCTGTTTAGAAAAGGAGTATAACGATGATTGAAGAAGATAGCTAAGGCATGATCGCTACTCTGTCTGTTATGACAGGGAAAACAGAAAGCTATTTCGAAGACATGGAAGAATAACGGCTGGTCGACGAATATGATCGACTACTGCAGATTAATTGAGGAG
>NZ_JAWJBT010001568.1:0-237 GCF_046536035.1 Halomonas sp. SIMBA_159
GGCCCGATCCATACGAAATCATATGTACGTTTCGGCCTGAAAGAAAATGGCTTGTTGTGTGTGATGACGCATATACCATTGGTCAGGAGCAGGGGAAAACGGGTGGAACTTTTACAATCACGCTTACGGCCATTGAAGGGTGTTCACAGTCGGTGCATGATAGCCGATCACCACAGGAATTGCAAAGTGAGAGATTCATGGGAAGAAATTTTGAACGTTATAGAGAGCAGCCTTTTC
>NZ_JAWJBT010001569.1:0-237 GCF_046536035.1 Halomonas sp. SIMBA_159
GTCTATCTCGATCGCGCGATCCAACTCTCACCCCAACTTGGCATTGCTCACTACAACTTAGGCTTAGTCACACTGCAAAAAGATGATCCTGAAGCTGCCCTTGAACATTTCCGTAACGCCCAAAAATATCGCTCACAAGCCCCTGAAATTTTCTATCAAATGGGATTAGCTTATCTGAAGTTAGAAAAGCTAGACCAAGCCAAAACTGCGTTTGAAGCGGTAATTCGTCTTCAGTCT
>NZ_JAWJBT010001570.1:0-237 GCF_046536035.1 Halomonas sp. SIMBA_159
GACCGTTGATTTGGCTCTCAATTACAGCAATGCTACAGAGTGGTGTGCAACTTGGTTCATTCTGGTAATGTGTTGTGGTGATGTATTGCTCGGCCTGTGGCTGAAAAAAGAATCAATCTTTTCAGTATTACGTCATGGTTTCCGTGCCTTACTGAATGCCATTTTGCGTACTGCTGCATCTGTATAAACATCGTATAAATTTGTCCGTTATAAAGGAAGATCATGCTCATCAAACGG
>NZ_JAWJBT010001571.1:0-237 GCF_046536035.1 Halomonas sp. SIMBA_159
ACGATCAGCAGTATTCATAGTACCAATAATATAGAGATTTTCGGGAAGTATTAATGTTCTGTTAGGTTCGTCATCTCCATTTGAAATATCGTAAAGGCTTTCCACTGAAGCTTCTTGATAATTTTCTTTATCAAAATAATAACGGTATTCTAATGCATATATTAATTCCCCTAAAACAGAAGAGAGATTAGCTCTGTTTATTTCATCCAATATTAGTACATAATTGTTTTTAGGATT
>NZ_JAWJBT010001572.1:0-237 GCF_046536035.1 Halomonas sp. SIMBA_159
CGCGGAGACTTTATCGGCAATCAAATCGAAGGAATTCGACACCGCCATCCTTGGCTGCACCCATTATCCGCTATTGCAGGGCTTTATTGAGCAGGAGCTTGGCAAAACAGTGACGGTTCTGTCTTCTGCACAGGAAACGGCGAAAGACGTAGCGCGCCATTTGAGTTTCGAGGACAAGTTTGCAGAGCGCAGCAAACCGCCCATCCACCAGTTCTATACATCCGGTTCGACAGAGAT
>NZ_JAWJBT010001573.1:0-237 GCF_046536035.1 Halomonas sp. SIMBA_159
GGGCGAGTTCGTCGCGCAGATAGGCCGTAAACGGGGCGAGCCAGGGGAACTCCCGGGCAATCTGGTCGGCGAGACGCGGTAGCGCGGCGGGATCGCCAGCTAGCGGCAGTTCACCAAGAACCGGCTTATACGCTTCAATCAAACGCCGATCTTCCAACCGCATCGGCCCAGGTAGCGTATCGGCATGGATCACACGCTTGGACGGCCGATCGGTGACGGGCGACGCGTCAGTGTGCT
>NZ_JAWJBT010001574.1:0-237 GCF_046536035.1 Halomonas sp. SIMBA_159
GTGAAGTTATCAAGACAAACGAGCTGAAAGTTGATGACAGCAAAGTTCAGGCGTTAATTGAAACTGTTGCTTCTGCCTACGAAGATCCGCAAGAAGTTGTACAGTACTACAACAGCAATAAAGAATTGCTGCAAAGCATGCGGAATGTGGCACTGGAAGAGCAAGCCATCGACGTCATTCTGGCCGGCGCGAAAGTGACTGAACAAAAAGCAGCTTTTGACGAGATAATGAACCCGC
>NZ_JAWJBT010001575.1:0-237 GCF_046536035.1 Halomonas sp. SIMBA_159
TGTGTTGCCGCTTCTCAGGCCCACGGTTCGCTGTCGTTGTAGGCCCGGTAACATGTGTACCGGGCCAGGGTTGTTAAGACGATTTACGTACGCGCAAATACCATTCGCACAGTAAACGCACCTGTTTACGGGTGTAGCCTTTTTCCATCATACGGTCGACAAAGTCGTCGTGTTTCTTCTGCTCGTCGGTTGACGTTTTGGCGTTAAACGAGATAACCGGCAACAGCTCCTCGGTAT
>NZ_JAWJBT010001576.1:0-237 GCF_046536035.1 Halomonas sp. SIMBA_159
GCTTTAAGTATCGTTAGCGTGGAGGCAGCATACCCGGTGGCAGCTTGCCTCCCATGCCGCGCATCATCTTCATTAAGCCACCTTTACCCGACATCTGCTTCATCATTTTCTGCATCTGGGTAAATTGCTTCAACAGCTGGTTAATATCCTGCACCTGGGTACCGGAACCTGCAGCAATGCGTTTTTTGCGCGAGCCTTTTAGCAAATCCGGAAACTCGCGCTCTTTGGGGGTCATGG
>NZ_JAWJBT010001577.1:0-237 GCF_046536035.1 Halomonas sp. SIMBA_159
GGAAGACTAAAATCAAATGTTTCTTCACCATGGAGTTGGGTACGACCACATTTCGTTCCTTCATAATACTGTCCTAATCCTTGACCGGAAACAACACCGGTATTGGGATTAAGTTGCATCTTCACGTTTAAGTAGCCATGGACTTCATCGCCAACACAGCCATCCCAAGAATAGGGAGTGTTGCGACTACTAGGAACATCAACATAAGTATTGATCGAAATGCTTCTGTTTTCATCG
>NZ_JAWJBT010001578.1:0-237 GCF_046536035.1 Halomonas sp. SIMBA_159
TGGTGGGGATCTTGATATGCGGCTCCACCAAGAAATGATGCTTGGAATTGGTGGCTTCCGCGACCTGAAAACCCTCGGTTATACCCCTACCGTGTTCCACCTTAATGAAGGTCACAGTGCTTTCTTAGTCTTAGAACGGATGCGTCGTCTCATTGAAGATGATGGCTTGAGCTTTGATGAAGCCAAGCAAATGGTACAGGCAAGCCAGATGTTTACTACGCATACGCCGGTTTCGGC
>NZ_JAWJBT010001579.1:0-237 GCF_046536035.1 Halomonas sp. SIMBA_159
CATGGGGAATACGCTCGACCAAACCCAAGGCTTCAACCCGCATCATGGCTTCACGCAGCGGGCCACGGCTAACGGCAAACTGGCGGGCCAGTTCAGGTTCAGATATCTTGCTGCCGGCAGGAAAAACCCCGGTGACGATGCGCTCTACCAGCACTTCCAGCAAACTGTTGGATTTGGTCGGCTCTTTTACAGGGTCAGCTTTACTGCCCACAACCAGCGTGGGATCTTGCACATTGT
>NZ_JAWJBT010001580.1:0-237 GCF_046536035.1 Halomonas sp. SIMBA_159
GCGGATGGGGCAACCGCTTCCGAGAATCTCTAGGACCCATCCCTGCGGCAGACGAGCGTGTGCCCAGCCGTCTATTCGGCATCCCGCAGGTTGCTCGATGGGGAGGCTCGACTTCCAAGGCAGGAGTCACGTCACTCTACGGAGCGACGTGCCTCGATCAGCCCTCGAAGCGTGGCCGGGCCGAAACCTGGGTGCGGACCGCGCATGTAGAGGAGGAAGGTCGCGCAGTCGGCGCGG
>NZ_JAWJBT010001581.1:0-237 GCF_046536035.1 Halomonas sp. SIMBA_159
ATCATCGCCGACGCGCGTGGTAAAAATCGATTTGCAGCGTCTCTTTGCAGGAAATTAAATTCGCAGGGTGGGGACATGAAGTCCCCAAAACACAAGGCAGGTGCAGCTTTTATCTACTATATTCGCTGCGCCATCGTTCATGCCGGGGGCAAAGATTTGATCTTCGATTCTTTTGACGATTCCGGTGAATTGCTTTCACCAATCTTGGATTACATGGAGGAGGCGGCATTCTCCCTT
>NZ_JAWJBT010001582.1:0-237 GCF_046536035.1 Halomonas sp. SIMBA_159
CGGAGTTTCGTTTTTTACATCTGAACTTTGCAATTTTCCATTCATTTTAATATCCCTCCGGCGAATTATGCTCACAACCTGAACTTAACAGAAAACAATCCGTTCAGGGATACGACGTTTGTATTTTAAGAATCTGACTGCCTGACCCGACGCATTTTACCTCTCCCTATATTCATGCGTCCGGGACATAAACATAAATAAGGGCTATGAGATGAATTCGTTACAAATCTTGAGTTT
>NZ_JAWJBT010001583.1:0-237 GCF_046536035.1 Halomonas sp. SIMBA_159
GGTACAAACCGCGAAGAAAGTAGACAGCCGGGCGAGAATGTATGCCGGTCAACTGAATAAATGTGAAGAAGATTTAAAGCGTGGCTGGTTATGGCGCTTGTTTTTTGGCTGAGCAAGCCGCTTGAAGAAAAAGCCGGTTTCCCGGCTTTATCAATTAGTCTTTTTTCAAATGTGGCATCAAACGTACAGTTTTAATCATATTATCCTGTACATCGATCACTTCCATCGGATAGCCAG
>NZ_JAWJBT010001584.1:0-237 GCF_046536035.1 Halomonas sp. SIMBA_159
GAGCTTAGTCGCTCAAGCACCGACGTGCGGGAAGATCCACTCTTAAAACTGGCGAATGCACTTCCGAGATTGCGCGTTGTCGCTGACGCCAAGCATAAAGAATTGGCCACAAGCATTCATACGTCTGTATTCGAAACAAAGAAGCCTTCGCAGGCAGGGTCGCCCCAAGCGCTGAGTGACTGCCAACATCTTGCTGAGTGTATTGCTGGAAACGCAGCAGCCTTCGTAAGCAGCGAT
>NZ_JAWJBT010001585.1:0-237 GCF_046536035.1 Halomonas sp. SIMBA_159
GCATTGGCGGGTCGGCATGCCAGATCCCTCTTTACAACAACTCTGCCCTCACCCGCGGCTGTTACAGGTTAGCCCTTTTAACGCCTGCATTGACGTTATTACCGAACCAGGTGACATACTGTATATTCCGCCGGGATGTCCGCATGACGGTATCAGCCTGGAAAACAGTCTGAATTATTCAGTGGGTTTCAGAGCACCAGCACAAAAAGATTTACTGACGGGTCTGGCAGACTACCT
>NZ_JAWJBT010001586.1:0-237 GCF_046536035.1 Halomonas sp. SIMBA_159
GCACGAGCTCCTTCAAATCGCGCGATCTCCTTCACTCCGCGTGACCCGGAGTTCCGCGTGACCCGGATTTCCGCGTGACCCGGAGCCTCGCGGGGATCCCCGAACGCACTGCGGGCCGAGGCGAATAGCCCCGGCCCGCAGCATCAGCTCCGCATCAGAGCGGTGCGACGATGTCCTGCTTCACGTCCCACTCGGTGATCTCCATCGCGACCTCGACCGACTGGCCGTCGAGCGAGG
>NZ_JAWJBT010001587.1:0-237 GCF_046536035.1 Halomonas sp. SIMBA_159
CGAAGGCTTGGCAGCCGACTCTCACGCCCGCAAGGCTTAATCTGATTGTCGCCACCTACATGATGGTTGCCTTCAACGCCGCCTTTTGGGGACATCTTATACGTCTTTTTGAAGGCGCGCCGATGAACATTGCGTGCTTTGGGGTGGCAGTATGGATGCTGACGTTCTTTACGCTCAGTCTGGTCAGTCTGCCGTTGTTGCATCGCCCCCTCGCTGCAGGGTTAATCCTGTTGGCTG
>NZ_JAWJBT010001588.1:0-237 GCF_046536035.1 Halomonas sp. SIMBA_159
CGGCGCGAAGCTCCAGCGAGGGAGACACGCCCTCCATGAGGTAGCGTTCCCAGCCGCGCGCCCACAGCTCGTGTTGATCGACGCCAAAGTTCTCAGCCGTGATCGTCTCGCCGGCCTCTTTCGAGAACCAATCCATGACCGTCTGAAGATCGGCCTTCGTTTGCTCCGTCGCAGCGGGGCGAGCTGCATCGATGATCAGTTCATCAAGCCACTTGTGACCCATTTCGTGGATGAAGG
>NZ_JAWJBT010001589.1:0-237 GCF_046536035.1 Halomonas sp. SIMBA_159
GCGTGCAGAACTGCTGGAAGATGACACCAAAATCGACAAATTCAATAAAGATCTCGATGAGCTGGAAATGATGGTCAAAGGGGCGCTGCAGACAGTACGCGATACCGATCTGCATGAAAATCTGGCCCAGGTGGACGTGGCAGAAGTGATGCGCAGTATTGCCGAAGGGCATAACAGAAACAGTATTAAAGTGCATTTGCCTGTTGCAGACATTGCGCCTCTTATGGGTAAGCCGCT
>NZ_JAWJBT010001590.1:0-237 GCF_046536035.1 Halomonas sp. SIMBA_159
GCACCATCCCTCTGGCCCGCACCCTGGCGCTGATAGCCAATATTTACGAACAGCAGGGCCGCTACAACCTTGCACTGGTGCATTACTTCAATGCGTTAGACCAGGAAAACCAGCTTCGCTTACCCACGCGCTCCTCCAAGCTGCGCCTGAGTATCGCCCGCGTTTATCTCAAACTCTATAACTACCCGAAAACCGAACAATACCTGCACCATGCCCGCCAGCTGGCGCAGGAAAGCG
>NZ_JAWJBT010001591.1:0-237 GCF_046536035.1 Halomonas sp. SIMBA_159
GACGGCCGCTGGAATCTATCGATTTATCGGCCAAGTGGTTGCAATACGGGGCCACTGCCAAAGTAGACAAGATCCGCGTTCTGATTGATGAACCGCAGCAAGTCAGCGACGGGCAGGGCAACAATCTCGGGCGCTGGACCATTCGCAACCTCACCGAAGGCAAAACTGAATTCATTCACGATGGCAGGGCCATGGTCACCGACGTACAGCTGCAGCTGCTGGAGTACCGCAATGAAG
>NZ_JAWJBT010001592.1:0-237 GCF_046536035.1 Halomonas sp. SIMBA_159
GGACTACCTGATCACGGACGCTCCCCCTCCGCCCCGCATCGCCGCCGCTCTCGCGCAGGCCGACGTCCAGGTGCTCACGCCCTAGGGCCCGAGGCCTGCCCGCGCCCGAGCCGTCACGCTCGCCGAGTCGCGACAGCGACGACGAAGGCCGCCGGGATCGCTCCCGACGGCCTTCGCCTGTGTCATCCGACTAGCGGATCAGAAACACTCTTCCCCGATCAGAACCACCGGGTGAGC
>NZ_JAWJBT010001593.1:0-237 GCF_046536035.1 Halomonas sp. SIMBA_159
AATGATTAGCAAGATGAGAATTGTGGCGTAGAGGTTTTCGTGAATGCTTATTAAGTAACCGGCAATTCCCCCTTGAAATATGTCAATCATCAAGACACTAATCCAAGCTGCACCACCGACTCCAAACATGACTGGAAGGGATTTTAACCCCAGAGCGCGATCGCCTTCTACACTCTTAAAGTCATTGACGACAGCAATGCCTAAACCTGCCATGCTGTAAATCAAGGTGAGAACAAT
>NZ_JAWJBT010001594.1:0-237 GCF_046536035.1 Halomonas sp. SIMBA_159
CCAGGCGGGCGCATGCTCTATTCCACCGGCACAAGCCGTTTGCTCTCGGCGGCGATGACTCAGGTCAGCGGTGAAAGCAGCCTTGCACTTGCCCAGTGCTTGTTAGGCGAACCGCTCGGTATTGCGATTCCCCCGTGGCCGCAGGATCCTCAAGGGGTCTACTTTGGCGGTAACGATATGCAGCTTTCCCCGCGCGCGCTCATAGCGAGTGGGGAGTTGTACTGCAACGACGGCGTG
>NZ_JAWJBT010001595.1:0-237 GCF_046536035.1 Halomonas sp. SIMBA_159
GGACGATTCAGGAACGTATGACCGACTCGGACGGGGAGTCGTTAACCACAACTTCGCTGGTGAATCACAAACCTATGGTGGCTGCGATTAAAGAGTTCTTTGGTTCCTCTCAATTGTCTCAGTTTATGGATCAAACCAATCCTTTAGCTGAGTTAACTCACAAACGGCGGATTAGTGCCTTAGGACCCGGTGGGATAACCCGAGAACGGGCGGGCTTTGCCGTGCGAGATATTCATC
>NZ_JAWJBT010001596.1:0-237 GCF_046536035.1 Halomonas sp. SIMBA_159
ATCATTTGGCAATACAATTGTTGGAGACGTTTGATCTGATTGTGGCAAAGACATTACAGAATCAGGGTTCACTTTAGTGATTTGACCCAGCGCGATCGTTAAACTGACTATAAATAGAAAGAAAGCCCAAAACTTCAATCCTTTAAACCTAAGATTAACCATTTTTTCACCTGTGTTGTAATTAAGTACAGCCAGATTAAAGAGCTATTTATTTAATTTCAAGAAATAGCTTTTCCT
>NZ_JAWJBT010001597.1:0-236 GCF_046536035.1 Halomonas sp. SIMBA_159
TGACCGATTTCTTTCCAGAAATCATCTGCAAAATCTATCTCATGGGTAATATAGAATAATTCGCTTTCCTGAATTTTTTGAGAGAATTCCTTTAAACTAACTTCAGAGGATTTTTCAAAATAACTTAATATTTCTCGGTAACTTTCAGACAATTTCATTAGTTTATCTTGAATTTCTTCTCCATTTTTTGTATTTTCTTGAAAGTGATAATTATACTCTCTCATGTACTTCATTAG
>NZ_JAWJBT010001598.1:0-236 GCF_046536035.1 Halomonas sp. SIMBA_159
GTCAAACATTGTTTTCACCTCTAGTTTCTTCTATATAAAGTCGATAATTTCGTATATCAAATTCCATTGTTTGCGATATTCCGCAAAATAGCTGTCTTTCCGAGGGGCTTACTAAGCGGCCGAACGGCTTTCAGCACTACATTGCTTCCTCAGAAGTCTGCGCTATGTTGCTCCATATCTTTTCTTCACAAATCCAATAAAAATTAAAGCCCGTTAATTTCTCAAGCTTTGTCATT
>NZ_JAWJBT010001599.1:0-236 GCF_046536035.1 Halomonas sp. SIMBA_159
TTTGTAACAGTGTGGTTGGATAATAGCCTGTTACTTAGCTCAGAACAAACTAGCGATAGCAGTTGTACAACTGTTTCTCCAACGCCATCAGTTGCCTGACACCCGGCGTCAATGAAAACTCAAACTGAGGAGGTAAGCCAAGCTGTGCCCGTTTATACTGCCACTGCGCATATAGATCCTGATATCTCTGTTCATATTCCTGTGGCTCAAATGGCAGACCGCTGGCGCCTCCGGCC
>NZ_JAWJBT010001600.1:0-236 GCF_046536035.1 Halomonas sp. SIMBA_159
CCTACTCTCACATGGGGAGACCCCACACTACCATCGGCGCTGCTGCGTTTCACGTCTGAGTTCGGCATGGGATCAGGTGGGTCCGCAACGCTATGGTCGCCAAGCAAATTCTTTTATCTACCACCCCGCAGGCGATAAATTACAATCTGGGAAAGTTAACTAGTGTTCTCAGCACAACATTCAAGTGCTCATGGAGTCCGTAAAACCCCTTGGGTGTTGTATGGTTAAGCCTCACG
>NZ_JAWJBT010001601.1:0-236 GCF_046536035.1 Halomonas sp. SIMBA_159
CCCTAAGATTCAAGTAGTTTAAAATAGACATCTGACAACATAGGGTACATTCAGTTTCATATAAATTTTTCTAGTTATTTAAAATCTAAAATTTATTTATATTCACACCCAATTTCCTTTAATTTTTCATCAACCCAAGGGCGATCATAGATTCCTTCTTCTAGTATTTTTTCCATGATGGAGGTTTCTTTCTCACTTACATTACTTGTCTGTTCTGCTAATTCTCTAGCATATTC
>NZ_JAWJBT010001602.1:0-236 GCF_046536035.1 Halomonas sp. SIMBA_159
TTTGATACTGTTGTGGAATTAGATTTTAATGCTTATCAAAAAGAGTACGAAGTGCGGATTGTTGAAGTCAAAGCAGTACAGCAGCAAGATAGTTATTCTGTGATCGAAAATGAAACACCTTTACTGTTAGATTATCGTGGAAAGAAGACATCAGTTGCAGAAACTCAAGATTCGGTATTGATTCTCGATCATTGTCCTCGCACTTGGGAAGAAATGAATCAAGGGTTACAAGAAGG
>NZ_JAWJBT010001603.1:0-236 GCF_046536035.1 Halomonas sp. SIMBA_159
GGGTAGCCCCGCCGCGCTGTTGGCGGCTGGCTATCTTAGTGCGGATATCCTGACGGACGACTTGCGGAAGACGTTTTAAGAAATGACGAGTAAAAACCGTACCGTGTTGCATTACTCATTGACCTCATAGCAGCCTGTTGGCGTGCATCTGTAATTCATCGGGCGGGGTGTGTAAGTGCGCTTTCGTATCCCGTGCTTTTCCCGCAATTTACCCAGCAGGAACACAGCGCGCTGGC
>NZ_JAWJBT010001604.1:0-236 GCF_046536035.1 Halomonas sp. SIMBA_159
CTTCGGCAAGCGGAAAATGAAGATTCAGGTAGCCGGAAGCAATGGGAAAACGGTTGGCCTGATGCGTTCGGCCGTTCGCACAGCCTTGAAATTTACGCCTTGGGAACTGTCCCACTTTCTCGTCTACCGCTTAGTCGAAAACGGTGAGGAAAGTATTCCTGCCATATGGATGTGGGTAGGCGCAGGAATTTACGGATTGCTGTTTTTATATATTTTGAGTGCTTTGTTGTCAAAGG
>NZ_JAWJBT010001605.1:0-236 GCF_046536035.1 Halomonas sp. SIMBA_159
GGCCCAGCTGGCTTCAAACGCAAAGTGTTCTATTGGTGTACGCAGTACTACACAACCTACCAGATAACTTAAATAGAACAGCACCGGCATCGTCAGCGGGTTAGTTAGCCAAACCAAAGATACCGATAACGGCAGATTGACTCGCATCGGAATAGCGACAGCGGCTGAGGCGACCATTTGAAACGGGATTGGCATCCAGGCAAAAAATAGTCCGACAGCGAAAGCACCGCGGGCAG
>NZ_JAWJBT010001606.1:0-236 GCF_046536035.1 Halomonas sp. SIMBA_159
GAGGTGTTATTACTGCTTGGGTATGTCGTGATTTTGGCTTACCTTGCTGCGCATGTGTAAGATAAGCCAAAAGTCAGTAAGGCTACTTATCCGGCATCGTCGTATTCTTCAATCAGTGAGCCGTGGAGCAGGTAACCGGTTTCTGCAAGCTCGTGCTCTATGGTTTGTACATTTAACTTTCCTACCACATATACAACATCCCAGAGTTGCTGAACGGGTGCGCCTTTAGGAAACTT
>NZ_JAWJBT010001607.1:0-236 GCF_046536035.1 Halomonas sp. SIMBA_159
GAGGCGACCTGCATCCGCTCGCCGATCGTCAGCGACGAGCCCTCGCCGGTGGTCCCGCAGACGAACGCCCCGATGCAGCCGTGGTCCACGAGCGAGCGGGCCTGCACCTCGATCGCGTGGTGGTTCAAGCCGCCATCGGGCGTGAAGGGCGTGAACGGGGCGGCGATCAATCCGCGGAAGTGAGGGGTGTCCATCGTCGTGTCATTCCTTTCAGCTGGTCCCGGGTTCGGTTGGCG
>NZ_JAWJBT010001608.1:0-236 GCF_046536035.1 Halomonas sp. SIMBA_159
TGCAGCAGGCGATTCCCGACATCAGGGAATGTCAGGATGTTATGGGCCGGGTGAGCAGGGAAGCGGCGGCGTTAACCGGACTGAGCGAAGGCACGCCTGTGGTCAGTGGCTGTTTTGATATCGTGGCCTGCGCTATCGGCTCAGGGGTCTGGCAAAGCCAGGCCGCCTCTGTGATTGCCGGTTCCTGGAGCATTAATCAGGTGGTGACGGACACCTTACCGGGCAGGGATGTCTTT
>NZ_JAWJBT010001609.1:0-236 GCF_046536035.1 Halomonas sp. SIMBA_159
GTTGATTTCGGCTGATTCAATGCCTTTGCTGCGGCAGTCACACTATGAAAACGACTCAATGCAGCAAATGCCCGGATACCCTGCAGTTCTGTTTTCATCCTCATCCCATTTTCGGAACGGCCCGTTCCACTCATCGATCTAGTCAATAGCTGCGAATATAGGAATAATCCGCAAATAAATTTAAGAATCATTATCATTTATGGAAAAAATAATGTCTAGCTATCGTTTACCCCTTT
>NZ_JAWJBT010001610.1:0-236 GCF_046536035.1 Halomonas sp. SIMBA_159
GCACTTTCTGTTGCCGAAAGGCTGCGGTCAGACTTGCCGGGCACGCGTGTTATGGTGCATTGTGGCGGCGGAAATTTAAAGAAACAAATTAAGCGGGCAGATAAATCGGGCGCAGCCATTGGCTTGATCCTCGGCGAAGATGAGCTAAGCCGTAATGAGGTCACCGTGAAATGGTTGCGTGAAGATAAACCGCAACAAACTATTTTAATAACTGAACTGGCAAAAGCGCTGGCCGT
>NZ_JAWJBT010001611.1:0-236 GCF_046536035.1 Halomonas sp. SIMBA_159
CTGCGGCAGGTCTTCCAGCCGTACCACCGACTCGCACCATTTGGTGATGTGCGTGAAGTTACGGCGCGCTTCGAAATTCGGCGCCACCGCTTCCGAGCCGCGCGGATATCCGGTCGGCAGGAACAGCACCGGCGCGCGGTCGTTCCATGCCTGCGCCACGCCGGCAAATGCCGCTTCGGCGCCTGGTCCATATTGCACGGTGACCACCGTCAGGTCGTCGGTGGCCGTGGTCCGCG
>NZ_JAWJBT010001612.1:0-236 GCF_046536035.1 Halomonas sp. SIMBA_159
GTAACAGCATTACTCAAATGTTTATACTTAAGTTGTATAAAGCGTCAGTTTAATATGACTTAAACTAACATTTTCAAAAAAACCTGAAAGGAAAATTATTCACAATATTAATCAGTGGACTATATTTTTCTACTTGATTAGATTAGGAATAATTCGGTAATGATGATGAAAAAATTTTTAAACAAAAAACCTTATTCATCTCGCTCTTTATACTAGCTGTAGTAATAATTCTGAGC
>NZ_JAWJBT010001613.1:0-236 GCF_046536035.1 Halomonas sp. SIMBA_159
CAGGCAATATCGAAGTGGCTGCCCGTATACGCCGCCTGTTTAAAGACTCAGAGAATATGGCTTCGCATACCGGTTGTGCCCGGGTACAGGACCCATATTCGCTGCGCTGTATTCCGCAGGTACATGGTGCCTCGCGCAATGCTTATAACCATCTTAAAGAGTTAGCCGAAATTGAAATGAATTCGGTAACCGATAACCCTATCGTAATAAGCAGCGAAGAAGCCATTTCCGGTGGT
>NZ_JAWJBT010001614.1:0-236 GCF_046536035.1 Halomonas sp. SIMBA_159
CTGTTGATGTCGACAGCCTCGGCCGTTTCGACTGCAGCGTTGTGAGGCAGGGGGCTGATCCGGATGCTTTCGGCCACCGTATAACCGGAGCGGGGGTGCGCAACCAGCCAGCCCTGTGATTCCAGTTGCTGATAAGCATGCATGACGGTCATCAGACTCATGCCAGAGTGCGCGGCCTGCTTTCTGAGTGATGGCATTTTTTCACCGGCACGCCAGATACCTGATTCAATTTGATG
>NZ_JAWJBT010001615.1:0-236 GCF_046536035.1 Halomonas sp. SIMBA_159
TACATGCCCGGGAACTGCAGCCTGGCGCGGATTATTACGTCAGTCTGGAAGCCGGGCTTGATGGCTGTGCGACGTTTGCCTGGATGGTGATAGATAACGGCAATCAGCGGGGTGAATCCCGTTCTGCCTCGCTGCCTCTGCCGCCCAAAGCGCTGGCCCGTCTGCATGACGGAGAAGAACTGGGGGATGTGATGGATGATATGTTTCAGCAGCAGAATGTGAAACAACAAGGGGGC
>NZ_JAWJBT010001616.1:0-236 GCF_046536035.1 Halomonas sp. SIMBA_159
GCCCGAGTTAATGAAGTCTTTAATCTGGTGAAAAATACCTTAAATGCAGAGGCAACGACTCTACTGCCGCAAAAAGATGCAGCGCTGAGAATTCAGTTTCAGCATTCACAAGACAATATAGAACAGTATGAGTCCTGGCTGTTGTCTTCGATTGAACATAATACTCAGCGGACGATGGTCGACAAGCAAAAGAGCATGGTAACCACGGAATGGTTAACAGATTCCAGTGTCACTAG
>NZ_JAWJBT010001617.1:0-236 GCF_046536035.1 Halomonas sp. SIMBA_159
CGGTTGAGCGGCGGCGGCAGACGTGGCGGCAGCCAGCAGGGGTAAGGTTATCAGTAGGTGTTTCACAAAGCGCTCCTGAGTTCCTGTAAGACAGGGAATTCCGATTTCTTCAAGGCGCGGGGTTGAGTGAGAGGGAGAATCTCCCCGGGAAGGCACGAAAGGGGTAAAGGTGTGCTTTCTTGTCTCTCAGTTTTTCTCAATTCCTCCGCCAGCATGATCTGGTTCAGGTTCAATGG
>NZ_JAWJBT010001618.1:0-236 GCF_046536035.1 Halomonas sp. SIMBA_159
GTCGTGGAAGCGATCGACGATGCGTGCGAACTCCGAGCCCGACATCGCCTCGCGGAGGTCGGCGGGGTCGTCCAGACGCACCTCGAGAATCGACCAGCCGTGGTCGTTCTGCGCCTCCGCCTTCCGGAGCCGCCGACGGGCGCGCTGCGCGACCCCATCCGTCTCGGCGGGTCGGGACTCCCCCGCCCGCACGAGCAGCACGAGCGTGAAGGCCGCGCAGGTCGACACCACGATGG
>NZ_JAWJBT010001619.1:0-236 GCF_046536035.1 Halomonas sp. SIMBA_159
GTCGCCACCAAATTGCAGTGCTTGTTCGGTATACCAGGCCTGATGGCCGCGGAAAAAAGCGCCGGGGCCTAAATGTACAATGCCGATTTCAGGTTTGTGCTCTGCCAACCGGTAAGCGGGTATTGGTAGTTTGCCGTTTAGACTCGTCAGAGCCTGATTACTAAGATTTGCCATTCATGATTCCTGCTATTTGCTGCAGTGTAGGCTTGGGCAGTTTGTTACACGCAGAGACGTCG
>NZ_JAWJBT010001620.1:0-236 GCF_046536035.1 Halomonas sp. SIMBA_159
GTCTGTTTTGAAAGCACCACTCCCCAGCCGATGCTGTGGAGCGCTACACACCATAAAAAAACGGCGCTATCAGCGCCGTTTTTGCGATTGGGACTTTTACGATTGGGACTTTGCTTATCGGCGGTTACCGCGATACGCCGGTGATGGGTTGAGTACCATGTGACGGTTGATGTCTTTAAACAGCAGGTAGCGGAAACGACCCGGGCCACCGGCATAACATGCCTGCGGGCAGAAAG
>NZ_JAWJBT010001621.1:0-236 GCF_046536035.1 Halomonas sp. SIMBA_159
GCCCGCTTAACTGCGAGAATGACGGTTCGAGCAGGTGCGAAAGCAGGTCATAGTGATCCGGTGGTTCTGAATGGAAGGGCCATCGCTACTGCCGGAATCTCGGTTGATTTCTCTTCCTCGGGGTACTTAGATGTTTCAGTTCCCCCGGTTCGCCTCACCAGGCTATGTATTCACCTGATGATAACTGCTTATGCAGCTGGGTTTCCCCATTCGGAAATCGGTGACTCAAGTGGCTC
>NZ_JAWJBT010001622.1:0-236 GCF_046536035.1 Halomonas sp. SIMBA_159
GGAATGATTTTCTTTATTGTGGGGTTATCGATTCCAACATTGTTAAACCAATTCGGAGCTTCTACAGGATCTGCTAAAGCAGTTGGATCCTCGGTGAAGTATGTTGCTCGATATGCAAGAAGATAAAGGAGTGGAATGATGAAGAAATATTTGTACTTACTCACCTTGTTTATAGTTGTTCTGGCACTTGGGGCGTGTAATTCAGACGCTGAAGATCAGGGGGATACAGAACAAAG
>NZ_JAWJBT010001623.1:0-236 GCF_046536035.1 Halomonas sp. SIMBA_159
CATGAATATGAAAAAGCAGATCAATTGCTTGAAGAAAACCGTAAGCAGATGGGGATGGACGATTATTACTATTTGGAAAAAGGAAAAGCATTATATGGAATGAAACACTATGCTGAAGCCCTGGATTGCTTTAAACAACATCACATGAAACCTTTTATGCCCCACCCATACGACTTGTCGATGCATTACGAAAAAGAAGCCTATATGGCTTAGATCTATGAGCAACTAGGCGATCA
>NZ_JAWJBT010001624.1:0-236 GCF_046536035.1 Halomonas sp. SIMBA_159
GGATCAGCAATATGCGTTTGAGCTGAGCTTCATTGAGAACTCACTCACCTCTAATCCGGTTCTGGCGCCACTGGCAACCCGCGATCTGAATGATCTGTACCGTTTTGTCAAAATGGCACAGGGGGACGGCGTTGCGCTGAGCGATATGTCGCACTCGTATTCATCAACCGAAGCCAACGAAATTGTGGCGACGCTGCAAAAACTGATGCTGGTTCAGCAGACGGTTCTGAAGGTGA
>NZ_JAWJBT010001625.1:0-236 GCF_046536035.1 Halomonas sp. SIMBA_159
AATGGTTCGGTAGGATTCCTCGCTGGTGCGGATGGGTGGTGCTGTCTGGCGTGGAACCATGCTCTGCGTCTTCGCTGGCCTCGGCCTCGGTCTCTCCTTGATCGACGCCATCGGGGCTCAGAACGTCTTCGTGCTGCGCCAGGGCATCCGCCGCGAGCATGGCCTGCCTGTCGTGATCATCTGCGCCCTCTCGGATGCACTGCTGATCGCCGCGGGCGTCGCCGGGCTGGCCTTCG
>NZ_JAWJBT010001626.1:0-236 GCF_046536035.1 Halomonas sp. SIMBA_159
CGTGCTCATCGGCACCTCGCGCAAGCGCTTCCTGGCGGAGGCGCTGCGTCAGCAAGCCGGCGCGGACGACGAGGTCTCCGAGTCACGCCGCGATCTCGCGACGGCCGTCACCAGCGCCCTGGCGGCCCGCGCCGGGGTGTGGGCGGTGCGCGTGCACGACGTGGCCGGCACCCGCGATGCGCTCGCGATCACGCACGCCTGGGCAGGCTGAACCCCCACCCAGCCGAGGGGGTGGG
>NZ_JAWJBT010001627.1:0-235 GCF_046536035.1 Halomonas sp. SIMBA_159
TCGGAATCTTCTGCCAGAAAACTTCTGAGCGCCATCATTCTCGGCGCCATGATTTCTGGTGCGCATTATGCCGGGATGCAGGCAGTCAGTTATACTGCTGCACCAGCAGAAATGACTTCCTTCAACGACATGGGCTTGGCCTTTGTCGTGTCGGCCTTGATTCTGCTATTATTGGCCATCGCCGGTTATTTGGCTTACCTGGACCGCAAGCAATTGATCAATGAAAAGCTCTATT
>NZ_JAWJBT010001628.1:0-235 GCF_046536035.1 Halomonas sp. SIMBA_159
TGTCGATTCCATCCGCCTGGACGAGGAGCCGCTCGTCACAGGAGAAGATGCCTTGAAATCGCTGAAAGTTATTTTGGGCATCATGGAAGCAGCCGAAACGGAGCAAGTGGTTGCCATTGAAGAAGAGTCTCTATTTTATAAATAGGGAGAGACTCTCTTCTCATGTAACCCCTAGTTCTAGTTTAAAAAGAGGGAGTGAGAAAGTAACGATATCCAATCCGAGGCGGCCGTTTTC
>NZ_JAWJBT010001629.1:0-235 GCF_046536035.1 Halomonas sp. SIMBA_159
CCACATGGTGCAAAAGCAGGCACATAACCCGGTTTCTGACTTGATGGAATCCATAGCGTTTTCTGGGACTGCCCAGATGGCGGGCGATGAAAATTGGTCGCTTGCCAAAGGATTCGCCAACCGGGTGGACGAACGGCCGATAGCTGTCGATAGCCGCTTTGGCATCGCGTCCGGCAGCAAAGTTTTCACCGCCGTGGCTGTCTTGCAATTAGTGGGGCAAGGCAAGCTTGAGCTT
>NZ_JAWJBT010001630.1:0-235 GCF_046536035.1 Halomonas sp. SIMBA_159
TCATCCAGGCGTTGGCTTTGCTGGTTAAGTTGTACTTGCGGATGCTGGCGATCCAGCCTGTGCTGCCAGCGAACGAGCTGGCTTTGCCTGACGGACAGATAGTGCCGCATCGCATGCCGCAGTTGTTGCTGGTGCTGATGGATTTTCTGCATCTGTGCGCTGAGATCGCGGCTGACCAGTTCGGCGGCGGCGGAAGGTGTGGGCGCCCGCATGTCGGCGACAAAATCTGCGATCG
>NZ_JAWJBT010001631.1:0-235 GCF_046536035.1 Halomonas sp. SIMBA_159
TGTAAACACGAAGAATTACTTAATACCCAGTTTCTTTTCCAGATAATGGATATTAGTCCCACCTTTACAGAAACCTTCGTCACGCATGATGTCTTTGTGCAACGGAATATTAGTTTTAATACCTTCAACCAATAATTCGTCCAGTGCATTACGCATACGGGCAATGGCGATATCACGTGTTTCACCATAAGTGATCAGTTTACCCACCATTGAATCGTAGTTTGGCGGTACGCTG
>NZ_JAWJBT010001632.1:0-235 GCF_046536035.1 Halomonas sp. SIMBA_159
GGTGGGGCGCTCCCCGATGACGACATCCAGACCCACGTCGGCATCCTGGTGAACGACACCACGGGCGGCAAGATGGACTTCTACGCCGATGCCGACATCACGACCTCGATCGGCACATGCGACGGTGAACCGACCACGCAGGTGACGGTGACCTGGAAGAACGACGCGCCGACCGACGCCGCGACCTCCCTGCCGGCGTACGTGACCGCAGACGGCTTATACGGCGTGCCCGCAG
>NZ_JAWJBT010001633.1:0-235 GCF_046536035.1 Halomonas sp. SIMBA_159
GGCTTCCGTGATCAGGGTGCGGATCCCGGCCTGACTGACGATGCTGCTCTGACGCTCAATCGGCTGCTCAGGATCCAGCGGCACATAGACCGCGCCGCTCAGCATCACACCCAGTACAGTGGTGATACACGGCAGAGAGCGACTCAGCGCCACCCCGACTTTTTCCCCCGGCTGAACGCCCTGTGCCAGCAAGGCGCTGGCAACAGCATCGGCTTTTTCTATCAGGCTCTGGTAG
>NZ_JAWJBT010001634.1:0-235 GCF_046536035.1 Halomonas sp. SIMBA_159
CTGTCTCTTCCCGAGAACAGTTTCAGCGAGAAAGTTTACAAATTATCGAGTCTTGGTTGTTGCAGTGGCCCACTGCCGTGAGCGCGATCGCGCAAAACCCCGATTTACCGGCGCAACGCATTATTAAATTACTTAATCCCTTAGACAAGTTACTTCAATCGTGGGGCGTGGAAAAAATTGGACAAGTCGGGGAAGAAGTCTCTTATAATCCTCAACAGCACCAACTGTTATCAGG
>NZ_JAWJBT010001635.1:0-235 GCF_046536035.1 Halomonas sp. SIMBA_159
CATGCAATTCAGCCGCTTTTTCTTGGTTTTTTACAATTTCAGCTTCGATTTTTGCATTTACGCTATTGATGTCTTTGATAGCTACCTGGACTTCATCACTCATGCCTTCCTCGATTTCATAGTACGGGACTTCTGATACGACGAGCAACTCTTCTGCAAAAGCTCCTGTGCCCAGTGACAAAATCATCAAGAATGAAAAAATGACCGCTGCAATACTTTTCTTAAACATTTAACT
>NZ_JAWJBT010001636.1:0-235 GCF_046536035.1 Halomonas sp. SIMBA_159
GGGTTGCCATACTGGCTGTGCCTGCATTGTCGCGTTCTTGGTTGTGTTCAGGTCTTGGCGGGTTGGAACCTGCGGCAGATTGCCTGACAGTCGTGTCTGAGACATAAATGGCGTGGCGCTGGTTAAATTGCTGACGAAAACGCAGTTCTTCACCGATCAATCCGACAAAGAAAGCGGCAAAGAAATCCAGCAGGACAGACAGAAAGATCACCAGCCCAAGTTGCGCTGCTTCGTT
>NZ_JAWJBT010001637.1:0-235 GCF_046536035.1 Halomonas sp. SIMBA_159
TTTACGGACCGTTTTCACCGATTCCCGATGGGCTTTGATGTTGTCTGAGATATAGGTATAACCACGGGTATCTGAGTGAAAAAGGATCGTTTCCAGCCGGGCATCCGTTTTTTCCAGAATGCTGCCGCATTCGCGACTGAGCAGGGTTGCCTTGGCGTCCCAGTCCAGGTTGTCCAGCCACTCATTCGGATTGCCGGTTCCCAGATGACGCATGGAAGCCAGCAGGTTGTTGCCG
>NZ_JAWJBT010001638.1:0-235 GCF_046536035.1 Halomonas sp. SIMBA_159
GTATACAGATCAGAAAAAAACATGGACATCATGCTTTTGAATTTCTATGGTTAGGTTTCATACTCGATGTGGTCATTTTCTATTTACCTTTAAAAATGCTCCTTCGTCTGTATAAAAGGGTGATGAAAAAATCAGCTACTTAACATAGAGGAGGCGCTTAAAATGCTCAATTTACATCAAATCCAAAATCTGCACATGAACGAGCCAGCAAGTGACATACACATCAAAGAGGCAG
>NZ_JAWJBT010001639.1:0-235 GCF_046536035.1 Halomonas sp. SIMBA_159
TTGTCGTTTCCAGCACCGAAACACGCTCTAAAGGCTCTTGTAACGCCAGCTCCAGCACATCGTCTATCCATTTCACCGGACAAATTTCGATATCCCCTTTCACATTATCCGGGATATCTTTTAAATCCCGCACATTGTCATGTGGGATCAACACGCGTTTAATACCACCACGATGTGCCGCCAGCAGTTTCTCTTTCAAGCCACCGATAGGCAGTACCTCGCCACGCAGCGTGAT
>NZ_JAWJBT010001640.1:0-235 GCF_046536035.1 Halomonas sp. SIMBA_159
CTTGCAGACGAAGTCGAGGAGCGTCGCGGGCATCGGCGCGTCGGCGGTCAGCCGGATCACGCTGCCGCGCCGGCGGCGCTTGAGCGCGCTCTCGAAGGTCTTGACGAGGTCCTCGGCCTCTTCGTCGATCTCCATCTCGCTGTCGCGGATGACCCGGAAGACGCCCGAATCGATGGCCTCGAAGCCGGGGAACAGCCGGTCGAGGAACATCAGGATCAGGTCCTCGATCAGGATG
>NZ_JAWJBT010001641.1:0-235 GCF_046536035.1 Halomonas sp. SIMBA_159
GGCCTGGTCTATAACGAGGTCAGCGAGCGCGATGGTATTGGCCATTTCACCCCTGCACGTCTGGCATCCACCTGGCAGTGGACGGCTCAGGCGCAGCAGCTGGAGCAAGCCGGCTTTGATCCTGAGTCCGCCATCAGCCGTGATTTTTTGCCGGAGGAATAAGCATGAACCCCTTTGTTTCATTCCGTCAGATCAGCCATGTTTATCGCTCAGGACGGCAAGCCACCCAGGTGCT
>NZ_JAWJBT010001642.1:0-235 GCF_046536035.1 Halomonas sp. SIMBA_159
TCTGACTGCAAAGCAATTACTGGATCTGAACCCTCAGTACAACGATGATCCCCTTAAACTACAAATCGGCGATACTTTACAAATCACCGAGCTGAGCAGTAACACACAGCCCAAACAACCCGATGCCCCCTCTCCGCTCACCGACATAGAAACAGGAAAAGCTTATCCTTTTGGTAATGTGTGGGGCACCTACAACCAGCGCTACATGATGCCGGACCTGCTGCATATTCAGGCG
>NZ_JAWJBT010001643.1:0-235 GCF_046536035.1 Halomonas sp. SIMBA_159
GTAATTCTGTCATAGCTCAACCTCGCTGGGGTCTGTTTCACTGACCAGTGGCAGTAACAGATAGAACTCACTACCGTTACCGACTTCAGAATGAAAACCTATACTACCATGCATTCGGGTCATTAGTTGCTTGCTGATAGCCAGGCCCAGGCCAGTGCCGCCTTTACTCTTGCTGTCAGAGCTGTCAGCCTGGGAAAAGTGGCTGAAAATGTCTTTTTTAAATTCATCACTGATG
>NZ_JAWJBT010001644.1:0-235 GCF_046536035.1 Halomonas sp. SIMBA_159
TGCCTGAAGCGCTGCTGAACTACCTGGTTCGACTGGGATGGTCACATGGCGATCAGGAAATTTTCTCTCAGGAGGAAATGATTGAGTTTTTCAGTCTGGACGACATCAGCAAGTCTGCATCTGCATTCAACACAGACAAACTGCGCTGGCTGAACAACCATTACATCAAAACCTGCGAACCTGAATATGTGGCTAAGCATCTGCAATGGCACCTGGACCATCAGGCTATTGCAAC
>NZ_JAWJBT010001645.1:0-235 GCF_046536035.1 Halomonas sp. SIMBA_159
GGCCAAATCGATGGGGCGCAACCGCTTTGTCATATTTAATGACACTATGCGCGAGAGGATGCTGCAAGCACTGACGATGGAGCAAGTGATACAACAAGCTCTGGAACAACAACAGTTTACAGCGGTATTTGAACCGGTTTTATGTGGTCAGGCCCGGGATCTTATCGGGTATGAAGTACACACTCAATGGCAACATCCTGAACTTGGCACTCAATACGATTTCAGTAAATATGCT
>NZ_JAWJBT010001646.1:0-235 GCF_046536035.1 Halomonas sp. SIMBA_159
GTTGATCCTGAGTGGCAGGGACAAGGGCTGGGCCGTCAGTTGCTGGCGGCGTTTGTGACTGCCGCCCAAGCAGATGGCGGGCAGGACATCTGGCTCGAAGTGCGGGCCGGCAATACCAGGGCCAGTCAGTTATACCTGGCCAGTGGTTTCGAGCTGGTCAGTCGCCGGCAAGACTATTACCGGGCCGACAGCAGTGTCAGTGCTAACGGCCGCGAAGACGCGCTGATCATGAAAG
>NZ_JAWJBT010001647.1:0-235 GCF_046536035.1 Halomonas sp. SIMBA_159
GTGATATATGTCAGCCATGCGTGGATATGGGTGGCCTTGCCGGCCTCTTCAGGATGAAGCGCTAGTTTTTCAGTACGATAACAGCGCTTTACGCTGAGGAGTTTTACGCAGCAAAGCTTGTCCAAGCATCGTGGACGAGTGCGCAACCCCAATGCAGCCATCGAATGGGTCATCATGCTCGACACGTCGGGCAACGCCCGGTTCGTGCGTCTCTACCAGAAGACGCCGATCAACG
>NZ_JAWJBT010001648.1:0-235 GCF_046536035.1 Halomonas sp. SIMBA_159
CGGCTTGCGCCCGACGATGCGCTCGTCAACCAAATGGAATTCACTATGGCCGCCTGCCCGGACATTGGTGCCCGCATAGAATACTTCATCGCCTTCTTTGAACAAGGAACATTCGCTGCCGGCAGCTGTCACAACACCCGCGACGTCCCGGCCGACGATGGTCAAGGAATCGTCGTCCGGTTTTTTCGCATCGCGTGTTTTATAATCGGTCGGATTCACCGATACCGCTTTTACT
>NZ_JAWJBT010001649.1:0-235 GCF_046536035.1 Halomonas sp. SIMBA_159
GCCTTGCCGGCGCGCCGATTGTCCGCCTCGCCAGGGGGCAATTTAGTCCTGGCCCGAGTCGGTCCGGATCAGCAAGAATAACACAATAACGAACATGCCGTAGGGCAAGCGCGTCGCTTGCCCTGGCCCGACCAGCTAAGGACCCGTGATTGCCATGCAGCCCTTTACATCCCTGACCGCCGTGGCCGCGCCGTTGCCGATGGTCAATGTCGATACCGACATGATCATCCCCAAG
>NZ_JAWJBT010001650.1:0-235 GCF_046536035.1 Halomonas sp. SIMBA_159
GCAGCACGCCGGGCAGGACTGGCTTTTCCCCACCGCTGTCAGGTCGGGGCGTGTGCCACTTGTTTATGCCGCAAGCTGGCGGGTGAGGTCACTTACCGGCTGGCACCGGTGCTGACGGAGAAAGAGCAGGCTGAGGGATGGATATTTCCCTGCCTGGCTATGGCCCGCAGCGATCTGGTACTGACTTTGGAATAGAGGAACAGAATGTCGATTCAGTGTGAAGTGAAGTCAGTCG
>NZ_JAWJBT010001651.1:0-235 GCF_046536035.1 Halomonas sp. SIMBA_159
CTCTGGCCATCATTGTCACACACTGGCGAGCTTTTTTTCGTACGCCGGACAGGTGGTCGCGGCCAGTTAATGCAAATGAGTGGCGAGGGTGAAAAACAGATCCAGCTGGATCATATTCGCGATATCAGGGATTTGGAGATTACACAGTGAAAATAGTGGAAAGTCGTTATGCTTGGTTAGTGATTGTCATGATGACAGTGTTTCCATGGTTTGTTCAGGCTGATTCGCATCCTTT
>NZ_JAWJBT010001652.1:0-235 GCF_046536035.1 Halomonas sp. SIMBA_159
GTTACTGGTTAATGTCGCACCAGATAAGCCGTCTACTTCAAAAGCAGAATCTGCACTGGCATTACCAGGCTTAACCACTTTAATCGCAGGCTGACCTGACTGATCAAGCAGTTTCTTACCAACGAATTGCGCAGACCATTTCGGGTTCTGTACTTCACCACCTAAGCCAGCAGTTTCACCTTGCTCATAGTAGTTTAGTCCCTGAATGGTAGTACCATCCGGACCCAGCGCCAGG
>NZ_JAWJBT010001653.1:0-235 GCF_046536035.1 Halomonas sp. SIMBA_159
CCAGCGTTACAAAGAATTAAAAGCGCAAGAGCGTAAGCTAAAGGCTGAGCTGACCACCATTAAATGGTTGTATTACAGTAACCGGTTTAACGCGTTAGAACAGCAGTTGCAGCAACAGCAAACCGAACTGGAAAAATATCAGTCGCAGGAGCTAGGCGATCAGCGGGTATTGCTGGAGTTAAAGCAACAGGCGCAGGATGGCCGGCAGCAACTGGAAAAAACGCAAAGCCAGTTT
>NZ_JAWJBT010001654.1:0-235 GCF_046536035.1 Halomonas sp. SIMBA_159
GTTACTGTTTCAAAAGCGCGAGTTTGCGCCGTACTGGTTTGAGTCTGCGACGCCGACGTTCCTGGTCGATTTTCTTAAACAGCGTGGGGTATTTACGCCTTCGTTAGATCATTTGGAAACTGAGTATGAACTGCTCAGCCAGTTCGAGGTGGATCAGATCAGGACCGGAGGTCTGCTGTTTCAAAGCGGCTACCTGACCATCCAGCAGGTAGAGGAGCCGCTGCTGGGATACCGC
>NZ_JAWJBT010001655.1:0-235 GCF_046536035.1 Halomonas sp. SIMBA_159
ACTGCACGAGGAGCGTCCACAGCACGTCCTCGACCTGCGGATCGGTGGTGGCGAGGTCCTGCACGATCATGGCCCGGCCGACGCCGCCGGCGAACTATCCGAACAACGAGCCGGCGATCATCAGGACTGCGGCGACCGCGAACATCCAGCCGAGCGATGCGCGGAAGGGCCGTGAGCGGATGAGGGAGACACCGAGCCACCAGACGCCGGCGCACAGCGCCACGGTCGCGAGGGC
>NZ_JAWJBT010001656.1:0-235 GCF_046536035.1 Halomonas sp. SIMBA_159
CAAGCTGCTGGGTACGGGTTAGCCAGAGCCTGGCCGGTCCGCACTAGGGCGCCGTTTTCCTGCCACGTATCGGGCACGCAGTGGAGGTCAGCTTCCTGGAAGGTGATCCGGATCAACCTTTGGTCACCGGGTCGGTTTATAACGGTCTGCATCTTCCGCCTTATGATTTGCCGCTCAAGAAAACCCGCACCACCTTGCGTTCTAAAACGCATAAAGGAGAAGGGTACAACGAGAT
>NZ_JAWJBT010001657.1:0-235 GCF_046536035.1 Halomonas sp. SIMBA_159
GGCGTCGATCGGGAACAGCCCGCAGAACACCACCGGGATCGACGGTTTGAAGCCCGGCAGGTTCTCCGCGCAGGGGCGCTTTTCCTCGGTGATCGTGTCGCCGACCTTGGTCTCGGTGATGTCCTTGATGCCGGCGGTGATGAACCCGATCTCGCCGGGGCCGAGCTCGTCGACCAGCACGCCCTTGGGCGACTGGAAGCCGACGCGCTCGACCTCGCGGGTCGCCTGGCTCTTG
>NZ_JAWJBT010001658.1:0-235 GCF_046536035.1 Halomonas sp. SIMBA_159
AAGCGTCGCAGACCTCGCCGAGGTTGTGCGGCGGCATGGAGCAGGCCATGCCCACGGCGATGCCGGTCGACCCGTTGATCAGCAGGTTCGGCAGCCGGGCCGGCAGGACCTTGGGCTCGTCGTACTGGGCGGCGAAGTTGGGCTGGAAGTCGACCGTGTGGAGCTGGAGGTCGGCGAGCATCTCGGTGGCGTGGGGATGCAGCCGGGCCTCGGTGTACCGCATGGCGGCGGGGGG
>NZ_JAWJBT010001659.1:0-235 GCF_046536035.1 Halomonas sp. SIMBA_159
CTCGATGTACCCGCTCATCGCGCAGGGCACGGGCGCGCAGTGGATCCCCGGGACGAGGCAGCCCGACTACACGATCACACCGGGGGAGGCAGCGGGGCAGGTGCGCACCGCGGACCCCGACGTGATCATCCTGTGCACCCCGAACAATCCCACCGGCACCCCGCCCGGCCTGGACGTCGTCGAAGCCGTCTACGAGGCGGCGCGGGGCATCGGGATCGTCGACGAGGCCTACCAG
>NZ_JAWJBT010001660.1:0-234 GCF_046536035.1 Halomonas sp. SIMBA_159
ACCGCATGGTCGACATGTCGATCGATGCGGGTATCAATATGTTCGACACCGCCAATTTATACTCGCAGGGAAATGCCGAAAAAGTGCTAGGTGCGGCGCTTCGCGGCAAGCGCGACAAAGTGCTGATTTCATCCAAAACCGGTTTTCCTTTCGACAGCCACCCGAACGAACGCGGCGCTTCACGCAATAATTTATTGAAATCCATCGACGAATCACTTGAACGGCTCGGCACAG
>NZ_JAWJBT010001661.1:0-234 GCF_046536035.1 Halomonas sp. SIMBA_159
AGGCCGTTGATTACATATATCAAACTTATCATCCTTCAGTGCGGCAAGAGAATCCTGTCGCGGCTCTGGCCTCTTTTGCACATGACAGCCATTTTATTACTTTAGAGGTACACAGTGCAGAGCAAAGCGCAAAAGAGGGCTTTGTCGAGTTTACGGTTAAATATATGCAGCATAATCAACTGCATCAATTTGGGGAACGCTCACGTTTTGTGCTCGAAGATAGATGGTATTACC
>NZ_JAWJBT010001662.1:0-234 GCF_046536035.1 Halomonas sp. SIMBA_159
CGCAAGCGCGGGAACGAGAGCTTCCGGAGCAAGCAGTTGCTGCCCTTCAAACCGCCCGCTGGAGAGCACCAGCTTCATCCCTTTGGCCATATCTCGAGCGCTAGAGCTCACCCCGCCCGCTGGACTTTGCTCATCGGGCTGGCGCAGATCTGCCGCTCTGAAGCCGTTGGCATCCGGTACATGGCTCGCCGCGCGATTCTCGCGCGCCATAAAATCCGCGTGGCGCGAACCGGT
>NZ_JAWJBT010001663.1:0-234 GCF_046536035.1 Halomonas sp. SIMBA_159
CGGTGCTAATTTTGGGTTGGTGAGGGCTTGCAAGAATTCTAGAACAGATTTCATGAGGTTAAACGTAGCCATATTACAACCGTTTTAGAAATTCATCATATTCGGAATGTGTCCCAATCCAAAACCAATAAATATGATTTTCCTTTAAAAGTCCAAGTGCTCGGTAATTTAGGCTGATACGTATTGAATAGATGGGTTGTCGTTGACTAACTCGTTTGAATTGAAGACTATTAT
>NZ_JAWJBT010001664.1:0-234 GCF_046536035.1 Halomonas sp. SIMBA_159
TATTCACTACCGGCTGAACATGATGATCGCCACATAATACCACCAGCAGGTTACTGACCATAGCGGCTTTGCGCTCACCATCTAAATCAATAACATTTCGCTCTGACAAACTCTGCAAAGCGGTTTCAACCATACCCACGGCACCTTCGACAATTTTTTGCCGGGCCGCTACGATAGCGGCTGCTTGCTGACGCTGCAGCATGGCGCTGGCAATTTCAGCGGCGTACGCAAGAT
>NZ_JAWJBT010001665.1:0-234 GCF_046536035.1 Halomonas sp. SIMBA_159
GGCCATTCATCCGTTCACGGATGGCAACGGTCGTACCGGGCGCATCCTCAATGTGCTTCAGCTCGTGGCGGCTGAGGTCTTGCGTGACCCGATCCTCTATCTCTCGCGGTACATCATCCAGAACAAGGACGAGTACTACCGCCTGCTCCTGGCGGTCACGACCGATGCCGCGTGGGAAGCGTGGATCCTCTTCATCCTGAAGGGGATCGAGGAGACTGCTCGGCGAACTCTGGC
>NZ_JAWJBT010001666.1:0-234 GCF_046536035.1 Halomonas sp. SIMBA_159
CAGGCTGGAAGCTATGTCAAACAAACCCTTTATCTACCAGGCACCTTTCCCGATGGGGAAAGACAATACCGAATACTATCTACTCACTTCCGATTACGTTAGCGTTGCCGACTTCGACGGCGAAACCATCCTGAAAGTGGAACCAGAAGCCCTGACCCTGCTGGCGCAGCAAGCCTTTCACGACGCTTCTTTTATGCTCCGTCCGGCACACCAGAAACAGGTTGCGGCTATTCT
>NZ_JAWJBT010001667.1:0-234 GCF_046536035.1 Halomonas sp. SIMBA_159
GCGGTTTACCCGCACATCGGGACCGACGCGGGCGTGCTGGGCATGGCGCCCTCCGCCTGGGCCTCGCGACGGACGTCTTCGAACACCGCGATGAGCGTTTCAACCATGCGCTCGCGGATCTGGTCCCGCCGATCGGCCACGGCGGCGTCGCCGGTTTCGTAAACCAGGTCGTGCTCGCACACCACGCGGCGGATCGTGGGCTCGAGGTCGGCCACCTGCTTGTCGCTCTGATCG
>NZ_JAWJBT010001668.1:0-234 GCF_046536035.1 Halomonas sp. SIMBA_159
CTGAAAAAGTTCAGGGGTTGGTAAAGACTGTTATTTGTTATTCGTTATTCGTTATTTGAGACTTGCTGAAAAGGGATCGGTATCTGCTGTGAGGGAATCGAGAGTGATGAGATGCTTGATCATGGGAGATGATGGAGCAATTTCCTTGCACTTTTTTGAGAAAGTAAGATCTGAAAAGTCTATCAAGTCAGACTTTCAGGTTCCTTCAGCCAACCCTAATTAGTCATTGGTCAT
>NZ_JAWJBT010001669.1:0-234 GCF_046536035.1 Halomonas sp. SIMBA_159
GGTTACTGCCTGCGCGACAAAAGGCCAGCTACAACAAGCGCTGGCACACCAGCAGCACTACGATATTGGCTTGATTGGCCGCACTATTGCCCTGAACCAGGTCAATCAGGTATTGGCGCTGATCAAACAAATCAAGCCACAGTGCAGTCATACCTGCCTGCTGGTAAATACACTGTCGCCGCACCTGCGCGAGACGCTGCTCACCTCGGGCGCCGATGCCTGCCTGTCAAAGCC
>NZ_JAWJBT010001670.1:0-234 GCF_046536035.1 Halomonas sp. SIMBA_159
GCTGCTGGTTGGTGTCGGAACAAGATTAGGGTCTGGCTGTACCAGCGGACACGGTATTTGCGGTATCGGGCGTCTATCTCCCCGATCTATTGTCGCAACAGCAACCTTCATGTTGGTCGCTGTTGTTGTGGTGTTTGTTGTTCGCCATCTGTCAGGAGTGTAAGGGTATGCAGATGTTAATTGCTCTTATTGCCGGTTTATTGTTTGGTGCCGGATTAACGATTTCTCAAATGG
>NZ_JAWJBT010001671.1:0-234 GCF_046536035.1 Halomonas sp. SIMBA_159
TAGCCGATGAATTGAAAGCCTTAGCTGCCTCGATCAGCGGAAGCCTGGGAAAAGCATTGGAGAATGGAGCCACACATTAGACAAAAGGGGGGGACTTTCATGGGTTTTCAGGAATTAGCGACAGAGAGGCTAGCACTTGTACATATTGAAAAACATCACGCCGAAAGCTTTTTTGAGATCATGTCGAAGCACGAGGTCACGAAATATTATGGCATGAGCAGCTTAACGGAAATC
>NZ_JAWJBT010001672.1:0-234 GCF_046536035.1 Halomonas sp. SIMBA_159
TGATACAGCTCCCAGGCATCCTGGTCTGGGCTCCAGTCGGCGATCCCCTCCGGCAGTCCGGGAACCCAGGGGGCTCGGGGACCGAAGGCCGACGCCATCCACCCGTCGTGATAGATGGCCCGGCTGCCGAGGATCTCGAAGTACTGGGTGACGTGTGTCTCCTCGGCCTCCGGATCCGTGAGCGCCGCGGCGAAGCTGGATCCGTCGATCGGATCCTGGTGCACGCCGCGGACC
>NZ_JAWJBT010001673.1:0-234 GCF_046536035.1 Halomonas sp. SIMBA_159
CAATAGAGACTCTGTTAGTAGCGGCGAGCGAACGCGGACCAGCCGAGCCTGATGAGTGACCAGAACATGTTGGGAAGCATGGCCATAGCGGGTGACAGCCCCGTATGGGAAGCTCTGAAGGACGTATTAAGTAGGGCGGAACACGTGAAATTCTGTCTGAAGATCGGGGGACCACCCCCGAAGGCTAAGTACTCCTTACTGACCGATAGCGAACCAGTACCGTGAGGGAAAGGT
>NZ_JAWJBT010001674.1:0-234 GCF_046536035.1 Halomonas sp. SIMBA_159
GGTATAAAATAAGTTTTTTGATGAGTTGAAAACCTCTCTGGAAGAGGCTGTCGAGATTAAACAAGGTTTGAAAAAACCTGCACGGGTGACCCGCTACGAAATTGCGGATACTAAGGCTGTTGTAGGCCGGAAAAGGCGTTCACGCCGTATCCGGCATTCGGTGCTCAATGCCTGATGCGACGCTTACCGCGTCTTATCAGGCCTGGAGATTCACAACGTATTGAAATTTCTTGG
>NZ_JAWJBT010001675.1:0-234 GCF_046536035.1 Halomonas sp. SIMBA_159
TCTCGTCTATATGCCAGAACGCTTGAGCTTCTGCCATCGACAACGGCTGCTTTTGCGGCTGTTGGATCAGCTGCGACTGAGCAAAAGGTGAACAAAACTGCGCCTCGTCGCTGATATCCAGCAACAAGCGGTCTTTTTTATTGCAGTATGTCCAAAACCAGCGCTCTGACGGCCTAAGCATAAGATTTCCTATTAAATCCCAATTGGCTAACAATTATGCAGTTACAGGAATAC
>NZ_JAWJBT010001676.1:0-234 GCF_046536035.1 Halomonas sp. SIMBA_159
CTGAAAGGGAAGACTTGGTGATGCTCGCTGAACGCTATAGCGAATTCGGGGCGGCACCGAGTTTGCGCCACCGCGTTATCGGCGGATTGAAAGGGCTGCGGAAGCTTGAAAATCCGCAGGTTCTTTGCCTGGAAGCAGAACTTCACGAACAAGCCGGCAATACGCGTTTTGCAAAGCATCTGTATGAGGCAGCGGGGAATTTTCCGCTGGCACTTGTCAAGCAGGGACAGCTTG
>NZ_JAWJBT010001677.1:0-234 GCF_046536035.1 Halomonas sp. SIMBA_159
GCAAAGAGATCAACGCGCACGGCGTCAGTGTAGTGCGTGTAAAACTCACCGGTAATCAGTGGGCGATTGTTGATAACGATCCGCTTAACCGGCGTTTTACGGCGGCCACTGTGATGGATATGGCAGGCCCGCTGGCGTACACCTCTTATCTTGAAACCCGTTTCTCGCCCGATGGCAGCCAGACCCGCGGCACACTGAACAACTGCGGTAACGGCTATACCCCCTGGGGCACCT
>NZ_JAWJBT010001678.1:0-234 GCF_046536035.1 Halomonas sp. SIMBA_159
CTGCAATCCGTGATATCAATGGCTACACGACTGTAAACACAGACCCCATCTCAACACCGCCTTTAACGATTGCCATCACGGCAAAGAGCATGGAAGAAGCGCGGAAACTGCATAGTTATCTGTCCGCTTCTGCGATTCATGAGGATTTTTATATCGACGATTTGACCATTGCAATTTCCGACCCGCAGGAACAATTGACATTGCCGGCATTTGATGAAGAAATCCGGATGGAAT
>NZ_JAWJBT010001679.1:0-234 GCF_046536035.1 Halomonas sp. SIMBA_159
GCCTAATTTTTTCAGTAGCCATTTACTACTTAAGCCTTGCACTAAGAGCGTAAATAAAACTACGCCAAAAACCACTGCTTCTAAGGTTTGACTTTGTACTAAAACAATGGGAACACTTAAGGCGAGGG
Source organism: Halomonas sp. SIMBA_159 (assembly GCF_046536035.1). Lineage (NCBI taxonomy): Bacteria > Pseudomonadati > Pseudomonadota > Gammaproteobacteria > Oceanospirillales > Halomonadaceae > Halomonas > Halomonas sp. SIMBA_159. The sequence continues at coordinate 129 of NZ_JAWJBT010001679.1, forward strand.
CGATGGAAATTGATCCTCGTAAACCCGACCACCATAAAACAGTTTGTTCTGCCAATGTGATGTTACTGTACTCGAATTTATTACCAAAATAGCTGGTTCCATAAAT
>NZ_JAWJBT010001680.1:0-234 GCF_046536035.1 Halomonas sp. SIMBA_159
CAGGTTATAGGTGCTGTCGGCCAGGCCTTCCGGCGGCGTATCAATACCCAGTGATGATGCGCCTGTCAGGGTGTTATCCAGTTTGGTGTAGTTAGCGTTAACGCCAAATCCATCCAGAGCATCATGCAGAATAGTCAGCGGGAACTGTGCAATCAGCTCAAGCCCGGTTACTTTGTATGAGCCTTCAGCATTCACCGGCTGATAAACATCAAAATCGTAGTAGCCATCCAGGGT
>NZ_JAWJBT010001681.1:0-234 GCF_046536035.1 Halomonas sp. SIMBA_159
ATTCAATGAGGATGCTTATAAGCAAACGGAAGCAGATGGCATGAATGACGAAGGGAACTGCCGCATCAAAGGCAATATCAACCGGAGCGGCAATAAAATCTATCATATGCCCGGCGCCCCTTCCTACGAGGGGACCAATCCTGAACAGTGGTTTTGCACAGAACAAGAAGCCAGAGACGCCGGCTTCCGCAGTTCCGGCCAATAAAGAAGAGGGGGAATACGATGCAATTGCTT
>NZ_JAWJBT010001682.1:0-234 GCF_046536035.1 Halomonas sp. SIMBA_159
GTTATGAATATCATTAAACGCTTCTGGTGCCGTCTGAAATCACCGAGTAAAGCGGCAGCGGGTGTGGTGCTGTTTCTGGGCTTTATGGGCGGTCTGCTGTTCTGGGGAGCCTTTAACACCGGGATGGAGGCCACGAACACCGAAGCTTTCTGCTCTGGCTGTCATGCCCCCATAGTGAAGGAGATACGTGAAACCATTCACTACTCAAACCGTTCGGGTGTGCGGGCGATTTGT
>NZ_JAWJBT010001683.1:0-234 GCF_046536035.1 Halomonas sp. SIMBA_159
GGCTTATGTTCGATCGAATCCTGGTGCCGTTCGACGGCTCCGAGGGCGCCGTGAAAGCGCTCGAAACCGCGGTGCGCTTGCAGCAGGTGCATGATGCCGAGATCCTCATTCTGACGGTCTTCCGGCACCACAGCCTGCTCGAGGCGTCGATGTCCATGGTGCGGCCCGAGAGTCCGGGTAATATGGACGACATCATGCGGGACCACGCCAAGGAGGTGAGCGAGACGGCGAAGG
>NZ_JAWJBT010001684.1:0-234 GCF_046536035.1 Halomonas sp. SIMBA_159
GGTAACATTTAATAAAAAGGGACGGACAGAAGCGATTCGCTTTTGTCCGTTTTTTTAAATGGATTTTCATCAAGTATTCACGAAAAACTTTTGAAGGATCATGCCACATGAAATAATTTCAGCTATACTAACAACAGGTGTTTCAACAACTAAGATATGAGACGAAAGGGGAGTGTAGAGTGGAGTTATACATTGGGCAACAAGCATTGATCTCAATCATCAGCCACATCTTTT
>NZ_JAWJBT010001685.1:0-234 GCF_046536035.1 Halomonas sp. SIMBA_159
GTCGAAGGCGCGCTTGAGCCAGGCCCGGACCGGGAGCTGGGCTTCCTTCGCCGTGTCGAGCGCGCCCTTGAGGCGGATCGTGGCTTCCCAGTCGCTGTAGCGGTTGTGCCGGTCGAAGTAGTGGAACAGGCTGTCGTGGTCGGCGTGCAGCATGCGCGCCTTCAAGACGCTTGTGGTGCCGTCGATGACCGGCTGGTAATGGCCCTCGACCTCCCACATGTTCTGGGCGTCGAG
>NZ_JAWJBT010001686.1:0-234 GCF_046536035.1 Halomonas sp. SIMBA_159
GACCCGGTATCTGCTTCTTTCACTGACAAAGGTAAATGGGCTTACGGTATTCTTATCGGTTTCATGGTTGTAATGATCCGTGTTGTTAACCCGGCTTACCCGGAAGGTATGATGTTAGCAATACTGTTTGCAAACCTGTTTGCACCATTATTTGATTTCTTCGTGGCTCAGGCCAATATCAAGCGGAGGCTGGCACGTAATGTCTAGTAATAACGATAGCATCAGCAAAACGCT
>NZ_JAWJBT010001687.1:0-234 GCF_046536035.1 Halomonas sp. SIMBA_159
GCCGTCGATCAGGACGACAGGATTCGCGGCCGCCAGCGCGAGGACGTCCTGTTCGATCAGGGTCGCAGCGCGCTCCAGAGCCGTCGCGACGGGGTCGTCACTTCTTGAGGGCACGGATGATGCGCACGAGAGCCCGCCCGGTGACCCAGACGAACGGCACCGCCACGAGGAGCAGCGTGACGATGTTGGGCTCGAAGCGGAGACCCTCTTCTCGCCGGACGTAGACCCCGACCG
>NZ_JAWJBT010001688.1:0-234 GCF_046536035.1 Halomonas sp. SIMBA_159
GTCATTCTTTATTCGAACAGCTGTGTTGAGAGTATATTCAAACGATGATAACAGCGACGTTTCATCAAGAACTTGAGTGCCCAAATAAATATGAATCCCTTTAAACAAAAGAGTGTCTTCATACGCCTGAAAAAGATCAAATACATCTCCAAGTTTCGATACATCTATCCCAAATGGACTTGGAACACCGCCCATTTTTATTTTTGCTCGTGACTCAATTGATTCAGGATTGAT
>NZ_JAWJBT010001689.1:0-234 GCF_046536035.1 Halomonas sp. SIMBA_159
TTCGCATCAAGCCGCGGCTGAGCGCCCCCGGAAAGCGAAGCCGGGGGTGGAATGTCGTCCCATGCCGCCTCGACCCCCTGCTTGGATGAAGGAAGTTTCTGCCCAGTGCTCCAGGCGGCCTCACGCGGGTGCGTCACCCGCTCGCCGGAGCCGCCGAAAAACCGCCCCACCCCGCCCCCAGGGTAAATGCATGTAGCCCCGACGTGTATGTCTGATCTGGCGATCGGCTTCGGT
>NZ_JAWJBT010001690.1:0-234 GCF_046536035.1 Halomonas sp. SIMBA_159
GGCAGGGCATGTCTTTAATAGCAGAAGAAAGTGCCTAAGAATAAGATGAATTTTACCATTCCGCTAGAGCGCAGACAATAAAAACGTATCGGAGAGGGAAACCTGCAGCTAATGATGTACGTCTACACAAGTTGAACAGCTCAGAAAGGAATGTATCCATCATGGAACCACAATACGAAACAAGACAAACAAGAAAGCGCAAAAAATTCCGCCCGGGAGGCAAACTTTTCTTAT
>NZ_JAWJBT010001691.1:0-234 GCF_046536035.1 Halomonas sp. SIMBA_159
ATCAGGCTGGGTTGAGACACGGGGAGCAGGCGGTAGGGCCACAAATTGGCCATCCCAGCCTGGCATAGCCCGCTGAATGCGTGTTTTTAGCGGCGGATGCGTGGCCATAAAACGGCTAAGCCCCTGCTGGATGCCCTGGCTAAACAACAGGTGGCTAAACTCAGCGGTCTGGGGGGCTGCCAGCGCCGAGCCTTTCTCGTTGGCACCGATCTTCACCAAAGCACCGCCAATGCC
>NZ_JAWJBT010001692.1:0-234 GCF_046536035.1 Halomonas sp. SIMBA_159
GATGTGGTTCACTTTCAAGGTCAGCGTCTTCATCTTGGCGCGTTGCTCGGGAGTTGCCCAGCCAACGGTTTCCGCCAGCGACTCGTTGATCATCGGGTCGCCCTTCTCGTCGTTCTTGAAGAACAACTCAAAGGTCGGCGGGTGAAGCAGAAGGCCTGCTTCCACGCCCAGACGCTTCACCAAACCGCCAGCGGCAATGCTACGCACCACGCACTCTACCGGGATCATCTGCAT
>NZ_JAWJBT010001693.1:0-234 GCF_046536035.1 Halomonas sp. SIMBA_159
GCCGCCGTCAAGGCGCGGGAAGATAGCCGGGGCGTGGGGCTGTTTGAGCGCTCGGGCAATAGCCTGCGGCTAACGGCGGTGGGGGAAAGCGGACTCCCCGACTGCTACCGCCTGCTAACCAGCGGCAGCCGTATTAATAAACAGTGCCAACAGCAGCTACGGGGGGGTGAGAGCCAGCTCTGAATCGCTCGAGACGATGCTCTGCGCGAAGCGTTTTGGCGGCAGGTTATGCAC
>NZ_JAWJBT010001694.1:0-234 GCF_046536035.1 Halomonas sp. SIMBA_159
GATGCACTGGCTATTATTACCCATAAAGACCATGCGCAATCGCGTGGTCGTCATGTGGTCGAGAAAATGAGGGAGTTCATTCCCCGCCAGATGTTTGATATCGCGATTCAGGCAGCGATCGGTAACCACATTATCGCTCGCTCGACCGTGAAACAGTTACGCAAAAACGTTATCGCCAAGTGTTATGGTGGTGACGTGAGCCGTAAGAAAAAACTGCTGCAGAAGCAGAAAGAA
>NZ_JAWJBT010001695.1:0-234 GCF_046536035.1 Halomonas sp. SIMBA_159
CTCACCACCTGCATCTACAAGTTCCATCCGGATTTCGCCAACGCCGGCTTCCCGGTCTGGTACGGCGATCCCACCGTGGACCACGGCAACGCGACCCTGGAAGGCGGCGACGTGATGCCCGCCGGCAATGGCGTGGTGCTGATCGGCATGAGCGAGCGCACCTCGCGCAACGCGATGACCAAGCTGGCGCAGTCGCTGTTCAAGCAGGGCGGCGCCAGGCGCGTGCTGGTGGCC
>NZ_JAWJBT010001696.1:0-234 GCF_046536035.1 Halomonas sp. SIMBA_159
GCTGGGCGTGTTCGCCCGCCTGGCCGGGGAAGTCCACAAACTGGAGGACTTCTTCTTCGACGACCCGCTGCTGCTGCGCCTGCAGGCCTGGCACGGGCCCTGGTTGGATGGCTTCTTCGTGCTGGTTTCGCGACTCGGCTACCAGTGGGGACTGATCCCGGCCGATACGCTGGTCGTGCTCGCCCTGCTGGCATTGCGCCGCTGGCGCGAGGCGACGTTCTGCCTGCTGGCCTT
>NZ_JAWJBT010001697.1:0-233 GCF_046536035.1 Halomonas sp. SIMBA_159
TGATGCGTCAGCACGGTGAGCGCCGGATTTACGGTGGCGGGATTCTGTCTTCACCGTGCGAAACCGAATATGCGATGACCAGCGATAAACCGATTTACAAAGTGTTTGATCCTGTTGATGTGTTACGCACACCGTATCGTATTGACATCATGCAACCGATTTATTTTGAGATTGATGGTATACAGCAACTGTTTGAGCTGGCACATCAAGACATCATGAGCATGGTTCATCAG
>NZ_JAWJBT010001698.1:0-233 GCF_046536035.1 Halomonas sp. SIMBA_159
GCATCTGGGCAGTGGCGCCGCACGTATCATCAATTTGACTTATTGAACCGACTGACGCGTATCATCGATCCGATCGGCGCAACCTATATCTATGCATACGATTTTGCGGGTAACAAAGTCACGTCAGATGACCCGGGGTTGGGCAAATGGACCATGATCTATGATCAACGCAATCTTTTGACCAAGCAGATTGATGCGAAGGGGCAGCAGATCAGGTTCACTTATGATCGCTT
>NZ_JAWJBT010001699.1:0-233 GCF_046536035.1 Halomonas sp. SIMBA_159
TTACCGAAGCCGCTTTCGCCGCGGGCTTCGGGAGCTACCCCCAGTTCCACCGGGTGTTCAAACAGAATCTTGGCATCTCTCCGGCCGAATACCGACGACGGATGGCGGCGCGGTAAGCGGGTCAACGCTCAGGCTGAATCACTTTTCACGATGTAGGCAAAGCGATCACTGTCGCAAGCATGTAGGGAATACAGCGGGGCTTAACCCGAAACGACGAGGTGCCGCGAATTGCG
>NZ_JAWJBT010001700.1:0-233 GCF_046536035.1 Halomonas sp. SIMBA_159
GAAGATGTCAGCACAATGACACTTGCGGCGATAAAATGCCGGAGCATTCTATGGTGCAATTTCATGATAAATGGCACTCCTTCGGTTAGTGAAACGAGAAAACCAGATAAAGTTCGATTGCGGCCTGGCACAGGGGCGCTAATTATACTCATCTCTGCGCCGCTGGGGAGGGGAAATTTAGGGGTAATAGTAATAAATTGTATGCAAAAGCCATGCTTTTTGCGTGGCTTTTG
>NZ_JAWJBT010001701.1:0-233 GCF_046536035.1 Halomonas sp. SIMBA_159
GTGATGATTGGAGTGGGAGCATCCTGCTCCCTACTATTATTTTATTAGCAACGTTGGGGATTTATTAGCGAGTTGAGATATGATTAGCGACCAAGATGGTCGCACTACAGAAATCTGGTAATAATTGGAGTGGAAACCTCCTGCTCTCTAAAAGCGACCAAGAATAATAAATAGTTAGTCAATGAAATATAAAAAAACTTTGCCCAAGTTAGAGCATCCTCAGAAAAAATACT
>NZ_JAWJBT010001702.1:0-233 GCF_046536035.1 Halomonas sp. SIMBA_159
GGTCGTTGCGGATGCGGGCGAGCGGGGTGAGTGGCGCGGTTGTCCAGGCGGACACGGTGTCGGCCACGGCCCCGGGGAGCTCGTCGCCCTCGCCGAGCGGCCAGCCGAGTTCGAGCCGGCCGTCGCCCTCCCGCGGTCCCTTCACGTGCCAGCCCTCGTCCGGGCCGCCGGTGCGACGGCGCAGCGCCACCCCAGCACGGGCGAGATCGCCGTCGGCTGTGTCGAAGTACTGC
>NZ_JAWJBT010001703.1:0-233 GCF_046536035.1 Halomonas sp. SIMBA_159
GCGAGCCGCAGGAACGCATGCTGATCGTTGAGCGCCGTGATCTCACCGTCGACCGACTGCGGGACCGGCAGATCGAGATCGAACGGCACGTCGCGACGGCCCGCATCCAACAGGGCGAGGCCCTCTTCCGGCTGCGAGACGACACGTGACCAGGCGTGCATCGCCGAACGAAGTGGCGCGGTTCCGGTCAACGGGCCGAACGGCGACATGCGGGAGTAGAACCCGTCGTCGTG
>NZ_JAWJBT010001704.1:0-233 GCF_046536035.1 Halomonas sp. SIMBA_159
GCCAGATCAACGAGTACCTCGACGCCTACAAGGGCGAAGGCATCCAGCACATCGCCTGCTTCACCGACAACATCTACGACACCGTCGAGGCGATGCGCGCGCAGGGCGTGGAGTTCCTGGACACCCCGGACACCTACTTCGACGTGGTCGACCTGCGCATCCCGGACAACGGCGAGGACGTGCCGCGCCTGCGCCGCAACAAGATCCTCATCGACGCCGATCCGGAGACCAAG
>NZ_JAWJBT010001705.1:0-233 GCF_046536035.1 Halomonas sp. SIMBA_159
GTCATAATCTTTGCGTATGAGAGAGCCTCCATACCCATATACAGCAATGTCATACACAGACTTATATATAAAATGGAGATGGCAATCATGATAAGCCCCTAGCAAAGTTAATTCGTACTCTGCAGATTTTTTTTCCCGAATAACAACGTCATATTCATTATCGAGACGTTGCTTTATGAGCCAGGCATCTTTAGGGCACCGCGGATCTCTTGCGTTGAAATACCAATCAGACT
>NZ_JAWJBT010001706.1:0-233 GCF_046536035.1 Halomonas sp. SIMBA_159
TCGGGCGTGAAGCGGATCGCCACGTCATACACCCGATCGCCGCGGATCATCCGCCAGGCATCGCCGCGGTAGTCGTCGAGCGTGAAGTCGTCGGGGATGGCGTACGGCTGCTCGGTCGGTTCCACCGCAGCGAAGCGGTTGAGCTTGAGGCACCGCAGCTCGCCGTGCGTCTCGTGATGCCCGAGGGCGTACCACGCCCGCTGCTCGAACCACAGCCGATAGGGTTCCCGTCG
>NZ_JAWJBT010001707.1:0-233 GCF_046536035.1 Halomonas sp. SIMBA_159
TCATTTTAATATAGCCGGTTCCGAAAACAATGGCATTCGGCGGAGCTGCAACCGGGAACATGTAAGCAAACGTGGCTCCCATATTGGCGGCAACCATCAATACAATCGGGTCGGTTCCTAGTGTGGCAGCTGCAACTGCAACGATTGGATAGACCATCGTGGCAGTTGCTGTATTCGAAGTGAATTCAGTCATAACGGTAATTGTGCCAACGATCAAGGCGATCGTAAGAAAC
>NZ_JAWJBT010001708.1:0-233 GCF_046536035.1 Halomonas sp. SIMBA_159
GTGGAGCTCCCGACGAAATGCCCGTATGTCTTCAAATAATTGCTGTGCTTGTTGTTTCAATGCCGTCACCTGCTTTTTGGTATTTAAGGAAATAGACCTTAATCATTCCGTTAATAGAAAGTGTACCGTATTTAGCTGCGAAAATGCTACCCCCTTTTTGATTTTTCTGAATATGCGTTCAATAAAAAACAAGCCTCCGCTGCTGCGAAGGCTTGTGTAGATGCTGGTTTATT
>NZ_JAWJBT010001709.1:0-233 GCF_046536035.1 Halomonas sp. SIMBA_159
GGGCCGGCAGGCCGGTCGCCGCGCTGGCGTGGCGTGCCTTGATCAGCGCGTTCTCGACGAAGGTCAGTCCGGTCTCCGGCACGTCCTCCACGCCGAGTTCGCCCTGGGCGACGATGCGCAGCGGCAGGTCGGCCAGCATCGCGCGCAGTTCCTCCAGCTTGCCGGCATTGCCGCTGGCCAGGACCAGCGTGTCGTGCTTTTCGTTCATGGCTTGGGCTCCAGCAGGTCCCAGG
>NZ_JAWJBT010001710.1:0-233 GCF_046536035.1 Halomonas sp. SIMBA_159
CTGGCTGACAGTGGTTTAACCCATTTTCATCTGTTGCCGCTAAACGATCAGGCCAACATTAACGAAGATGCCAGCAAGCGTATTGCGCTTAGCGATACCGTTGCTAAGTTATGCCAGCTGAAAGCCGATGCGCCGGTGTGCGGCAATACCGATGCAAACACAACCTTGTTGTCACTGCTGCAAAGCTACTCACCTTTTGGTGAAAAAGCACAGGAGTTGGTGCAGGCAATACG
>NZ_JAWJBT010001711.1:0-233 GCF_046536035.1 Halomonas sp. SIMBA_159
AGCTTGTTGGCATAGACATTGACGATGTCGCGCTCAAGGAACTATCGTCCGCTTACTGCCAGAGCAATTCGATTGCTCCCATCATCCGACCAAATGGTTCTCGCCGGATCATGCTGAGCGCACCAGCCCGCGAGGACCTGATCACTGAGCTAGCCTTTTTCCTGGGTCAGCCGCCCTTGCTTTGTGTCGCACCTCGCCGGATCATTCGGGCATTGCTCAATGATGGCGGAGTT
>NZ_JAWJBT010001712.1:0-233 GCF_046536035.1 Halomonas sp. SIMBA_159
CGTCAGCAGACGCTGATGCTCTCTGCGCTGATGGAAAATCCGGCCACCACTAACATAGAGCTGGAATCAGGACTGTTTCAGCTGTCACATTCGCTGGTACGCCGAGGCGGACAGCTGAATGAGCAGCCACCCACGAATCGTACCGACACACTGTTATTGCGGGCGAAAGAGTATATACATGCGCATCTGAACCAGAACATTTCCATCGATGATATTGCCAGCGCGGCCACTAT
>NZ_JAWJBT010001713.1:0-233 GCF_046536035.1 Halomonas sp. SIMBA_159
CCTCGCCGTCGCGGGAACCGACCATGCTTCCGGCGTCCTTGTAGACGTAGTACGCCGAGCCATGGAACTCGTTGGTGCCGGACTTGGTGACGGCGTTGATCGTCGCGCCGACCGCATCCTGGGCGACGTCGTAGTCGCTGACCTTGATGTCGTAGGCGACGATGGTGTCCACCGAGATCGGCGAGCCGGTGTAGGGCATGCCGTTGGCGTTCAGGCCGAAGGAGTCGCCCTGG
>NZ_JAWJBT010001714.1:0-233 GCF_046536035.1 Halomonas sp. SIMBA_159
GTTACGAATATCAATGCCGGTAGGGCACACATGTACACATAAGTTACAATCAATGCAGTCACCTAAGCCTTTTTCTTTGTAGTCTTTATCTTTGCGGCTACGCGGACCTCGGTTTTCACCACGTTTCTCATCATAGGTCACGGTGAAAGTATCTTTCTCAAACATGGCTGACTGAAAACGGGCGTACGGACAAATATGCGTACACATGATTTCCCGCATCCAGCCAGCATTAC
>NZ_JAWJBT010001715.1:0-233 GCF_046536035.1 Halomonas sp. SIMBA_159
CGGGGTATTTTGTACCGCACGGCAAAAGAGCTGGGCGCGACCAAGATTGCGCTGGGGCACCACCGTGATGACATGCTGGAAACGCTTTTCCTGAACTTGTTCTACGGCGGCAAAATGAAAGGTATGCCGCCTAAGCTGGTCTCAGATAACGGTGAGCACGTGGTAATTCGCCCGCTTGCCTATTGCCGCGAAAAAGATATTGAACGCTATACCGAAATGAAAGCGTTCCCGAT
>NZ_JAWJBT010001716.1:0-233 GCF_046536035.1 Halomonas sp. SIMBA_159
GTGTTATTAGAGAGGGTACTCTCATTAAGAGTTAATGTACCAAAGTTCGCGATCGCGCCCCCATCATCCGCAGCAGTGCTATTACTAATCGTACTTTGATCAATTGTCAGATCTTCTTGATTAAGAATTGCACCACCATCTTCTGTCCCAGAGGTTGCACCATTGGTAAGGGTTAATCCTTCTAAGTTAACCGCGATCGCGCTTGCGGTTCCATCATCAATATTGAACACACG
>NZ_JAWJBT010001717.1:0-233 GCF_046536035.1 Halomonas sp. SIMBA_159
CGGCGGCATACTCGTGTAAATCGCTGCCGCAAATACCGCAGGCGGCGACCTTCACCTTTACCTCATGGGGGTCGCTGATGGTAGGCACCGGCACGTGCTCAACGCGCAGATCTTTGGCGGCATACCATACCGCGGCCTGCATCAGTTGCTGATTCGTCGACTGACTCATAAGTATCCCTTCCTGTTACGACGAATGCCATTTAAGACGTATAGCTGTTAAGACGAATGATGGA
>NZ_JAWJBT010001718.1:0-233 GCF_046536035.1 Halomonas sp. SIMBA_159
CTATACTGGTAAGGTTGTCCCACAGGAGGACCATGTGATGACAATCTCAAAGGCCATCCCAGCACGTAATGATGAAGTGCTCGCGTTTTGGCACTGTCAGGCGCAGTGGCAGCGCGCCGCCAATGACGCCCTCGCAAACTTTTACTGCTAACGAGCGTTTTGCTCGCCTGTTATATCCCCTATAGACGAAAAGATCACACCCCAAGCCGACACCCTCTGTCGGCTTTTTTGTA
>NZ_JAWJBT010001719.1:0-233 GCF_046536035.1 Halomonas sp. SIMBA_159
GCTGTAATGCGGGTAGAAACCGATAGCGGTATTGCAGACGAAACTCGGTTTCGAGCTCTGACGGCACGTTCTGCCCCCATTCGTATACCAATAACGCATTTATGGTCAGACTGGTATGTTCAAACTCTTTTTCAACTAATAAACCCGTAGTGAACTCGTTACTATCGGTCTGCTGGTAATGCTCAACTTCAAACAATAAGCCCCAATCCCAACTGTACTGTCCCTGCTCAGTT
>NZ_JAWJBT010001720.1:0-233 GCF_046536035.1 Halomonas sp. SIMBA_159
CTGTCGCGCGCGGCCGGTCAAACACGCCCGTTGGCAGACATCGACCCGACTTCGCAGCTTAAACGCAAGCGCTTTCCATTCCTGTTGTGCCAGACATCACGTGGCAAACCGCTCCCTTGTCGCTCGACCGGATGTTCAGGTCGTCCCTGCTGCCCTGGGGCTCCATCGCCAGCGAGATCTCGCTGGGGCTCCTCCTGGTGGGCATGCTGACGTTTCTGGACAGCCGATTGCTC
>NZ_JAWJBT010001721.1:0-233 GCF_046536035.1 Halomonas sp. SIMBA_159
AATTGCAATAATTCCTCGTACACGAAACGGCGCCGCGCCTGCTTGAGCGACGCTGCATCTTCCGGAAAATGGACGGTCTCGAGCGCTTGCTCGAACGGCAGCAATTGGTATTCTTCCCGGAGCGGGGCAGGGAGGCAATCCGGCAGCCCGCCTTTAGTGGCATCGAGCGCCTGGCGCATCAGCTTGCGGAAGGTTTTTTGGTGCATGGAACCTTTCAAGCTGTAAACCGGTTC
>NZ_JAWJBT010001722.1:0-233 GCF_046536035.1 Halomonas sp. SIMBA_159
GTGATGTAGACGGCGAGGAGAGTCTCTCGCGGACGCGCTCCGATGGTCTTCCGCCGGAAGGCGTCGAGGTTCTCCCGGAAGGGGAGCATCAGCTGGGTCGGGTCATCGCCTCGCTCTGCGATGAGATCGACGATCGCGCGGATCGTCGCCGCATCCAGCTTCGGGGCCAGCTCGGCGTCGGCGGCGGCGATGTCATCGGCGAACGGCAGCAGCACGTGGTCGCGGATCATCGC
>NZ_JAWJBT010001723.1:0-232 GCF_046536035.1 Halomonas sp. SIMBA_159
CTGTCATCGCCTTTTTAAACTTCTTGCTGATCATCTTCGGATCTTCCAACAAGCCGACGAAGTTCCACGGGTTTTCATCCGACTTCGACATTTTCTTGGTCGGGTCCTGCAAGCTCATCACCCGCGCGGCTACTGGTGGAATAAACGGCTCTGGTACTGTGAAAATATCGCCATGCAGTGCATTAAAACGCATGGCCACATCCCGGGCTAATTCAAGATGTTGTTTTTGATC
>NZ_JAWJBT010001724.1:0-232 GCF_046536035.1 Halomonas sp. SIMBA_159
CGATGCCTACGACCCGGTCTACGGCGCGGCGCTGGACGTGCCGGACTTCACCTCGCGCCAGGTCCAGGTGCAGTCGCAGATCGGCCTGTACCTGCAGGACCAGATCCGCATCGACCGCTGGGCCGTGACCGTCGGCGCCCGCCAGGACTGGGTCGGCACCGACACCGACGAGCGCATCAGCGGCAGCAGCGCGCACCAGAGCGACGACAAGGCCACCGGCCGGGTCGGCGTG
>NZ_JAWJBT010001725.1:0-232 GCF_046536035.1 Halomonas sp. SIMBA_159
ATGGAGAATTCATTGATCCAGGCAGATGATTTGCTGGCGCTTTGGGGGATTATTGTCATCGTCGCGGCGATGAGTATCGTGCTCGAACAAAAATACAGCTGGGCAGGGAAGATTTCCGGTGCAATCATTGCACTAGTTTCAGCCATTATTTTATCAAATACTGGGATTATTCCAACGGCGTCGCCTGCGTATGATGCGGTATGGGCGTTCATTGTGCCGCTCGCAATTCCAT
>NZ_JAWJBT010001726.1:0-232 GCF_046536035.1 Halomonas sp. SIMBA_159
CCTCCCGTATCTTCCGGACCTGCCGCGCCGCGCGTTCGGTCAGCGCTACATCCGGACCGTCAAAGTCGATCTCCGGGGTGTCGATATCCGCCAGTGGAGAAGCGGAAGCCGGAGCTTGCTCCTCCTCTTCTTCATCGCCATCAATGAGATCCGAGATAACATCGTCCAAGTTGTCTTCCGTTTCAGCAGGCATAGTTCTTCTTAATCTTAATATTCATTTTCACATTTCCGT
>NZ_JAWJBT010001727.1:0-232 GCF_046536035.1 Halomonas sp. SIMBA_159
CCTTTCTGTTGCCACTCCATCATTCCGCCAGAAATGTTATACACTTTTTGAAAGCCAGCCTTGAGGAGTTGTTTGGCTGCGATCGGGCTACGATGAGAGGTTAAGCAGATGACAGCAACCGGCTGATCTTTTGGTAGTTCCCGAAACCATTTTGGTAGTAACAACCGTCGTAACCCTGGAATCATGCCAAAAGAAAGGCGAAAGAGACTCAAGTTCACCGCTTGCGGTGCAT
>NZ_JAWJBT010001728.1:0-232 GCF_046536035.1 Halomonas sp. SIMBA_159
TTCTCCAAGCAAAACTGCTGGTCGATATCAAGCCCGATCTGGGTCAATTTCACAGACATATGGGCATCCACTCCGGCTTCTGTAATCGCCTCGGCTGTCTGGATGATTTCGTCTTTTGCCTGTATGGCTTCTTTGCGGCTGGTGACAAATTCACCGAGCCGGTCGATAGTGGCAGAAATGCCATCCTCGTTCAATGCGCGGACAGACGCCATCATGTTCGGAATATCGGTTC
>NZ_JAWJBT010001729.1:0-232 GCF_046536035.1 Halomonas sp. SIMBA_159
CGTGTGGCGTACTCCGAAGGAGCGGACGCGCTCGCGGTCACCACGACGGGCGGCCGCGTCGGCGAGGAGTTCGCCGCCGAGCTCCGCGCCAGCGGAGTGCCGCACGCCCTCGTGTCGGTGGCCGCCGAGACCCGGCGAAGCATCGCCGTGGTCGACGAGACCGCCGGCGACACGACGGTCATCAACGAGCGCGGAGTCAACCCGACCGACAGCGAGTGGGCCGATCTCCTCG
>NZ_JAWJBT010001730.1:0-232 GCF_046536035.1 Halomonas sp. SIMBA_159
CGTGAAGATTTCGAGTCTGCGACCGTTGGTCAAAAGAATTAATGATCAGGGATTAGTCGTTCCTATTATCTCATCTTGAGTTTCCTAACTTGTGGCAGAAGTTGTGGCGCGATGGCAAGCATTAATCGCGCTTTACCCCGCAGCATTCTCAGCAACATTTGAAGTTTTTACCACTATTCTTAACCAATTCAAATCACATTTTTATAACTGATCTAGAACGATAATTTATTGT
>NZ_JAWJBT010001731.1:0-232 GCF_046536035.1 Halomonas sp. SIMBA_159
GTGACGAAGCCATAGCGGCGGCACATCGCTTAATGCACGAAGAAGGCATTCTGGCCGGTATTTCATCCGGTGCCGCTTTGGTTGCAGCACAACGCCTTGCTGCTAAGCCGGAAAACGCTGGTAAAAACATTGTCGTGATCCTGGCCAGTGCTGCAGAGCGCTACTTAACCAGCCCGCTGTTTGCTGATATCTTCACCGAGCAGGAACTGCAGGCCTAAAATCGTTTTCAATG
>NZ_JAWJBT010001732.1:0-232 GCF_046536035.1 Halomonas sp. SIMBA_159
CTGCATAAGTCAACGAACTTGCGCTGTCACGCCGTTTCGCCCCTAGCATCGGGCCGCCGTCACACGAGCAGAATTCAACCGACAAGACCGGAGAGCCGATGCGCCGCGTCACCGATTTTCCCTATGCCGTCGAGGAACACCGACACGTCGCCATCTCGATGCCCGACGGCACCACCCTATCAGCCCGGCTATGGCTGCCGGAGGGCGCCAGGAAAGCGCCTGTGCCGGCGGT
>NZ_JAWJBT010001733.1:0-232 GCF_046536035.1 Halomonas sp. SIMBA_159
GGCGGCGATCTATCTGGAGGAGTTCGCGCCGAAGAACCGCTGGACCGACCTGATCGAAGTCAACATCAACAATCTGGCGGCGGTGCCTTCCATCGTATTCGGTCTGCTGGGCCTGGCGGTTTTCCTGAACTTCTTCGGCCTGCCGCGCTCGGCCCCGCTGGTCGGCGGCATGGTGCTGGCGCTGATGACGCTGCCGACGATCATCATCGCCACCCGGGCCAGCCTGAAGGCG
>NZ_JAWJBT010001734.1:0-232 GCF_046536035.1 Halomonas sp. SIMBA_159
GAAGGAGTAAGTTATAGACTTGGTATAGGTTTAGCAACAAACGCAGGAAGCTTAAAAGGATTTACTGTTGGAGGCCACGGAGGTAACAGCTGGGGATCATCAGATGTTGCCGTAATACTAGAAGATCTGGATGGAGACGGATTACCAGACAAAGTATTTAAAACAAAAAGCGGTGTTTATTACAGAAAGAATTTATCTGCTTCCGGTCAAAATTCTTTTGGAGAACTGCAAG
>NZ_JAWJBT010001735.1:0-232 GCF_046536035.1 Halomonas sp. SIMBA_159
GGTGAATGATAAGAGCAAAGCTTGTTTTTGGAAATGCCTTTCCTAAAGGCAAGCGGAGCAGATCGGCAAAGGGGTTTTGATTATGAAGAACTTCAGTTTCAATACCAGATTAATTTATTTCGGAGCAATTACGCTGTTCAGCCTCGGCTTCTTCTTTCTGCAGCTGGCGTCAATCATGGACGGGGGAACCGGCATCGGCTCGATCATCCTGCTTATTTTATGGGGAGTGATG
>NZ_JAWJBT010001736.1:0-232 GCF_046536035.1 Halomonas sp. SIMBA_159
GTGATCACGCCGGCGGAGGTCGACGAGATCGTCGACATCGCCAAGGCGGCGGTCGACGCGGTGACCGACGGTTTGGTGCGCGAGGGGAGCCTGCGCGCTTCAGGGCCGCGGCGGGCCTTGGCGTGATCAGAGCAAATTCGGCCGACCGGACGAAAGCGCGAAGCGATTCCGTCAGGACGGAATTTACTCTGGGGGCTGGCGGCGGCATCGCCACCATCGCGGTCAGCCGTCG
>NZ_JAWJBT010001737.1:0-232 GCF_046536035.1 Halomonas sp. SIMBA_159
GCCCACGGTGCGCGGTGACATAACCGCTCCCGCCCCCGCCCCTGCGGTACGTCAGGGTGTGATCAGTCGAAGATGACCGTGCGGTTGCCGTAGCTCAGCGCCTTGTGCTCCAGGTGGGCCCAGACGGCCCGGGCGAGCACCAGCCGCTCAAGGTCCCGGCCCTTGCGGACGAGGTCATCCACGGCGTCGCGATGGGTGATGGTGGTGACGTCCTGATCGATGATCGGCCCCG
>NZ_JAWJBT010001738.1:0-232 GCF_046536035.1 Halomonas sp. SIMBA_159
CCATTAAAGGCTTTTGTATCACTGGTAAACTGCAGCAAGCCGGCTGATACCTGAACCTGATAGGTTTTACCGGCTTCGAGCTTGCCGCTGTGCGGTTTTATTAGCAGGGTTTTACCATCCTGCCAAATCATCGGGCGGCGGATTGAACGATATTTATCTGCCTTGTCACTGCCAAAGGCATCCAGCTCGATGCCAGCTTTAATTTCGTCCACCTGTTTTGTTGAGCCATTCT
>NZ_JAWJBT010001739.1:0-232 GCF_046536035.1 Halomonas sp. SIMBA_159
CAAAGGACACCAACCGGCAAGAGAAAAAAAGAAGCAAGAGAAAGGCGGGCAGTTCTATAAATCGGTCTGGCGCTGGCATTTGTATGCGGGGGTTTTGGTTGCGCCGCTCTTAGTGCTGCTCGCCATTACCGGTTCGGTGTATTTGTTTAAAGCGGAAATTGAGAATGTGCTGTATGCAGATTATTACGAAGTTCAAGCGCAAGAAGAGCGGGTAGCGGTTACTGAGCAGCTT
>NZ_JAWJBT010001740.1:0-232 GCF_046536035.1 Halomonas sp. SIMBA_159
GTGCTGGTTCTCGGTCGATAGGCCCAGGTATTCGCGCTGTGGGGTCTGCATCTGGCGGGTATGGGGTTTCACCGTCTGCCACACCGGACTTTTCAGCGCTTTGCCGAATGCCTGGCGAATAAGCCGGTTATGGGCCGAGATGTTCACCGCACCGTCAAAGCCTTCCTGGTGCACGGCGGCATAAGCGAGCGGCGAACCCACATGCACCTTCTTGCCTCGCACCAGGTACTGG
>NZ_JAWJBT010001741.1:0-232 GCF_046536035.1 Halomonas sp. SIMBA_159
GTCTTCGCCGCCGTCGGTGAATCCGGTGGCCAACTCACCGCCGCCAGCGCCACGGCCGCGGGGCTGGGCGCAGCCTGGTCAGCGGGATTCGCAGCCATCACCTCTCGCCTGCGTGAGGGAACTCGCGCTCACGCCGCGATGTCGTAGCGCGCTCTGCCCCCGAGCCTCGGCCTGCGGTGCGGATCGACGTTCGGCGGCGGGACGAGCCACACCCGCGCGGCGAACCCGCGTC
>NZ_JAWJBT010001742.1:0-232 GCF_046536035.1 Halomonas sp. SIMBA_159
GTCGACTCCGAAGTCATCATCGTCTTCATCACGAGCTCTCCCCACTACGCCGTGGGCGGCTATGAGGTCGACGCGCTGAGCTATCTGTTGAAGCCCGTGGCCTACGCCTCGTTCGAGCAGGAGATGTCGCGGATCCTCACGCGGCTGCAGCGCCGCTCGCGCCGTGAGCTCCTGTTTGCTGCCACAGACGGGGTGCACCACCGCATCGCCGTCGATGACATCCGCTACATCG
>NZ_JAWJBT010001743.1:0-232 GCF_046536035.1 Halomonas sp. SIMBA_159
GTCCCCTGGCTGGTCGGCGGCGCGCCGATGCTGTCGAAGACCGTGCCGGCGGCGCTCCCGGAGTCGACCATCGCCGGCGGCCTGGGTGAGCTGCAGGCGCAGTTCGACGACATCGAGATCGGCAGCTACCCCTTCCAGCGCGGCGGCCGCTTCGGCACCGCGCTGGTGCTGCGCGGCACCGACCCGGCGCGCCTCGAGGAGGCGACGGCGGCGGTTCGCCGCCTCGTCGACC
>NZ_JAWJBT010001744.1:0-232 GCF_046536035.1 Halomonas sp. SIMBA_159
GGCCGCGACGAGCTGATGCTCGGCGAGCTGGCCGCCACGCGGCTGGGACTGCCCGAGAGCCGCGTCGCCCTCGGCCAAACGCTGCACTTCGACGACCGCGACTGGACGATCGTGGGCCGCTTCAGCGCCCCCAACACGGTGATGAACGCCGAGGTTTGGCTGCCCCTGACCGATCTGCAGATCGCCACCAACCGCGAGGCGTCGCTGTCGTGCGTGGTGGTCACGCTCGAAG
>NZ_JAWJBT010001745.1:0-232 GCF_046536035.1 Halomonas sp. SIMBA_159
CGATAAATCCATTTGATATACCTCCATGTTCTTCTATTGGTTCATTATATTAAGGGAATAGAATGATTAAAAGCACAAAGTATTTTCATATGAAGTTCTCAATTCAATGATAAAGCAAGGGGCGATAGATAGCTTTTTATGTAAATACAAATATTTTTGTAGCAATGATGAGTAGTGAGTCATACGCATTAAAAGGGATTTGGTATGGCGATTCAGCCAGGCAAGCTATTAT
>NZ_JAWJBT010001746.1:0-232 GCF_046536035.1 Halomonas sp. SIMBA_159
GGATCATCCCTGGAACGCTGGTTTACGCGTCTGTCGGCAACGGGTTGGACGCGCTGGTCACCGCCGGGGGCGCGCCTAGCCTTGGGATCATCTTCAAGCCGGAGATCCTGGGCCCGATCGTCGGGCTCGGCATCCTCTCCCTGCTGCCGGTGGGGTATAAGAAGTGGAAGGCGCGCCGCGGCAGCGCGTCGCAACCGCCGGAGGGACGCGCATGACCGAAACCCTGACCCCG
>NZ_JAWJBT010001747.1:0-232 GCF_046536035.1 Halomonas sp. SIMBA_159
GCCTATACAGAGCAAATGAACGGAGAACTGCTGGACTTTTACCGTACTGTGGATGCGGATGATGATATCCGCGTCGTTGTCGTCACCGGGGCGGGACGGGCGTTTTGCGCCGGTATGGATTTGTCTGAAGGCGGCGCGACTTTTGCTTCCGAACAAAGCGCAGAAGAATACCGGGATCTTGGCGGGCAGGTCAGCAACCAAATCTATGAAGTGAAAAAGCCGGTCATCGCTG
>NZ_JAWJBT010001748.1:0-232 GCF_046536035.1 Halomonas sp. SIMBA_159
TCACACTGCTGGTGCTTGCTCCGATCGGGGCCTGGGCGCTGGTTCGCGAGATGATGTTCGGCTTCGGTGCGGACCGCCTCGGACGCCTGCTCGACGCAGAAGGCGGGATGCCTCCGGTGGAGACGGAGCTGACGCCGAGCGGTCGCATCTCCCGCACCGACGCGGATCCGCTCATCGCGCGATACGCCGCCGAGGCCGACGCAGCCGGCGATGACTGGCGTGCGCGCTACCG
>NZ_JAWJBT010001749.1:0-232 GCF_046536035.1 Halomonas sp. SIMBA_159
CTCGGTTCTGGCAACCCGATTCTGGTTTTTGCCTTCCTGCTGCTGGGGTTAAGTCTGATGGGTCTGACCTTCGGGCCAATGGGTGCGCTGTTACCAGAGCTGTTTCCGACAGAAGTGCGTTACACCGGAGCATCGTTCTCTTACAACGTAGCGTCGATTCTCGGGGCTTCCGTTGCGCCATATATCGCAGCCTGGTTGCAGACTAACTACGGGCTAGGTGCGGTGGGGTTAT
>NZ_JAWJBT010001750.1:0-232 GCF_046536035.1 Halomonas sp. SIMBA_159
CTGGCTTAGGCGCTGTTCGTGGGTAACGCGGCTGTGCAGTTTAAACCAAAAGCGAAAATACGCAGGTGCCTGACGTACCCAGGCCGCGATGGTATCGGGCTTAGGCGCACCGCTGTAAAACGTCGTATTGCCCTCGACGCTGGAAAATACTGCGGCGTAATCGCTGAGCAGGTCGGTGTTGGCTTGGCGCGGGTAGAGGCTGCCCTGCCAATCCTGGTTGGCCCACATGGGC
>NZ_JAWJBT010001751.1:0-232 GCF_046536035.1 Halomonas sp. SIMBA_159
GGTCAAAGCCCCCGAGCACGGCCAGGACGCTTTCCAAACCAGCAACGAGAAAATATTTGCCGGTAGCGATATGGTGCGCGGCTCTGATCTCGTGGTCAACGCTATTTATGAAGGGCGTCAGGCCGCTGAAGGCATTCTGGACTACCCGGGCGTTTAAGCTTGTCAAGTGGTGGCTGGAAAGGGGTGCCTGCGGCTCCCCTTCGCCAGATAAATCGGCCTACCACTGCTTATG
>NZ_JAWJBT010001752.1:0-232 GCF_046536035.1 Halomonas sp. SIMBA_159
GTCACTATTTCATTGAAATCAAAAGGCGTTCCGGGCAGCGGAACCACTTGCCCGGCTCGTGTCACAGGCTCCATTACACCGAAGTGGTTTCCCTGCGGCTCGCACAGCACAGCCAGGCGGTACTGCCATTCACCGAGAGAAGAAGCCGTTGCGGGCATCACGATCTGAGCGCCAAACGATACCGCTTTTGGCAAGAATGCATCGATCTCCTCAACCTGAATATAAAACAGTG
>NZ_JAWJBT010001753.1:0-231 GCF_046536035.1 Halomonas sp. SIMBA_159
CGAGGTGCTGAGCCCCTGGTCGTAGGCCGGGTTGTGGACGAAGCGCACGCCCCGGTCGCCCAGCGCGGTGCGCACACGCTCGGGCTCGTGGCCGGTGACGACGATGACGGCCTGCACGCCGGAGGCGAGCGCCGCGTCCACCGTGCGGACCACGAGGGGCCGGCCGTCCAGGTCCTCCAGCAGCTTGTTGCGAGCGCCCATGCGCCGGGACTGTCCGGCCGCCAGCACGAT
>NZ_JAWJBT010001754.1:0-231 GCF_046536035.1 Halomonas sp. SIMBA_159
GTCATGATATCTCTGAAACGTTTTAGGATTTCCATTGTTCATTCTCCTCTTCAATAGAATTTGTGGTTCAGTAAAACTTCTATTAGTTTTCAGATTCTCCTCTAAAATGCTCGTTCACCCCGACTTCAAACAATTATCAGAGTTGCATAAATACGTTTTAGCGCTAGCTTGGTTTCATTTGAATCCGTTGGAATGAAAAAAACCCTGAAGACGGTTAGTGCAATCGCATCT
>NZ_JAWJBT010001755.1:0-231 GCF_046536035.1 Halomonas sp. SIMBA_159
TGCTTCGTACATCGTGGCGCAAATGACCGATAATGGTTCCATCAATCCGCCGCTTCATAAGCGCGTGGTGTGGGGCGTACTGATTGCCGCGACTTGCCTGACACTGATTGTGGCTGGCGGCCTCTCTGGGCTGCAATCCGCAGCCGTGCTGTCAGCGATGCCGTTTACCTTTATTCTGTATATGATGGTGATTGTGCTGGTGCGTGAACTGCGCGCGGATCGCAAAGCGAT
>NZ_JAWJBT010001756.1:0-231 GCF_046536035.1 Halomonas sp. SIMBA_159
AGACGTGGTAGCCTGCGATAAGGTTCGGTGAGGTGGCAACAACCTGTGACCCGGACATTTGTGAATGGGGAAACCCACTCATCATAAGATGAGTATCTTACGCTGAGTATATAGGCGTAAGAGGCGAACCAGGGGAACTGAAACATCTAAGTACCCTGAGGAAAAGAAATCAAACGAGATTCCCCTAGTAGCGGCGAGCGAACGGGGACCAGCCCTTAAGCATGCAAATGA
>NZ_JAWJBT010001757.1:0-231 GCF_046536035.1 Halomonas sp. SIMBA_159
GGCGTCTCCTGGCCTTCCACGGCAGACGATACGGCGTCGATCTGAGAGCGGAGGTCGCTGACGAGCGCTTCAGCTTCGTCCTGGCGATCGAAGACGTTGCCGACGAGGTTGAGGAACCCGAACGACGACTCGACCGTGGCGTTGTCGAAGGCGGAGAGCTCTTCTTCCGTGGGGTCTTCCTTGCCCATGGCGCAGTTCGCCGGATTGACGATCGTGTTGATGCCCTCGGCG
>NZ_JAWJBT010001758.1:0-231 GCF_046536035.1 Halomonas sp. SIMBA_159
CTGATTTGTTCGTTCAGGACGAGGTGTATCGATCCGCGGGGTATTCGGTGACCGTCGAAGACACCACGGGAGCGGGAGATGCATTCACTGGCGGTTTCTTGTACCAATTGTTGGATTTGGATACGGGGCAGCACAATCTGGAAGCTAGGCTCAGTGAGCATCACGAGCAATTGCTGGCTTTTGCAAATGCGAGCGGAGCGCTGGCCACCACGGGAAAAGGGGCCATCTCTG
>NZ_JAWJBT010001759.1:0-231 GCF_046536035.1 Halomonas sp. SIMBA_159
CTAGAAGCAGAACAACAAGATCCAGACTATCTTCTCAGCGTATATGACGCACAAATTCGGAGTTTAAAAGCTCAACTCGCAGAACGAACGAATCGCGCCCAACGCACTAATATTAATGCTCCTGCTGAAGGTCAAGTATTACGCATTCACCAAGAAAGTGAACAATATGTAGAAGCAGGGTTACCCTTATTAGAAATTGGCAATCCCCAAGATCTGGAACTGGTGGTTGAT
>NZ_JAWJBT010001760.1:0-231 GCF_046536035.1 Halomonas sp. SIMBA_159
GGGATTGATGCCGATACCTTGTCGCCGCACGTCATGCGCCATGCGTTTGCCACCCACCTGCTCAATTACGGCGCGGACCTCAGGGTCGTGCAAATGTTGTTAGGTCACAGTGATTTATCTACCACACAGATCTATACTCATGTGGCAACCGAGCGTCTGAAGCAGCTGCATCAGGAGCACCATCCGCGAGCCTGAAACCAGCAGTGATCTTTTGTGACACTCAGACCCGTG
>NZ_JAWJBT010001761.1:0-231 GCF_046536035.1 Halomonas sp. SIMBA_159
GCACGACGCGGACGCCGCGAACGCCACCTACGACCAGCTCGCCGCCGACCCCGGCAAGCCGCTGTCCAACCGCGCGATCGCCGGCGACCTCAACCCGCCGGGATCGACGTTCAAGGTCGTCGTCGCGGCGGCGGCGTACGCCAGCGGGAACTGGACCCCGCAGTCGACGCTGCCCAACCCCATCTCGTACACGCTCCCCGGCTCCTCCAATCGGGTGTCGAACGCCTGGGG
>NZ_JAWJBT010001762.1:0-231 GCF_046536035.1 Halomonas sp. SIMBA_159
GAGCAAGGCTGCCTAAACCCTGTCCACCGCTATGCCTTTTTCGGCGAAATCATGCAGGCTGCTTTCTGACAGGGCTGTGTCAGTGATGACTTTGTCAAAGCTGCTGATGTCGAGCGCATGGAAGGTCGCGACTTTGCCGTATTTTGACGCGTCTGTGACCAGATAATTGGTTTTGGCTGCCGCCACGATCGCCCGTTTTACTGTCACTTTATCTTCGCTGGGGGTCGATAT
>NZ_JAWJBT010001763.1:0-231 GCF_046536035.1 Halomonas sp. SIMBA_159
TGCCGTATCGAAAATTTGGGAGCCGATATGGCAATGCAAGCCGATCAACTCAAGATGTCCGTGGCTATATGTTTGCTCGAAAGCACGGTCTGCCTGGCCGTTATTCAGGTCAAACCCGAATTTCGAGTCTTCCTGGCCAGTCGTAATATAGTCGTGTGTATGGGCTTCAATGCCCGGTGTGACACGCAGTAAAATGTTCATTTTCTGTTTGCGCTGTTCGGCTGTTTTTTT
>NZ_JAWJBT010001764.1:0-231 GCF_046536035.1 Halomonas sp. SIMBA_159
GATGGCGGTAGTCAGCAGACGGGCCGGCATATACCTCGTGATGCCCGGCTACTCGATGACTAAGACACGCGCGTCCCCGCTCGCCCGGGGCGACGTCACCCTCACCGCGCCTGATTCCTGCTGACCGCGCCGGGGCGTCCTAGCTTTTAGATCAGCGGTGACAAAGCATCGATGGACTATGTCCAGTAGATACCCGACGGTGCGCTCCGATCGATACGACGATCCTCGACG
>NZ_JAWJBT010001765.1:0-231 GCF_046536035.1 Halomonas sp. SIMBA_159
CACCATTGTTGCTTCAGGAATTTTAGGACAACCGGCGATGGGCGGTGGCGATGCGAAACTCGCTGCGATGATGGGGGCTTGGTTGGGATGGAAACTGTTGATTGTGGGTTGTTTTCTCGCTTGTGTGGTGGGAACTGTGATTGGTGGGGGCGCGATCGCGCTGGGAATTCTTAGTCGTCGTCAACCGATGCCATTTGGTCCGTTTTTAGCGTTAGGGGGCGCGATCGCGCT
>NZ_JAWJBT010001766.1:0-231 GCF_046536035.1 Halomonas sp. SIMBA_159
TTGTCCAGGTCCATATAGAACAGTGAGAAGTTAAAGCCGCGTTCATCCGCTTGGCGCAGCAGCGAATCCAGGCGGTCATTGAATAAGCGGCGGTTCGGTAAACCGGTCAAAGGGTCCAAATACACCAAATCATTGATTTTGTCTTCGGATGCTTTGCGTTCGGTGATATCGCGGAGAATGCTGCTGAAGAAAATGCCTTTCTCCGTTTCCCACGTACCGACAGACATTTCG
>NZ_JAWJBT010001767.1:0-231 GCF_046536035.1 Halomonas sp. SIMBA_159
GTCATGCCTGACCAGGTTTTGAAGCGGGTACTGAAATTGGCCGGAATGGGGTAACCGACCATTTCCCCGATCTGTTGCACTGACCATTCAGAGGAGCGCAACAGCCGGGCCGCGTATTCCATCCGCATCCGGGTTAAATGTGCCATTGGGCTGCGTCCCATGTACTGCTGGCATAAGCGATGAAAATGCGGTTCAGAGCAGGGATAGAGCGCAGCCAGCTGGCGAACATCC
>NZ_JAWJBT010001768.1:0-231 GCF_046536035.1 Halomonas sp. SIMBA_159
GCTGAGATCCTCAAAGACCGCCTCAATCACCACATCGGCTTTATCAAACCCCTGATAATCGACACCGCCGTTGATCATCAGCATCTGTTTTTGTAACTCGGCTTTACTGATAATTCTGCGCTTACGCTTTTTATCGAGCAGCTTAAAGTTATACGCCATCGCGTTCAAAATGCCGTCGTTGGCGATGTCTTTCACTTTGACCGGCAAACCGGCTTTTGATGCGGTCACATG
>NZ_JAWJBT010001769.1:0-231 GCF_046536035.1 Halomonas sp. SIMBA_159
GATAGATTCTCTGGCGGCCATTACGCTGGTACAGCGCCTGAATCATGCGCTGAATATGCATGATGTGTCGGCGGTAGGCGTCACGCAGCCTGTGACCTTAGCCTTCCTGTATCAGCATGCCACACCGGATGCGATGTGCCGGGCACTGAGTGCTGCCAGTTCAGAGCCGCTGGATCAACAGTCCGAACAGGAGGTGGCGGATGTCAGCAACTAATCATCGGGCTAAGCTTT
>NZ_JAWJBT010001770.1:0-231 GCF_046536035.1 Halomonas sp. SIMBA_159
TATTTTTTTGTTTAAGAAAGATTAAGAGGGTTAATTGAAAGAAAAGTCTTATTAAAAAAATGTTTTATATAAGCTGCACTGATAACTAAATCAAAGGCGACAGGGGATGTTGATTTTTTTCTTGCTAGCTAGGAAAAAAGAATTTTGATCAAAGTTATTTTTCTTGGCGTTTCCCAATTTCAGATCCGAGAAAATATCGATCGCGCCCCTGTGTTTTTGCCTGATACAGCG
>NZ_JAWJBT010001771.1:0-231 GCF_046536035.1 Halomonas sp. SIMBA_159
GGATTTTAAAGAATTGCTTTTGTCTACAGGTCAATTCGAATTTGTAGAAGGTCATCCGAATGCTGCGGGTTTTAAAATCAAAAGAGAAAGACTTACAACAGTTAATGAAACACTGAATGAACGATTAAAGGAAATTGAACACAATGATTGCTTTGAAGTGGATTTTGAGATCCCATCAAGTGAGTTAACCAAAGATTTTATATTTACAATCGATAATCATAAATTTTTATG
>NZ_JAWJBT010001772.1:0-231 GCF_046536035.1 Halomonas sp. SIMBA_159
TCCATGCTGGCGGGTACTGAAGAATCTCCGGGTGAAATCGAACTCTACCAGGGCCGTTCTTACAAATCTTACCGTGGTATGGGTTCCCTGGGCGCGATGTCCAAAGGTTCCTCTGACCGTTATTTCCAGAGCGATAACGCTGCCGACAAACTGGTGCCGGAAGGTATCGAAGGTCGCGTAGCCTATAAAGGTCGCCTGAAAGAGATCATTCACCAGCAGATGGGCGGCCTG
>NZ_JAWJBT010001773.1:0-231 GCF_046536035.1 Halomonas sp. SIMBA_159
GGGCGGCTTCCTCGTAGCTGAAGCCGCTGGCGCCCACCAGGATCAGCGCCTCGCGCTGGTCGTCGGGCAGCCGGTCGAGCGCGCGCTGCAACTCCGTCAGGGAAATCCGGTGCTCCTGACTCGCGGGCACGGCCATCGCGGCGACCAGCGTGCCCTCCGGATCCTCGGCCTCGGTCTTCTTGCGGCGCCGGCCGTAGAACTCGTTGCGCAGGATCGTGCACAGCCAGGCGC
>NZ_JAWJBT010001774.1:0-231 GCF_046536035.1 Halomonas sp. SIMBA_159
GGGCCGGCTTCCTGGATGTTGTCGCCGCGGTCGTTGACCAGCGCGCGCACGCGGCCCCATTCGGCGCCGGTGACGAAGATGTCGCCGACCTTCAGCGTGCCGCGTCGGACCAGCACCGTGGCGACGGCGCCGCGGCCCTTCTCGATCTTCGCCTCGACGACCACGCCCTCGGCGGTGCGGTCCGGATTGGCCGCGAGCTCCAGGATCTCGGACTGGAGCAGGATCGCCTCC
>NZ_JAWJBT010001775.1:0-231 GCF_046536035.1 Halomonas sp. SIMBA_159
TTCGATAATGTGCTGTTGGTCACCGGTGAGCATGAGCGCAAGGTCGGCATGGCCTATTTCCGCGAATGTGTGCCGGCGATTAAACGCCACTTCAGTTATCTGTCGATGGAAGTGCAGCCGCTGGATCAGCACGAGTATGCTGAGCTGAAAACCCTGGGGCTGGATGCGGTCATGGTGTATCAGGAAACTTACAGTGCTCCGACGTACGCCAAGCATCATCTGCGCGGCAAT
>NZ_JAWJBT010001776.1:0-231 GCF_046536035.1 Halomonas sp. SIMBA_159
GGCTTTGTCGCCGTGGTACTTGGCCATTTTGGCGAACTGTTCCGGCGGCTGAAGAGCCTCTTGTGCCTCTGCGATACCGCGCCTTGTGCGCGTTTGGTTAAATGCTTGGGCGGCGATGGTGATAAGCCCCTGGCACTGAGTTGCATGACGCCCAGCGCAATGTACGGCCATACAGCCACCCACGCGGTGCCCTAGGGCAATAAAGCGCGTGATCTGATAGGCCTGGCAAAG
>NZ_JAWJBT010001777.1:0-231 GCF_046536035.1 Halomonas sp. SIMBA_159
CGGCTTTCCTGATCAACCGGATGATCGAAAAAGTACTCGATGAAAAAGATCCGATATCAGTCGATGAGTTGCTGGTCGTTACCTTCACCAACGCATCCGCTGCGGAAATGCGCCATCGCATGTCTGCAGCTTTGGAACAGGCAGTCGCCGCGCAGCCGGAATCTGTTCATTTGAAAAAGCAGCTTCGGCTGATCAATAAAGCCCAAATTTCAACTTTGCATTCGTTTTGCC
>NZ_JAWJBT010001778.1:0-231 GCF_046536035.1 Halomonas sp. SIMBA_159
GGTCCATGTCGGCGCGCACACGCTGATCGGGACGCTGGCGAGCATCGCCGGGGCGACGGTGGGGGAGGAGGTCTTCTTCGCCTCCGGCGCCCGCGTGTTCAACGGCGCCCTCGTGGGGGCCCGCTGCGAGGTGCCGGTCAACGCGATCGTGCACCGCCGCGCCGTGCTGCCCGAGGGCACGGTGGTCCCGATCGGGTGGGTGGCCGTCGGCGACCCGGTGCAGCTGCTCTC
>NZ_JAWJBT010001779.1:0-230 GCF_046536035.1 Halomonas sp. SIMBA_159
GAGGTATTGTTCCGACAAAGCGGTAATCACTGCTGAAGAGTCGCCGGCTTTCGTAACCGCCACATAATGGTTCAGCAGGCGTTCGAGAACCGTCAGTTTATCAGGAGAAGCATCAAGCTGCTGAAGGAAACGGGTATCGTCCTGGTCCATCATATACGAACTGAACGCATCCGTTAACTCGTTATACTGCCGATCGACGGAAGATTCTTTCCGGTTCGTCCGCTGTTTTC
>NZ_JAWJBT010001780.1:0-230 GCF_046536035.1 Halomonas sp. SIMBA_159
CTGATGCTGGTGCCGCAAGCGCTGTCTTACGCCATGCTGGCAGGGTTGCCGCCGGAAATGGGGCTCTATGCGGGCATGCTGCCGCTGGTGCTGTACGCCATCTTTGGCACCAGCGCGAGTTTGGCTGTAGGGCCGGTGGCGGGGGCAGCATTGATGACGGCCTCGGCGCTGAGCAGTTTTGCTGCGCCGGGCAGCCCGGAGTATATCGGTGCGGCGCGGGTGCTGGCCGC
>NZ_JAWJBT010001781.1:0-230 GCF_046536035.1 Halomonas sp. SIMBA_159
GGCGTTGGGAAACAGCAGCTCCGGCGCCCTGCCCCCGGCCCACGGCGCCAGCAGGCCGCCGGCATGGTCGAAATGCAGGTGGCTGAGCACCACCACGTCGATGTCGGTGTGCTCGAAGCCGGCCTCGCGCAGCGAATCCAGGAGCACGTGGCGGTCTTCCTGCACGCCGTAGCGCTCGCGCAGCCTGGGCTCGAAGAACGCACCGATGCCGGTCTCGAACAGCACCGTCC
>NZ_JAWJBT010001782.1:0-230 GCF_046536035.1 Halomonas sp. SIMBA_159
GTACCATTTGACCAGTCTAGAGACGCCCATTTCGATCGCGCGAGCCTTCATATACAATGAGGCCACGATTGCCCCTTGGAAAGGGCTTCAAGCCGAGACGGTGACAGTAGCCAAAACCGATCTCCAAGAAGGCCAATTCCTCGATAGCATTGGAGGATTCACAGTCTATGGAAGCATTTTGTCAGCTGCAAAGGCAAACGAACGTAATGCATTGCCATTAGGCTTGGTCG
>NZ_JAWJBT010001783.1:0-230 GCF_046536035.1 Halomonas sp. SIMBA_159
TGAGCGGGTGACGAATTACGCAGTGGCACTTAAAGCGTGATAAAAGCCGGGCAAGCGTCCAGTAAAAAACCGGTTAAAAGCCAGGTAAAAAGTAGGGTCAAAAGGATGACTGAACCTGATGCGGCCTGACTAAACGGACATGCCGTCGAATATTTGAAATTAACCTGTGTTGGGCATGAAAGTTTTTCGTGAATTCAGTCGCGCAATTTTGCTGTTAATGTTTCACCTGT
>NZ_JAWJBT010001784.1:0-230 GCF_046536035.1 Halomonas sp. SIMBA_159
CTTTTAGCTGCTCGCGGGAATCCGCGATTTCCGACTCGCTGATATCCCCTTCCCGCATGCCTTGGAGCGATGTGCGGATCAATTCCTCTACTTCCCCCACTTGGTGGTCGGCAGTGCCCCCGTATATCGCAAGGGTGCCGTGGTCCGAGTAGGCCGAGTGATAGGAATAGACTGAATAGGCAAGCCCGCGGTCTTCGCGGATTTCCTGGAACAAGCGTGACGACATCGAG
>NZ_JAWJBT010001785.1:0-230 GCF_046536035.1 Halomonas sp. SIMBA_159
CTGCCCGCTTATCCACCAGTGGCTTGCCTGATGTCGATCTTCTTATCCGTACCAGTGGCGAATGCCGGATCAGTAACTTCATGCTGTGGCAGACCGCCTATGCCGAGTTGTATTTCACACCGCAACTCTGGCCTGATTTTGATGAAAATACCTTAGCCGATGCCATTGCCTGGTTTATGGATCGGGAGCGTCGTTTCGGTTGTACGGGTGAACAAATAAAAAAGTTACTG
>NZ_JAWJBT010001786.1:0-230 GCF_046536035.1 Halomonas sp. SIMBA_159
GTGGTGGCCAGCGAGGGCATCCACACCGCCGATGGTCGCTTCGTCGCCGATGCCGGTGGCAGCAAGGACTCCTTCGGCCATACCCAGCTCGGTGGTGTCGCCGCCTATCTGGCCGATCGGGTCAAGCAGGGCCTGGGCTACAAGGTGCACTGGACCCTGCCCGACTACCTGCAGCGCTCGGCCCGCCACCTGGCCTCGCGCACCGACTGGAGCCAGGCCCAGGCGGTCGG
>NZ_JAWJBT010001787.1:0-230 GCF_046536035.1 Halomonas sp. SIMBA_159
ATCTTTGTCGTAATGCCAGATCATGTTGTTCAGGCCGATTGTGACGCGGCGATTGTTCTGGTTAATGACCTTATAGTAATAGCCCGTCATCCAGCGCACGCGCCAGTTATCTTCGACATTTTTACCGGTTAACTGGTCGCCACTAAGCGATGCCCAGACGCCGTTTGCTTCACCTTTATCGTAGCTCAGACTTAGCCCCACACCGTCGGCACGTACGCCACCCCATTTTT
>NZ_JAWJBT010001788.1:0-230 GCF_046536035.1 Halomonas sp. SIMBA_159
CACAAGAAAGGACAGATCGAATACATTCCGTTCCCGGATAAACTGAAAGGCCGCTATCAGGCGTTCACTCAGGCAGATCTGACAAATCTGCGCGCGGCGGGTTACGACAAACCGTTCAAAACCGTTGCTGAAGGTGTAACGGAATACATGGCCTGGCTGAATCGCGACGCATAAGAGCTCTGCATGAAAATACTGGTGATCGGCCCGTCTTGGGTTGGCGACATGATGAT
>NZ_JAWJBT010001789.1:0-230 GCF_046536035.1 Halomonas sp. SIMBA_159
GGGTAAATTGGCGGCCAAGCAGCAACTGATTACCGCCTGACACTTGTTCAACACTGCCATCCGCCGCAAAATCGATCGAAATCTGACCCAGCGCCAGTGCATTACAACCGGCCTGCACCACACAGGTACCCTTAATGTTGACGGCATACTGGTCTTTTTTACCGTACCCGACATTGGTGAAGTCCCCTTGCATGGTATGGGTATGACCGCCAATGATAACGCCTATCCCT
>NZ_JAWJBT010001790.1:0-230 GCF_046536035.1 Halomonas sp. SIMBA_159
GTCAATGTCATTAGTAATGATGAAAGTGATTATCTCCCCCGAAAATTGCGTGAAAAAGGCTACGGTGTAACAGATTGGGATGCGAATGGAAGAGATGGCGGCAGGCAGGCCATGCAAATTTTGACTCCGCGGAAGATGGAGTTGAAATTATATAAAACTATTCAAGAAATAGATCCCAAAGCCTTCATTATCGCTTACGAACCGAAAACGATACACGGCGGCTTTTGGGT
>NZ_JAWJBT010001791.1:0-230 GCF_046536035.1 Halomonas sp. SIMBA_159
GTATCGAGGCGCAGTGAACTGACCGTATGCGCTTCTTCAGACCATTCCTCAATGACCGGTAGATAGTCGGCGGCATCGCCTACTTCTTCAAGCTGGACTTTCACTTTCCCGGCGCTCAGGAAATTGGCGCGCAAATACGGGGCGACTTCCGACATCACCGCGAGCTGCACGGTGCCGTCGCCGATCCGGATGTCCCCGAATTTTCCCCGCTCCAAGCCAAGCGACATGAG
>NZ_JAWJBT010001792.1:0-230 GCF_046536035.1 Halomonas sp. SIMBA_159
CCGGAACAGGCGGGTGATGTTTTCCAGATTATGTGCAAGTGTCGCCAGTTCACTACTGGCTTTAGCAATATGGCCAGCGCTCTGTGAGCTGTGCTCGGTATTTTTGAAAATCGCATCCACATGACCAACAATGTCGCTGGCCATTTTTTGCTGGTCGTCTGTTGCATCGGCAATTTGCTGATTCATCAGGCGGATTTGGGCAATGCTTTGTGTGATTAGCTGCAGCGCAT
>NZ_JAWJBT010001793.1:0-230 GCF_046536035.1 Halomonas sp. SIMBA_159
GCTGAGCACGCTCGCCTTGACCGCCGAACCCGGCGCCGGCGGACTCGAACTCGTGCCGTACTTCGAGGGCGAGCGCTCCCCCAACCTGCCCGATGCCACCGCGAGCCTGACCGCCATGACGCTCGCCTCGACCACCCGCGAGAACCTCGCCAGGGCCGCCGTCGAGGGCATGCTCGGAGGGCTGCGGTTCGGGCTCGACGCGCTGCGGGAACTCGGCATCCCCCTGGAGC
>NZ_JAWJBT010001794.1:0-230 GCF_046536035.1 Halomonas sp. SIMBA_159
GCACAAGAAAGACGTTATCATTCTGCTCGACTCCATCACTCGTCTGGCGCGCGCTTACAACACCGTTGTTCCGGCGTCAGGTAAAGTGTTGACCGGTGGTGTGGATGCCAACGCCCTGCATCGTCCGAAACGCTTCTTTGGTGCGGCGCGTAACGTGGAAGAGGGCGGCAGCCTGACCATTATCGCGACGGCGCTTATCGATACCGGTTCTAAAATGGACGAAGTTATCT
>NZ_JAWJBT010001795.1:0-230 GCF_046536035.1 Halomonas sp. SIMBA_159
CCCGGCTATGTTATTGTTGCAGAAGCGCAAACGGCTGGTCGTGGCCGGCGTGGCAAGGTATGGTATTCACCGTTTGGTGCCAGCTTATACTTCTCAATGTATTGGCGGCTTGAACAAGGTGTACAGGCAGCTATGGGGTTGAGTCTGATTGTCGCTATTGCGTTGTCCCGCGTGCTTGAGCAATGCTATAAGTTGTCACCTACAGTGAAGTGGCCTAACGATGTTTATAT
>NZ_JAWJBT010001796.1:0-230 GCF_046536035.1 Halomonas sp. SIMBA_159
GGATAGGACATTTCTCCTACTTTCTGCATATACTCACAATAAGCCTGACAGGTTTCTTGTTTTTCAATCTCTAAATTCAGATCGCGCTCTTTTGCTTTGATTTGAAACCAATTTAATTCATCTTTAAGAGCAGTTAATCCTCCTAGTAAAACATCAAAATGTTCTGGAGGGGCATTAGCTAAAGTTTGGGCTAACAAACGAGTAAATTCAATAACAAAAAGATAGTCTTG
>NZ_JAWJBT010001797.1:0-230 GCF_046536035.1 Halomonas sp. SIMBA_159
CGGCGAAACGCTGGGAATGAGTGAAGTGAACGGTCACGCGTTAATTCGTCTCTCGGCAAGGACAGGTGAAGGCGTGGAGGTGCTGCGTAACCATCTCAAACAGAGCATGGGCTTTGACACCAACATGGAAGGCGGCTTCCTGGCGCGTCGTCGCCACCTACAGGCGCTGGAACAGGCAGCGGAGCATTTGCAGCAAGGTAAAGCGCAACTGTTAGGTGCCTGGGCGGGTG
>NZ_JAWJBT010001798.1:0-230 GCF_046536035.1 Halomonas sp. SIMBA_159
TATCCCACAGAATCAGTTGCTCGTAATGGCTGTCAAAGCGGTCAATGTCACGGCGTAAGCCACTGCCTTCGCCAACGGCACGAAACGCAAATTCACGTAACCGGCCAATTTCGCGCCGACGCGTTGAACCTGAGCAGGCAGCGGCTTTTTACCCGCAGGGTCAAACAAGCCTTCTGCCTGTAATTTGGCTTTTAACTGCTCAAATTGTTGTTTTAGCAGGCCAGCACCAG
>NZ_JAWJBT010001799.1:0-230 GCF_046536035.1 Halomonas sp. SIMBA_159
CTCCTCCCCCACCTGCGATTCGGCCACGTGCCGCACCGAAAGTTCCGCGAGCAGCGGCTCGAGCCCGAGGAGCGCGAGGCGATCGCGCAGCTGCGCGCGTTCCACGAGGTTCTCGAACACGTCGGACTTGGCGGCGAGCCCGGCAAGAGTGCGGACGAGTCGTGCGACCGGGAGCGACGCCAACGGCTCGCGGCGGCCCAGCGCGGCATCCAGTTCGGCGAGCTCCGCCT
>NZ_JAWJBT010001800.1:0-230 GCF_046536035.1 Halomonas sp. SIMBA_159
CTTCAATCGCTTCGCGCCATCCTCCAAGCCATTGTGAGCGCGTATCTAAACTTTGATATGGGCAGATTTCTTTTGACCGTCCGGTTACACCGGCACGATAACCTTGAGCATGAGCACGTTCCAGACGATCACGTTTTTGTCTTTTCATACGGCAGTCTTCCTCAACTTTATGTGATAAAAATAACCGCAATATCGTTCGCGGTTACCTTTTTATTGATAGCTGACAGACG
>NZ_JAWJBT010001801.1:0-230 GCF_046536035.1 Halomonas sp. SIMBA_159
GTGCCGGCCCGCAGTGCCTTCAATAAAGACGCCATGACCTGGTCGCTGATGCAGGTGCTGCCCGGATTGCTGGAGCAGCCTGAATTTGCGCCGCTGGCGCGTTACCTTGCAGAGGATGCTCATCAGCAGCGCCGTTTTCAGCTGGCCGGAAAAATTGCCGACATCTTTGATCAGTACCTGGTGTACCGGCCGGAGTGGATACAGGAATGGGAAGCGGGGCGCATTGATCC
>NZ_JAWJBT010001802.1:0-230 GCF_046536035.1 Halomonas sp. SIMBA_159
GACTACCGGATGGCGCAGGTTGCGGTGTCTCTTCGACTGTATTGGGAGCAATCTGCGGCCCCGCGTATGGCTGTCGGACAGGTGATATCGGGCGTTGCGAAAAAGAAACTTAAAGACGGGATCGAAGGTCTGGTGCAATGGGCGCTTGATTGGGTGAGTTCGCCCGGACGATAGGCCGGGCAGCCCCCGCCCGCCCCCCAGGCGGGGGCTTTGCCCCCACCTCGGGCGAG
>NZ_JAWJBT010001803.1:0-230 GCF_046536035.1 Halomonas sp. SIMBA_159
GAAACGATTCCCCAACTCAGATCCAGTCGTAGCAGCAGTATTATTATTATTATTATTATTGGGATTTGAGGTTGTTTGATTACTCGGTTCAGAATCAGAAGACGTTGTAACCGGCTCAGGAGGAGTATTGAAAGCCGTTAAAAGTTTATATCCTCCGAAGCCGACAATCAGCAGAACAATAATATAAACAACGGGTGGTGGTCCTTTTTTTGAAGCCATAATAATCTGTT
>NZ_JAWJBT010001804.1:0-230 GCF_046536035.1 Halomonas sp. SIMBA_159
CGCTGTTGGCCGTACACTGGTGGCCATTCTGGAAAACTACCAGCAAGCGGATGGCAGCATTGAAGTGCCGGAAGTGTTGCGGGCCTATATGGGTGGCGTAGCGAAGCTGGGGTAAACCTAAGCAGATGCCGGCACTGACGTTACTGGATTGTGCCGGTTTTAGCAGGATCAATAAAAATGCCCAAACCCCGTAAAAGCATTAAACAGACTAACCCCGCGCTAATGCGGGG
>NZ_JAWJBT010001805.1:0-230 GCF_046536035.1 Halomonas sp. SIMBA_159
CTTCTGAGTTACAAGCCCAACTCCTCAAACAATCGCAAATTCTGATCCGTGACTGTCTTAGTTTTCCGGAATTAGGGGAAAATTATTTCCGCATTGCGATTCGCCACCGAGAAGAAAACGAAAAACTCCAACAAGCCCTTTTTGCAGTGACCAGTAATCAGTAACCAATGACTAATGAACTATGACGTAATTATTATTGGTAATACGCCAGTGGGAAGGTATGCAGCACT
>NZ_JAWJBT010001806.1:0-230 GCF_046536035.1 Halomonas sp. SIMBA_159
GACTCTTTTCCTATTTTGGTTGAGCAGCAGTTTTTTACGCTAGAGTTTAGCGGTCTCTATCCTGTAAAATGCTCACCAGTCGTTAAAGGAAACATCAATTATGAGTGAGGAATCAGTAATTCCAGTCGTGGTTAATGGCGCTGCGGGGAAAATGGGTCGGGAAGTGATCAAAGCCGTTGCTGAAGCCGAAGGAATGACGTTGGTGGGGGCGGTGGATCAAAATCCCGCCT
>NZ_JAWJBT010001807.1:0-230 GCF_046536035.1 Halomonas sp. SIMBA_159
GTCAAAAAGCACTTTGGGCGCGCCAACAATGAGCTCTAGCCGCCCTTCTGCAGCCCCTTTGGGCGCGCGTGTCATTGCGGCGTCCCTAAAACGCCCGCCCGCCTTCACTACTTTAGCCGCTACCTGGGCCGTTGCGCTGGGAAAGGCGGGGGGACAGTCCACCACCCCGCTATTGGGCGTCAAGCCTTCTAATACGCCGCTGGGCTCAAACACCACCGCCTCTACCTGCG
>NZ_JAWJBT010001808.1:0-230 GCF_046536035.1 Halomonas sp. SIMBA_159
CATATTGGCAATCGCAAAAGCCGGTGGTGACCTGCAATCGATCGCCGGACGGGTCCATCCGGTCTTTGGAATCATCTTCACGATGATCGTCTATTTGGCAATC
Organism: Halomonas sp. SIMBA_159; assembly: GCF_046536035.1. Taxonomy (NCBI): domain Bacteria; kingdom Pseudomonadati; phylum Pseudomonadota; class Gammaproteobacteria; order Oceanospirillales; family Halomonadaceae; genus Halomonas; species Halomonas sp. SIMBA_159. Next base: position 104 of record NZ_JAWJBT010001808.1, read on the forward strand.
GGGCCATTCTTTGGGATCCCCCGGAAAGCCACTGTCGCCTTTGAAATCGGAACCGCGCCTTTTTTGACTGCTCAAATGGCGTCATCGTTTTGGTCATTGTTTCTGTTTACCATCATTTTCTTCGTCA
>NZ_JAWJBT010001809.1:0-229 GCF_046536035.1 Halomonas sp. SIMBA_159
GCAGAAGCTAGGTTTTTTCCGGTAAAAAGTTTACCCACAGAACTAAATCCATTAATCAAAAATCTAATTGAACAGTATTCATTATTCCAGCATGAGGAAAAAATTAAATTTATCAAGTGAGGCTATTAACTGTAAGAAGAAAAGTAATTTTTGCAGTTTAATTACAATTATTTCTGAGCAAAAGAGACCTACCAGAATTGTTTCGGTAGGCCTCTTTTTTACTTATTGT
>NZ_JAWJBT010001810.1:0-229 GCF_046536035.1 Halomonas sp. SIMBA_159
CTTACCGGGCAAATCGGGTTGCGGATGATAGCCAAACAACTGGTGCATTTTCAGCACGCTGTGGTTAAAAGATAATACCTCGGCATACAACGTATGCTGATCGCTTTGCATAGCGGCATAATCAAGCGCCGCTATCTCAAGTAATAAACCAGAACCCGGCCAGACATTCTGCTCGCCAAGGTAACACCCCCATTCCAGCACACCACTACTACGCTGATGAAAGTTAAGT
>NZ_JAWJBT010001811.1:0-229 GCF_046536035.1 Halomonas sp. SIMBA_159
TCTTCTAGCTCTTCTCTCCTTCTTTCTTTTTCTTTTGCTACCGCTAATTTACCTTCTTCTAGCCTCCTAGCTACTCTCTTCTTGTGTTCATAGTAATCAAATGGAGTATTGGAATAAGGTAGACCTAGTTTTTCTTGCATCTTTTTTATTATTTCAACCATCTCGTCGGGTGTTAAAAAGACTTGTTAAAACAGTTTTTCTGCCATGGACTCGTAGGTACGGTTTCGTC
>NZ_JAWJBT010001812.1:0-229 GCF_046536035.1 Halomonas sp. SIMBA_159
GTCCAGTCGATACCCACCAGTTTGCATGCCAGAAAACTAACGTCGAAAAAGCGCGTGTGCGGGATCTTCAGCAAACTCAGGTTACATTGATGAAACTGGCAATTGATGAACTTGCAGTTTTTGAAGACGGCTTCGGTAAAGTTACAGTCGTTGAATTCGCAGTCTTCAAATTCAACGCCGGTAAACTCAGCAAAAGACAGCGACAACTTATCGAAGGTTTGATTGTAGT
>NZ_JAWJBT010001813.1:0-229 GCF_046536035.1 Halomonas sp. SIMBA_159
GTTTGACCTGATTGCCCGTGCAGGTGTGACTTTCTCTTACACTGAAAATGGGCCTGTTGGTCTGCTGACAGGTAAAAAAGTGATTGTTGTTTCTTCTCGTGGCGGCATGCATAAAGGTAACGCCACAGACACTATGGTTCCTTACCTGACCACTATCCTTGGCTTTGTCGGCATGACTGAGGTTGAGTTTGTTTACGCAGAAGCATTAAACATGGGTGATGAACTGGCC
>NZ_JAWJBT010001814.1:0-229 GCF_046536035.1 Halomonas sp. SIMBA_159
GCGACATCGGTAGAGGTTCCCCCCATATCAAAACTAATAATTTTGTCATAACCGGCAATCAGACTGGTTTTCACTGCCCCAACAATGCCCCCCGCCGGACCCGAGAGAATACTATCTTTCCCTTGGAATAATTGGGCATCGGCTAATCCGCCATTGGACTGCATAAACAGGAGTTGGGCGTTACTCTGTTCATGATTGAGGTTCAGCTTGCTGGCAACTTGATCCACAT
>NZ_JAWJBT010001815.1:0-229 GCF_046536035.1 Halomonas sp. SIMBA_159
CTGCCACCTCATTAAAAGCATACCCTGTCATTTGTTCAAATCCTTCATTAACATAAATAATCGGGTGATCTGCTTGTTGGGCATCTGTAATAATAATTCCATTTGTGCTGGCATTAATCGCTCGCTCTAACAAATTTAACTGGATATTCGTTGCTAGCGTTTCTAGCATTTTCGGCTTAATGATTTGAAATAAATTGTTAGGACTCACCACAGTTCTCCTACTAAAGAT
>NZ_JAWJBT010001816.1:0-229 GCF_046536035.1 Halomonas sp. SIMBA_159
TGGAGTGGTCCGCTGCATGCGAGTTGCCGCGATACGGGTCGTTGTGCAGGAAGGCATCTCCCTCCCGAATATCGTCATGGAGCGAGGTCATGTCTTCACCGAGCGGACCTGCTCCGAACACGTGCACCGGGACGCCTTCGGCCGCCGCGAGTAGCTGACTGTCGGCTGTGAGAACCGCGCACGAGAAGTCTCGAGCGGTGTTGATCACGGACGAGCGAGCTGACCGCAG
>NZ_JAWJBT010001817.1:0-229 GCF_046536035.1 Halomonas sp. SIMBA_159
GCTTGAGCCATTCCCACAGGCCGGCGAGGAACACGATCGCGGCCAGCGCGGCCAGCCATTGCGTCGGCAGCAGCAGGATCGCGCAGATGGCGGCCGGCGCCATGATCAGGGCGGCGATGACGCGGGTCTTGGTCATGCGTTGGTGGTCTCGGTCCTTGTGGCGAGCTGGGCGCTGGTCAGGCCAAAGCGGCGTTCGCGCTGGGCATAGGCGTCCAGGGCCTGTTGCAGG
>NZ_JAWJBT010001818.1:0-229 GCF_046536035.1 Halomonas sp. SIMBA_159
CACTGAACTGGGTCGATTATGCCTGTCACAGCAGCAAAAGATGGTGTCCAGTACGTATTGGGTCGGGGGGCTAAAAGTCAGTCCTGAACAACATTGGACCTGGGATCATGTATCGCTGTCTTCATTGCATCTGGTTCAAGGTTAACCGAGTCAAGCAGACATATGGTTTGGTGTTTCACGTGAAACACTCTGTGGCAGCAAGCCGGCTGTCAGGTGTTTAGCTCTGGCT
>NZ_JAWJBT010001819.1:0-229 GCF_046536035.1 Halomonas sp. SIMBA_159
TGAGTCGCTGGCCGAGACGCTGCGCTTCCGCTCGCCCGTCACCCGAGGGGAGACCGCCGCATGAACGGCCCCGTCTGGAACTGGGACACCGCGTGGGCGGTCCTCCCCCGCCTCCTCGAAGGCTTCTTCACCGTCACCCTCGTCGTGACCATCGTCGGCAGCCTCATCGCCGCCGTCCTGGGTCTCGTGATCGCCGTCGTACGCCGAAGCGCCCCTCGCCCGATCGCGG
>NZ_JAWJBT010001820.1:0-229 GCF_046536035.1 Halomonas sp. SIMBA_159
GACCGACCTCCCCGTGACGGTGGGCTTCATGTCGCAGGCGCCGATGGGAGAGGACTGCGACTCGCGCTTCGACCGGATCCGTTTCGCGGCGGGAGCTCCGGCCGATCTGCGCGACGGTTCCTGACGTCGGGCTCTCCGATCTCATCGCGCGTCCTGTCGCTGCAGCCAACTCACGATCGCCTCGTTGAGTTCGGTGGGCTTTTCCTGCTGGATCCAGTGGCCGCAGTCG
>NZ_JAWJBT010001821.1:0-229 GCF_046536035.1 Halomonas sp. SIMBA_159
CTTGCACGGACCACATACTCGACGGTTTCCGGCAGGCTCATCTGCTGCGTTTCCGCGCGCATCTTGCCGATCAGGTTCGCGAAGCTCGCAAGACTGGAGCCCGCCTTGCCGGCGACATACGGGATCGCCGCGGCCATCGAGCAGTTATACAGTCGCGCCGCGTCCGCGAGCTGTTCGATCGAGCGCGCGCCGATGCCGCGCGTGGGGAAATTGACGACCCGCGCGAACG
>NZ_JAWJBT010001822.1:0-229 GCF_046536035.1 Halomonas sp. SIMBA_159
GGTTTGGTATCGAAAGAGTTTGCGCTGGATGATTATGCTGGCCTGGATGTGAAAGGCAAAATAGTGGTGTTGCTGGCAGGTCGCCCCGATAGTCTGCCAAGTGAAGAAGCAGCGCACTTAAACAGCCTGAAAACCAAGCTGGCCGCTGAACGTGGCGCTGTAGGCATTATTACCATACACACACCTAAACAGGAAAAAACGCGGCCGTACGCCACCAGCTTATTGTATT
>NZ_JAWJBT010001823.1:0-229 GCF_046536035.1 Halomonas sp. SIMBA_159
GTGTGAATCCGTGGATGGCAACCATGCTGGCCATTCTGGCCGGCGGTATGTGTGGCCTGGTGACAGCCTTTCTGGCAGTACGTTGCGGTATTTTGCACTTACTGGCCAGTATTCTGACTATGATTGCGGCTTTCTCTATCAATATCCGCATTATGGGCCGGCCCAACCTGGCCTTGCTGGGTGACGATACTATCCTGACCCCATTCGAAAATTTTGCCTTTGAAACCGG
>NZ_JAWJBT010001824.1:0-229 GCF_046536035.1 Halomonas sp. SIMBA_159
CACGTCACTCGTTTCTCTATAGGATCCTGTCCATTATAGCAAGAATGAAGAAAATAATGGAAAGAATCCCGGGAAAAGATCCTTAACTAGCTTAAATATGCGCACGAATGGAGAATTTTTTCTTGATTGCTGCGCGAATAAACCGAATGGAGCGGCTAAATCCAACCCGAAAAATCGGAATTTTTCAATTTTTTGGTGGAATTTCATTGACAGGCCCGAAAGCTTGATT
>NZ_JAWJBT010001825.1:0-229 GCF_046536035.1 Halomonas sp. SIMBA_159
GAGGCATGGAAAAAGTCCGCATTGGCAAACAGACCTTTTTCACGTTTCATCACAGCTTCCACCCGCTCAGACACAGCATATAAATGGGCGTCACCGGCATCGGCCGACAACTTACGCGCCCATTCTTTGATCAGCGCGTTACGCGGGTCTGAGTCGCGATAAATTGCATGACCAAAGCCCATGATTTTGTCTTTATTCGCCAGCATGGTGAGGATATGGCTTTCCGCTT
>NZ_JAWJBT010001826.1:0-229 GCF_046536035.1 Halomonas sp. SIMBA_159
TTAAACAAAATTGAAGGCGATTGGGACGAGGAAAAACTAGAGGCTCTTTTATCAGAGTTGAAGGAAAACAATTTTGATACAAACATCATCGGATATTCTCAAGAAGAATATGAGGAGCTGCTAGAAAACCTGTCTGTAGACAACGGTAATACAGTTGTAGAAGATGATGACTTCGATGTTTCTGAAGCTTTATCTCAAATCAGTGAGCCTGAAACAAAGTATGGAGAGG
>NZ_JAWJBT010001827.1:0-229 GCF_046536035.1 Halomonas sp. SIMBA_159
GGCATATTGACCGACATTGGCATAGATTTGCGCGAGAAGATGATGGGCGGAAAAGTTGCGAGAATCTTCTTTTAATAAGGCTTGCAGTTGATGAATTGCCTCATCATAATTCTTTTGTTCGTAAGCTGTTTCTGCTGCTGTTAATAATGGTTTGAGATCTAGCTCTTTAGAAGTCTCATTATGCGTTTTAGCAGTTTTAGGCTTCGACACGGGAGAAGAAACCTTTTTC
>NZ_JAWJBT010001828.1:0-229 GCF_046536035.1 Halomonas sp. SIMBA_159
CCTGACAGCGGTTGCCGGTGCGCGGGAGACAGGGTTGTTTCCGCTGTCCCGATATAGCCTGACCTGTAACAAATCAGGCTCTGCCAGAGTGATACCTTCTGTACCGCGCAGCTGTTCAATCAAAGACAAAGACTCACTGGCGCTTTGGCTTATGGCTACAGACCAGCAGGCTTGTTCGAGCTCAAACACCCTGGCAAAGCGTCGGCCGGAAAGCGCCTTCACCTGATCT
>NZ_JAWJBT010001829.1:0-229 GCF_046536035.1 Halomonas sp. SIMBA_159
GTACATAGCAGCGTAGGCCCATCCACTCCCAGAAGGCTGCCAGGGTGCTGAGCTTGCGCCGACGGGTGCTGGTGCTGTCCCGGGAGCGCTGTAGCCGTTCATCGACGTAGGAGGCGGCCAGAGCGCTTGTGATCGTGGTCGGCTGGACGTTCCCACGAAGATGGCTTCGCAGCTCTCTGTACGCCTGTTGACGTTGGAACTGTACGGTCTTGAGGACGCTGGTTGCCGC
>NZ_JAWJBT010001830.1:0-229 GCF_046536035.1 Halomonas sp. SIMBA_159
GTATTGATGGTAATGAACAGGGCATTGAAGTTGAAATGGCCGAGCAGTCACTAAAAGCTATCGACGAAGCAGATGTAGTGCTGTTTATGGTCGACGCCCGGGTTGGTGCGACCGTAGGCGATGAAGCCATTGCCGCACACATCCGTAAAGTTGAAAAGAAAGTCTTTGTTGTGGCGAATAAAACAGATGGTCTGGACGCCGACACCGCTGTGGCAGATTTTTACAGCCT
>NZ_JAWJBT010001831.1:0-229 GCF_046536035.1 Halomonas sp. SIMBA_159
AGAGGCGAGCAAGAAGATTATTTTAAAGTAGGGGCTGGTGACGCGGTATTCTGGAATAAGGATGAATGGCACGAGACAAGATCAGTTGAAGGAATGATGGCCATTGTCGTTGAAAGCGAGGAATTGGTGCCGGCTATGTCTATACTTTGAATATATTCGCGTACCTACTATTTTGCATATGCCCAACTTTTCATCATCCTATTTCTTCGCAGCGTAACAGTCTATGTCT
>NZ_JAWJBT010001832.1:0-229 GCF_046536035.1 Halomonas sp. SIMBA_159
GTGCAAACTTCTTCGAAGCAAACATTTTCACATTCGCCAGAGTTTGCGCGGCGAATGCCTCGTGCATCTCAATCAGGGTCAGATCTGAGAGTGTCAGACCGGCACGGTCCAATGCCAGCGGGGTCGCATAGGATGGCCCCATCAGCATATCCTGCTCTACGCCTATCGCAGAAAAGGCATAAGAACGAATATAGCCCAGCGGTTTCAGGCCCAGCTCTTTGGCCCGGCC
>NZ_JAWJBT010001833.1:0-229 GCF_046536035.1 Halomonas sp. SIMBA_159
CGCTGTTGTGCCATGCGATTGAGCAGGCCCAGCGACTGGGCACCGTGGTGACCGACGACGCCTCGGCGATTGAAGCGCTGGATGAAGCGCCACGTTTAGTTAAAGGACGTCGCGATAACCTAAAAGTCACCCCCCCTGATGACTTAGCCCTAGCAGCCGCTATTTTGGCTGCCCAAGCGGCAACTGCTAGTAACAGGCGTTCCTAATGCGAATTGGTCACGGATTTGAT
>NZ_JAWJBT010001834.1:0-229 GCF_046536035.1 Halomonas sp. SIMBA_159
GGGCATCACGAACGCGAGCAGGAAGACGGTCACCAGCAGCACCATGCTCATCATCACCGCGGGGTAGGTCAGCGCCCCACGGACGGTGCGGCGGGTCTGGGCCTCCTTGGCGAGGTAGCTCGAGACCCGCTCGAGCATGGGGCCCATGGTGCCCGAGGCCTCGCTGGCGCGGACGAGGCTGATCATGATCGGGGGGAAGACGCCGCGGTGGGCGGCGAGGGCGACCGAG
>NZ_JAWJBT010001835.1:0-229 GCF_046536035.1 Halomonas sp. SIMBA_159
CCTTGGGCCTGCCGGACGCCTTTGTGGAACATGGCCCCCCCGCCGAGCTATTGCGCGACTGCGGCCTGGACGCTAAAGGCATTGAACGCGCTATTCGCGCCCGGCTGCCATAACCTTCGCGTGTGACACACGCGCTTTTAACCTATTGAGATGTTTATGTTATTTCCAATTATTGTGTTTGGTTTGATTGGCCTTGCCGACGGTGGCCCCATTGGCTTACGCATAGGTG
>NZ_JAWJBT010001836.1:0-229 GCF_046536035.1 Halomonas sp. SIMBA_159
AGCAAAGCATAACCGCTTTACATCGTCTAAATTGCTTGCCAGCAGAATTCCCGCGGATTTCATTTGATTGCAACTCTCTGCAATGGTGGTCAGGTGAAATGCCCCGGCACGCAGATAAATTGACAATGACTTTAAAGGATTTGGTTGCCTGAAGTTGCAAGGCTGTTGTTTTAACGCAGTAATCCGTTGCGAGACCGCCAATAATGACAGTGGTGACACCTTTGTGATG
>NZ_JAWJBT010001837.1:0-229 GCF_046536035.1 Halomonas sp. SIMBA_159
CTGGATGCTGTGGTTGCCCCTAGCATTTACCCGGAAGCGGGTTGGTATCAGGTAACGCTGGCACCAGAGAGGAGCTTTGCTCTACTGGAGCAGTTTGAAGCGTTTATGTGGCATCGGTTGGTGTTTAGCCTGTCCGACAACGCGCTGACACTGGGCGGTCGCGCTGCCGCACCATTACAAGGGTTTAGCTGGGAATCTGGCCGCGTAGTGGGGCTACTTTGCCATTTAG
>NZ_JAWJBT010001838.1:0-229 GCF_046536035.1 Halomonas sp. SIMBA_159
GTCAGTCTACCAGTGCGTGCATGCCGTCGGCTGCATGCCACCTCCACGCGCGGGTCGCGGGCTGACGATGAAGGCGCGCGGGCGGCTCTCAGGCGTGGAGGGCCTCGTTGAGCGTCACGCCCACTCCGGCGCGGCGCACGGCCTCGACGGCGCCGCTGAGGGAGTTCCGTCGGAAGAGCAGTCCGTCCTGGCCGGAGAGCTCTCCGGCCTTCACGGTCTTCCGTCCGCG
>NZ_JAWJBT010001839.1:0-229 GCF_046536035.1 Halomonas sp. SIMBA_159
CGTAGGCTTCTCAGTCGTGCTTAGCATGCTCAATAGCTAATAAAAGCAAATCCTGGTTTTTTGCTTATCGGCTCGGGGACGTCGATTCGCTGACGCACACCCCAGGGTCAATCCATTATCAACGTTGCGGTTGATTTTGCAATGCCTCAGTCAGAGTTTCTGTTATTTGACCGATGCGCTCGGACAAAGAATCGGCATTGTTGTTAAATTCTTTTCGTTCGTTATGCAG
>NZ_JAWJBT010001840.1:0-229 GCF_046536035.1 Halomonas sp. SIMBA_159
CTGGCAAAAGTAAGATAAAGCCCAGCCCGATACCTTTCATCCAATCGCTCCATGATAAACCACACATGAAAGACTAGTTTCATATCAAGCAGGAACAACTATAGTGATTGAAACAGTGAACAATCTCACAGCACCAGCGCTGATGTTCAGCCGACAATGCGCCTTGGAACCATCAGGATATAAGCACGTTACAACATCTCGCCAATCATGCATCCTGAATGCATTAACC
>NZ_JAWJBT010001841.1:0-229 GCF_046536035.1 Halomonas sp. SIMBA_159
GGCTTGCGCCACGGCCAAGCCAGAGGCGCGCGCCGGATCTACAACACCTGCCCCATTCACACGCTGGCCCAGAAACTCGGCAAGGCTTGGGTCAGAGGTGGCTACGGTTTCGCGCTGTTCACGCCCCAGAATGCGGGAAAGAATGCTCATTTCAGCAACTCCAGAATGCGCAGGCGGCGGGCAGCGGCGTCCCGCACCGGATACCCAGCGGGTTGAGAACGGGCATTGA
>NZ_JAWJBT010001842.1:0-228 GCF_046536035.1 Halomonas sp. SIMBA_159
TGACGCTGGGCCATATTGTTCCACAGCCTCAGGCAGTCCTGACGCTTGCTGTCATCGTGACTTAAACGCGCGAGATGCGCGACGCCGGTCATCAGGTAGACAAAACGTACCGCGTGACCGATGGCGGTTTGCTGTTGCGCAAGGGACAAATGTGCCTGGCTGTAGGCTTTGTCTTTCACCATCCACGCCGGGCCGTAGGTGTGCCAGTGCGATGTCTGCCCGCGCTTT
>NZ_JAWJBT010001843.1:0-228 GCF_046536035.1 Halomonas sp. SIMBA_159
CGATCGTGCTGATGTATGCGCATTACCAAAAAGGCATGCCATTAAAACCACGGTCTTTGCTTTACCCATTGCTTGGCGAAAAAATCATGGGGAAAAACGTGCTTGGCACGGCGATCGATGCTTCGGCTGTCATCGCGGTAGCAGCTGGCACCATCGGCCCGATCGGCTTTCTTGGCTTGCAGGCAGCTTACGGGATGGAGTCATTGTTCGGAGTGCCGAATAATTTGT
>NZ_JAWJBT010001844.1:0-228 GCF_046536035.1 Halomonas sp. SIMBA_159
TTCAAATCTTTATTTTCGTTATTATCGAAAGAGTATATTATTATTCGATCATTCTCAACTCCGCCAATAGCTATTTGCATCTTTGCTAAGTCATAAGGCAATTCTTTAATAAGCGTTTCTCTTAATTCCCGTGCGATTTTTTCAAGAGAGCGCTCTGAATCTTCATAACCCATATCATCGAAGATTTTTTCACCAACACCTTGATTACCAGTGACGGCTACAAATTGT
>NZ_JAWJBT010001845.1:0-228 GCF_046536035.1 Halomonas sp. SIMBA_159
ATTGCCACAGAGCTTGGCGGTTATCAGCATTATTTTGCCGGTGTTGCAGACGCGATTCGTTTAGGCTCTCCGAACCCGGTGTCGGCTGAGGAAGCGTTGCTGAATATCAGGCTGATTCAGCTGGCAATGGAAAGCAGTCGGTTAGGGCAAACCATGAAGGTGGACGCATGAAGCTGACACTGGACATTTTGGCGCAGCAGGAAGCGGACTTGCAGCTTGAGCAGTTTA
>NZ_JAWJBT010001847.1:0-228 GCF_046536035.1 Halomonas sp. SIMBA_159
GTCGCCTCCGGCGAGGTGATGGCCGCGCTCCGGTCGCTGCCCGACGTGGTGCTCGAGGTCATCGGATGGGATGAGTGCTTCCTCGGTGTGACGACGGAGGACCCGGAGCGGATCGCCACCGCTGCACGGGCGGCCGTGCTGGCCGCGACTGAGCTACACTGCTCCGTCGGCATCGGGGACAACAAGGTGCGTGCCAAGATCGCGACCGAGTTCGGAAAGCCGCGCGGG
>NZ_JAWJBT010001848.1:0-228 GCF_046536035.1 Halomonas sp. SIMBA_159
TTGCCCTTGCCTGCTCCGATAACCGCAGATGTGAGCTGACGTTGCTGCCAATCCAGATCTTCGCGGAAAGAAGCACGAGCCAGTGCCTGCCAATGGTTTTCAACCGGCTGATTGTGAACCTGTTGCAGGAACCAGTGCAGCGACAACTGTGCGCCAAGTACAAAGTAGACACGAGCAATAAAGCCAACATCTTTGTTCAGCTCTTTCGCACTCTGCGCAATATCCATG
>NZ_JAWJBT010001849.1:0-228 GCF_046536035.1 Halomonas sp. SIMBA_159
GCGAGAAAGATTTCGGTTCTGGTTAATATAGCGAAAGAGACTCGGGAAAATTTGTTCAGCATGAACCAAGCGCAGAAATTAGTTTTTTTTGCCAAAATAAAACCCTAAAGCAGCAGCAATAACAACCCCTTGAATCGCAATTAAAAGGGTTAACTCTTCTTGGCGTTGTTCGAGAGGAAGGGCTAAAGTAATGGCTAGAAATGACCCAATGAGGCTTAAACCATAGAT
>NZ_JAWJBT010001850.1:0-228 GCF_046536035.1 Halomonas sp. SIMBA_159
GTAAAGATATTCAATAAAGCGTTGTTGATCAGAAGAAGTATAACGACTACCAAAAATCGCTCCTACTGCCCAATCATTCAATGGAGGCTCATCATAACGTTTTTTGAATGAGTCCCACGCCGAATCACGGGGTTTGTTATTTATGAATTGATTCCGAAGCACTTCCCGAAAATAATCCACTTTTTCCCGAGTTTCTGGAGGCAATAGCTCTCCAAATGGGGCTTCAAG
>NZ_JAWJBT010001851.1:0-228 GCF_046536035.1 Halomonas sp. SIMBA_159
TATAATAAAACAGGCATTTCAGCATACAATATTCCACAAAAATACCGCAATCGCTGTTTATCAGCGTTGCGGCTCATTCTTTACATCTCCAGCAATAATTTCGACAGGCGATTCGATTGTTCGTCCAGCTCCTCGTGTTTTTTTACAAGGCCGCCGAGTTTGGCTTTCATCGCCTCGAGATCTTGGTCCTCTTCGAATTGTTCCGTGATTTGCACCTGTTCTTGCAAG
>NZ_JAWJBT010001852.1:0-228 GCF_046536035.1 Halomonas sp. SIMBA_159
GTTTGAAGACCAATTTGTATTCTACATAATACTGAAGTATCAGTGTCAATGTGCCATTCTAAGGATTGTCCAGGGGGTGTAACGGCAATTCTTGACCTACAAACAGTTCCAAATGTTTCTGTCATGAATTGTTGTGTCTTTTCAGTACCACTAATCCATTGTTGATAATTTTGTTCAATATCTGGATCTGTTTCTGGAGTCTGTTGTTGAAGAAGAACTTGTCTATAT
>NZ_JAWJBT010001853.1:0-228 GCF_046536035.1 Halomonas sp. SIMBA_159
CTTTGGCCGTAAGCGCTGACACAGCAAACCACCAAAAAGCAGTCCGCAAGCCGGCACCATAGCCCACATTGCATACTGGTCAGAGCTTATCCCTAACTGCACTTGCATAATGTAGGGCATCATGGAAATTGCCAGCACAACCATGGCAAAATTGATCCAGCCTATAGCGGCAAATGTCAGGAAGTGGCGGTCTTTAAACAAAGACAGGTAATTACCCGCAAGTTGCTT
>NZ_JAWJBT010001854.1:0-228 GCF_046536035.1 Halomonas sp. SIMBA_159
GATGTCGACCTGGCCGCCACCGAAGTTGACGGCGTAGAGGCCGCGCTTCACCGAGCCTAGGATCTCCTGCGGGTCCTTGTCGCCGTTCAGCATAACGGTGTTGGTCATGCGCGGCATCGGGATGTGCGCGTAGGATTCGCGCCGCCCGTTGCCGGTCGGCTGATGCCCCATCAGCCGGGCGTTCTGCCGGTCCTGCATGTAGCCGACCAGGCGGCCGTCCTCGATCAG
>NZ_JAWJBT010001855.1:0-228 GCF_046536035.1 Halomonas sp. SIMBA_159
CCTCTCTTCTCCAAGGGAGGGTAACGGTTATTACCTCAACAATGCCGTAGATCCGGTATTATTCAAACAACAAGAACTTCGTTAAAAAGAAGACGAGAGGATTCTATTTATAGGAATAATCAGTTGCAAACAGGTATTCGACCGGTCGTACCTATGGGGATGCGTACAACAATCATAGAAAAGCAGAAAATTTGTCCCGGAGCGTCTGCAACGCCCGGCATATCTGGG
>NZ_JAWJBT010001856.1:0-228 GCF_046536035.1 Halomonas sp. SIMBA_159
TGGGGATGTCCAGGTCGCTGAACACGCCGCTCAGGGTCTGCCCGGGCTTGATGCGCAGCAGCTGCCAGTTGTCGCCGGGCATGCCCTGCAGCTTGGCCGGCGGCAGTGGCGGCAGCGGCAGGGCGAGGGTGGAATGGGTGACCAGCGGGGCATCGATCGCATTGGAGAAGCCCGGCACGATCGTCGCCAGCAGCGCGCCGATGGTGGTGAACAGGCTGGCATGCAGCC
>NZ_JAWJBT010001857.1:0-228 GCF_046536035.1 Halomonas sp. SIMBA_159
GTGTTGACGCGGTATCCTTTGCCGAACTCTGCTTTTCGCGCCGTCCCGGCACGGACCTCTTCTCTGACATGCTAGCCTCCAAATTGACGTGTTGCTTCCATGGCGCTTCGCCGCGCTCTGCCTTTAGCCGGAGGAGATGCTACCATCCCACAACTCGGTATACAATCCTCACAGGGGATGAGGCAGGCTTGGGCGGCCGCTTCACCGAACTCGCCTTTTTTGATGTAT
>NZ_JAWJBT010001858.1:0-228 GCF_046536035.1 Halomonas sp. SIMBA_159
TGGATAGCCCACTATCGCTGAGAAACTGGCGAATTCAAGCGACAGGCGCAGATATCATGCGCCGAGCTTGCACCAACCTTGATGATTGCAATATCCCAGTGTTACTGACGAATCATGACTCATTTCTCGTCAGATTAGAGCAGCATCAATTCTCTCTTCAACTAGAAAAGGCGGCTCAAGCGTTAAACGACGCCGCCGTCGCCGTATTGAACGGTTTTCCACTGAAAG
>NZ_JAWJBT010001859.1:0-228 GCF_046536035.1 Halomonas sp. SIMBA_159
CCTTTGTTGCTCGTTGGCCTTTTCATATTGCTTCGCATGTAAATAATAGCGGAACTTATACAATTCATATTGATTGACGAGTGCTGTCGATTGCACATAATTATCCACTTCGACTAGTTCTTCATACAATTCCTCCATACGGTCGAGGTCGTAGTAAAGAGAACAATCAATAAATCGCCCCAATTGCTGTTCAAGCCGCTTCTGATGCTCTAGTTCTTTTTTTAATTG
>NZ_JAWJBT010001860.1:0-228 GCF_046536035.1 Halomonas sp. SIMBA_159
TTGCTGTTTTATCATGGCGAAACATCGCCCTACCCGTACTCACTTAACTGGCTGGATGAGTTTGACGATCCGCAACTTGCCCGGCAGTTGTACACCGAAGCTTTTCCGTTGGTGGATATCACCATCGTACCTGACGATGAGATCATGCAACATCGGCGTATAGCTCTGCTGGAACTGATTCAAAAGCATATTCGCGACCGCGATTTAATCGGCATGGTCGACAGGATC
>NZ_JAWJBT010001861.1:0-228 GCF_046536035.1 Halomonas sp. SIMBA_159
CTTGCAATTAGAGAGAAAATCAAAAAACGAATTATCTCATTTAAAGCTGATTGTAATTGATGAAGCATCAATGGTGGATGGTAAGATCATGAAAGATCTGAAGTCATTCGGTATTAAAATTCTATTCATAGGAGATACAGGACAATTACCACCTGTATCACAAGATGGAATTGAAGATTTCATGACTATGTTTAACAATCCAGATTTCACCCTTACTGAGATTCATAG
>NZ_JAWJBT010001862.1:0-228 GCF_046536035.1 Halomonas sp. SIMBA_159
TGGATTGAGCATTAGGCAAAACGGAGTATGTTCCTCCAGAAGAAAAATTGACTTCTACACTATCTTTGGTGAAAGAGGGCTTTCCAGATAATTCATTTTTTATTAAAGGAAACCACTTTATGATTTCGTTATGTTTTTCTTCACTTATAGATGCGGCATTTTCTCTAGTTTGAGCAGACATTGCGATGGTGATATCAGGAAACCAAATGCAGGTATGATAGATCGACA
>NZ_JAWJBT010001863.1:0-228 GCF_046536035.1 Halomonas sp. SIMBA_159
GGCAAATCACGCTGCCTGAAAATTCCGTCCTAGCGTAGTGCTCCTCCCTCCATAGCGCGCTCCCTCGAAGGCCACTCTCCGAAGAGAGGCAGTGAGGGTAGGTCATGAAGGGAGCGAACCGACACTGCCCTTGGCGTAAAAGAGTCCGCCCGCCCCAACCACCGTGTGCTTTACTGTCTGCAATGCTTATTCACGGAGGAAGCACACATGGCCATCGGCGGTTTAATC
>NZ_JAWJBT010001864.1:0-228 GCF_046536035.1 Halomonas sp. SIMBA_159
CCGTTCAGCTTGACGCTGCCTACCCGCTGCTGTCTTGACATCCGTCTGACACAGCGCTTTGATGGGCACGTTTTTGCTGGGTGTATCCAGCGTATCGACTCAGGAGGGCGTAGATGATCGGTCACCGCAGGCGCATGATCCCTTTTCGGGTGGCCGTGCTGTCGGTACTCGCGGCCAGCCTGCTGCTGGCGGGGTGCGCCACCTCAAGCCAAGGGTGTGGCGCCGCCA
>NZ_JAWJBT010001865.1:0-228 GCF_046536035.1 Halomonas sp. SIMBA_159
GGATCGAGCTTCACGCCGCCGGCGAGCTGGTCGAGGTTTTCCTGGGTCAGCACGGTCTGGCACCGGCCGCGGGGTCCGTCGTAGTCGCTGTCCTCGGGCTCCCGGGTGACGGCGGGGATGTAGTAGACGTTGGGGTTCTCGGCGGCGAGCTTCTCGAGCTTGTCGCGGTAGCCGAGGTCGCAGGCGTAGCGGACGCCGTGAATGAACACCAGGCGGTTCCAGCGGCCG
>NZ_JAWJBT010001866.1:0-228 GCF_046536035.1 Halomonas sp. SIMBA_159
CGCTCAGCCCCCATCGCCCAGTGCTGCCCTGTTCGCCGCCCCCATACCTCGGCCTTTTTTGCGGCCCCGGTCCCGCTCCTTCTCGGTCGCGCGTTTATCGTGAATCTTCTTACCGGTCACCAGTGCCAGCTCGCACTTCACTTTGTTGCGTTTCCAGGACAGCTTGAAAGGCACACGGGTGGGGCCGTTATCCTGGGTAACCGAAAAGATTTTGGCGATTCCTTTGCG
>NZ_JAWJBT010001867.1:0-228 GCF_046536035.1 Halomonas sp. SIMBA_159
CTATGTCTATAACCTGTGGTTTGATAGAGCCATGCTGAAGTACGCCGGCCATGTGCACAAAAGCACCAAACAACGAATTGTGCATGCGCTGGGCTTTGAGATCTGTTTGTTGTGGCTGACGCTGCCCATCATGGCCTGGTGGCTGGAGATCGGTTTATGGCAGGCCCTGCTGATGGATATTGGCCTGGTGATCTTCTATCTCATTTACGCTTATGTTTATAACCTGAC
>NZ_JAWJBT010001868.1:0-208 GCF_046536035.1 Halomonas sp. SIMBA_159
AGAATGGCGATTTTCAATAAGGACTTGGGGAGCTCTACCAGGGCGCGGACTGAGAATCTGCGTTTTATGCCTTTTATCGGGTCGAGCCGTTCGAGCTTTGCTTTTACGGGCTCGGCCGTAAACAGCGGGCCAACTTGCACATAATGGCCGAGAAATCCGAAAACGACGCCGAAAACCATGATCGGCACAATCACCAAGAACGTTTTTT
>NZ_JAWJBT010001869.1:0-228 GCF_046536035.1 Halomonas sp. SIMBA_159
CCAGTGCACGGATGGGTGCTGCGGGTTTGGCCAGCGTAATGCGAGCAAGCTGAGGAGCTGAGCATCCAGGCCGAGAGGATCGCGCCCCTGCTGTGCACGCCGCCATACCTCTTTCGTCAAGGGGCTGAAATAGGCCAAGTCCCGCATGCTGTGGCAGTCATTCCAGTAGCGACTCACTTCCCGTCCACGGGACGGCCCATCGTCTACCACGCCTTGCCCACGCTCGGC
>NZ_JAWJBT010001870.1:0-228 GCF_046536035.1 Halomonas sp. SIMBA_159
CCCGACCTTGGGCGCGGCGTCATCCCCCGAGACCATCAGCACCTCGTCCCGCGCGACGACATCGCCCGGCTCGGCGGCGAGCCGTTCGACCCTGATAACATCGTCCTTGGCGACACGGTATTGTTTGCCGCCGGTCTTCACCACTGCGAACATCGGGTCCATCCCGTCGCTTCACGCGCCCTGCGGCGCCGCCCGGACCGGTTCGGCCGCGATCCGCATGGTGCGGGT
>NZ_JAWJBT010001871.1:0-228 GCF_046536035.1 Halomonas sp. SIMBA_159
GGGCACGATGATCCAGTCCCTACCGGGGACGGACGTGGCTCAGCGTCGGTTCAAGACGGCGGCGCTGGCCGTCGCCAGCAACCCCGGCATCCAGCGGTGCGAGCCGATGTCGGTGCTCAAGGCGGTCTGCACCCGCGCCCGCCTCAGCCTCTCCCCCGCGCCGGCGGTGCACCACGGCGCCATCGTGCCATTCAAGACCGCCAAGCCGGGGAAATCTGAAGCCACGCT
>NZ_JAWJBT010001872.1:0-223 GCF_046536035.1 Halomonas sp. SIMBA_159
GCGCCCGTAGCTCAGCTGGATAGAGTACCTGACTACGAATCAGGGGGTCGGAGGTTCGAATCCTCCCGGGCGCGCCAAGTTGCAAAGGTAAGTATTTGATGTTACAGTGTTATTCATTGCTTGAGTGATTAAGTGATGACTGAAAAGCGCCCGTAGCTCAGCTGGATAGAGTACCTGACTACGAATCAGGGGGTCGGAGGTTCGAATCCTCCCGGGCGCGCCA